>JBELAI010000348.1:0-4505 GCA_049508975.1 Occallatibacter sp. | reverse complement strand
CATGATGCTCTCCGGGTTCAATCGTCACGGCGAAATAGGAATCGCCCTTATTGGCGCCAATCCATGCCCCGTCAATTCCAACGCGGGTGACCGAGCAGCCGATGCATCGCTCGTTGCGTTGGACGAAAACGAGCTTCGCCTTATCCGGACTTGAAAAAGGCTTAGCTGCGTCGCTCTTCTGTTTGTTGATTTGGAAGGAAACGTCCTTCGCGCCGCAGGAATCCAACGGGCTGGACGCCCAGGATTGGGCGGCTGAAATGAAGGATATTGCAAGACCCAGCACAAGCAATTTCGTTCGCACGAGTATTTACCTCGCACCTTTGACTACCAATTAGCGAAATTGTCTTGCGCGAAGCTGATAATAATTGCCCAGAGGCCGGTCACGCAGGGAAATTCGCAAAGGGCTGGCTTTTAACCTCACCCATCTCGTATTCAGTTCCACAGCGTCTTCACCGCGCTTGCACCCCTGTAAACATTGACGGTTGCGACGGTACGAGTCTTCCAAATTGCGACTCAATTGGAAATGCGCGGTGAGACGCCAGCCATGCAACACAATTATGATGGAAGAGCAGTCAGGAGAATTCATCGTCATGAGCGAATCCGTTTTAGATATTCCGGTAAAGAAAATCACCGGGGAAGACACATCGCTGGCCGAGTTCAAAGGCCACGTTCTGCTGGTGGTCAACGTGGCCTCCAAGTGCGGGCTAACGCCGCAATACGAGGGCTTGGAAAAGATCTACGAGCAATACAAGGGCCAGGGCCTGGTTGTCGCCGGCTTCCCGGCCAACGACTTCAAGGCGCAGGAGCCGGGAACCAACGAGGAGATTCAGACTTTTTGCACCACAAACTTCGGTGTGAAGTTTCCCATGTTTGAGAAAATCACCGTCGTCGGGCCGGAGAAGCATCCCCTCTACCAGGCTCTGATCGCCGCGCAGCCCAAGGCCGTCAGCGTGTCTGAGGTTCCCTGGCGCGACAAGTTGAAGGGGTACGGAATCGAGGCCAACGCGGAGCCGGAACTGCTTTGGAACTTCGAGAAGTTTCTCGTCAGCCGCACCGGGCAAGTGGTGGAGCGGTTCGCTCCGGACACCCAGCCCGATGCTCCCGAGTTAAAAGCTGCCATTGAGTCGGAGTTAGCTAAGAGTTAGTCCGAAGTTATACCCATATTACCGGGGGAAGCGTGCTGACTAAGAGCCTATCCGCAAATAGTAGCGCCGGTCTCCAGACCGGCTGTACTGGCGGGCTCCCAGCCGCCAAATGCGGCTTGTGCGGGCCTGGAGACCCGTACGACAGCCGCTCTGGAGAGCGGCGCTGCAAAATCGCTATTCGCGGATAAGCTCTACGCCCGGTCCGCTTCGCTCACCGTGGGGTTCAAGGGTAGAAAGAGCCGGAAGACGGTGCCGCAATCGCGCCTGCTGCGGACTGCGATGGTTCCCTGGTGCTTATCCACAATTCCTTTCGACACCCACAGTCCCAATCCGTTGCCGGCTTCGCCCTTGGTCGTAATGAAGGGATAGAACAGCCGTTCGAGTGTGGATCGATCCATCCCGCAGCCGTTATCGGCAACGGTGACGGTAACGCCCTCGCGGCCGGCCCTGTCCCGCGCGGGCCGAACACCCACAACCATGCGTCCGTGGCGCGGCAGCGCGTCGAGCGCATTGTCGATGAGGTTGGTCATCACTTGCTGAATCTCCCCTGGATGGCATAGCACTTTTGTCGCGCTCCGGTAGCGGCGGTCCAGATCGATGCCGCGCGTCCTTATCTCGGTCTCGTGGAAGAAGAACACCGATTCGGTCAACTCTTCGAGCGATGTCTGCGTAGCCGCCGTCCGCTGCCGATAGAACTTCAGGCTGCGCGCCGCAATATGCGACAGGCGTTGTAACTCCTTGTCGGCGAGCTCGAGCAGGTTCTTGGTGTTGCCCGCGACCGACTGGTCAAGCTTGGCAAGAAAAAGCAGGTTGGTAACTGCCTCGAGCGGATTATTGATCTCATGCGCAATACTTGCAGCCAACCGCCCCGCCGCTGCAAGCTGTTCGGACTTGCGCAGCGCCTCTTCCGTCTTTCGCTCCTCCGTGATGTCGCGCGCATACATGGCGAGCCCGTTGTCAGGCTGCGGATAAACGCGATACTGGAACCAGCTTTCCAAAGGCTCGTAGTAATAATCGAACTCGGTCGGAATGCGCTGCTCCATGGCTTGCTTAACGCTCTCCTCAAAAATGGTCCCGCGAAGATCCGGCAATAGATCGAAAAGCTTCTCTCCGAGAAGCGTCTTGCCCATGCGCGAGGATACTTTCTCCCCGGCGGCATTGACATAAGTGAACTTGAATTCGCTGTCAAAGGTATAGAACACCTCAGGGATGTGCTCCAACGCCTCCCACGCAAACTGCTTTGCCTGGTATATCTCGCGTGTAAGTGCGGCCTCTTGTGCCGCTGCTTCCTTTCTAACTCGGGCTAACTTCAGTTGGGATTCAACGCGAGCCACAAGTTCCCGCGCAGTAAAGGGCTTGGTCAGATAGTCGTCCGCGCCTGCGTCCATGCCCTCAATGCGCGCCTCTTCTCCGGCCCGCGCCGACAGCATGATCACCGGAATCGCCCGCGTCGCCGGATGCTCGCGCAGCCGCGCCAGAAGGCCAAAGCCGTCCATCTCCGGCATCATGACATCGGTAAGCACCAGGTCGGGAGCGTGGAGAGCTGCCAGTTCAAGAGCTTGCCTGCCGTTCTCTGCCGGGACCACTTTGAAGCGCCAGCCCAGAAGGCCGAGAACATACTCGCGCATGTCGGCGTTATCATCCACCAGAAGAATCTCAGGCTTGCTTTCGGCGGGATACGTCGAGGCAGTTCCATGAACACCGTCGCCCGTCGTGCCGCGGGTAATTTCCCTCTTTTGCCGATCGCGGCCCGGCAGCCAACCCATCGCTTCCTGCACGTAGGCCACGGCCGATCCCTGAAGTCCAACGGAATTCTCTCCCTCCAATACAACCCGTCCATGCGATAGATGCTCTTGACCGAAGGGGAGCGCGATGGTAAACGTGGTGCCGTTGCCCAACGCGCTTTCTACGGCGATGGTGCCGCCATGCAGTTCCACAAGTTCCTGCACCAGGGCCAGGCCAATTCCGCTGCCCTCATGGCTGCGCCGCCGGGCGCCGTCGATGCGCCGGAAACGCTCAAAGAGGTGAGGCAGATCGGTTTCCGAGATACCGGTGCCGGTATCGGTGACTTTGAGCTGAGCCTCGGCGCCTGTGGAGCGCATGGTCAGCCGGATTTCGCCTTCGAATGTCGATTTCAGGGCATTTGAAAGCAGGTTGAGAACGATTTTCTCCCACATCTCCCGGTCAACGTACACCGGCTCCGGCAATGCCGGACAATCCACCACGAGCTTCAAATGCGCCCGCTCCACCGCGGAACGAAAGACGCTGGCAAGCTGCGCGGTAAGCAGCGACAGATCGGTCGGTTCATAGGCGGCGCGCAGCCGTCCCACTTCAATGCGAACAAAATCGAGCAGTCCATTCACCAGCTTCAACAGGCGCAGCGCATTGCGGTGCAGCATCTCCAGGGCGCCGCTCGATGGAGGCGTTCCGCTGGTAATTGCATCCTCAACGGGGCCCAGAATCAGCGTAAGCGGAGTGCGCAGCTCGTGGCTCACATTCGAGAAGAACGCAGTCTTGGCGCGGTCCAGCTCGGCCAGGCTTTCGGCGCGCTGTCTTTCCTCTTCATATGCCTTGGCATTGGTGATGCTGGCTGCAGTCTGGCCGGCCACCAGGTCAAGAAAGCCGCCATAGGTTGCATCGAGCTGGCGATATGGATTCAGCGCGGCAATGAAGACTCCAACCGGCTTGTCCTGTCCCTGGCGCATGATGGGAACCAATCGAGCGCGGGCCGGGGGCTTATCCCAGCAGCCGGGGGGCAGAGCGGGGAAGTACGCGGACAGATCTTCCACGGTGATGGCGCGGTTTGCCGCCAGCAGCAAATGAATCGGCCAGGGCGCCGCTTTGGAGTCGGCGCTGACGATGAGGCACGCGGCCGGATGGTCGGATTCGAATCCAGTCTTCGCAACCAGCCTGAGCTGCTTCCCATCGTCATCGAACAGGTAAGTCAGCGTGCACGGCATATCCTTTTGCCCCGCCACACCTCGCTCGATGGCGGCAAACACATCTTGCTCCGTGATCGTTCCTCCAAGCGCTGCCGCCAGCGTGCTCAGTGCAGACAACTGGCGCTCGCCGATCACCCGTACCGTGTCTTCAATGACCACGCAAAGCATTCCGGCGACGTTACCATCCGGGCCGGCAAGGGGACTATAAGAAAAGGTGTGATAGGTCTCCTCGGGATACCCGTTGCGCTCGAGAATCAGTTGCAAAACCTCTTCCCAGCAAGCCTCGCCGCTTTCCATTACGCGCTCAATCAGCGGGCCTATATCCTTCCAGATTTCATGCCACACTTGGTAGGCCGGCCGGCCCAGAGCCCATGGATGCTTTTTGCCCAGCGTGGTGCGCGCGTAGGCGTCGTTGTAG
>JBELAI010000347.1:0-4509 GCA_049508975.1 Occallatibacter sp. | reverse complement strand
ACCAGCAATCCGCTGTCCGGACCGGAGAAGTCCACGAGGATCGCCGGGCGGTCCCACTCCGCTCCCTGGTTCACCGGCGGGTCCACCGCGATACGGTACTTCACGCGGAATCCGCCAAGTCGCACAATGTTGTTCAGCAGTTCATTGATCTGCTTCGCCGCAGCTATTTTCTCTTCGATTGCCATCGCTACTCCTCGCCGGTTACCGCTTCTTTTCCGCTGCTTTCAGGGCGCGTTTCTCAGCCATCGCACGCATCTCCCGGCCCATTTCCGTCTGATTCATAATCATCTGCTGCACGATCTGCACCACCGAGCCGGTAATAATATACAGGCCCAATCCGGAAGCCACCGACCAGGTAAACATGGCGAACATGACCGGAGTCATCATGTTCATCATCTTCTGTTGCTCTTTGCTCATGCCCGTGGCCGGCATCATGCGCTGCAAAGCCATCATCAGAACAATCGTCGCAATCGGAATAATGTGCAGATGATCCGGCGCGGACAGATCATTCAAATACAACCAGCCTGCGTGCCGCAACTCAATCGCGTTTTTCAGCATGGTGTAGAACGCGAACAGGAAGGGCATCTGGATGATAACCGGAAGACAGCCGCCCACCGGATTCACGTCGTGTTCTTTGTAAAGCGCTGCTACTTCCTTCTGCATCTCTCCACGGCGCGGATCATCCAGTTTGTACTTCTTGTATTTCTCCTGGATCTGCTGCATCTGCGGCGCGACCTTCTGCATTTTCATCGATGACTTGATCTGCGAAATTCGCAGCGGCAGCAGGGCCACATTGATGAGCACCGTGACGAGCACGATCGTCCAGCCCCAATTCGAGGTCCAGTGTTGCTGCGTCCAGCGCACCCAGGCGAATAGCGGCCGCCCGATAAATCCAAAGAATCCGAAGTCCAGTGTGCCACGCAAATCCACGCCGTTGGCGCTGCGTACCGTCTCCAGAACATCTACCGCCTTGGGGCCGGCGAACAGCCGTACGCTCGACGGAGCATTCAGCGCTCCCGCGGCGACCCCCAGCACCTCGGTCTTTACCTTTTCGCCCTGCGGATTGGCGGGATCTTTGGGAATTTCAATCGCGTTGCGCAGCTCGGCAAACGCGGCGCTCTGCGGCTGCTCGAAAAGGAAAGCCGCCGCAAAGTATGCGTCCGAGGCGCCCACCCACTGGAAGTTGCCTGTCAGCACGCGGCCGCCGCTGATGGCGGCGCCCTTCTTATCCAGCTTCAGGCGCTTCACGTCTTCGCCGGTGGCAACATAGTCCAGGCGCTGCTCCGCGTAGCTCGGCAGCCCGGTCGCGTCGCCAAATCCGGAAGGCCATGTAGGCAGCGCGGTCATGTACTGTCTGCCCTGGCGCACGCTCGTCTTCACATCGATGACATAGGTGTTGTCGAAGTGGAATTGCTTCTTCACCACCAGGTCGCCATCGGCGTAATCAAAGGAGAGATCCTTCACCGGGCCGGCGTTGTCCGCTCCGCTGGCAACGTAAAGCGCGCCGTTCAGCTTCTCGCGCATCGCCGGGTCGGCGGTCCACAGCGAAAGAGGGTAGCCATATTGCGCCGCCGCCTGCTCGTGGTCGTGCACCAACTCCAGCGGTTGCCCCTGCTCGTCCTTATACTTCTTTAGGATCCAGCTCTTCACCAGTCCGCCGCGGTTGCTGAAGGTGATGCGGTAGAGATCGTTTTCCACCACCGTGGTGTTTTCGCTCTCTGCCTTAACGGCGGCCACGGGGTTCGTTGACGCCTCAGCGGCAGGTACTGTGTTCAGGCTCGGACTGCCCGGCACCACGGCCGGAGCCGGCGCACTCGTCGCGGCCTGCTGCTTCTGATCCGCCTGCTGCTTCGGCTTGACCAGGAACTGCTGGGCCAATACCAGCAGCACCATTGTGGCTGCAAAAACAATCATCACGCGCTTGTCTATGCCGGGCTGGTTCTGTGGATTCTGGAACTCGCTCAAGGTAGTATGCCGATCTGCGCGGCCGCGGCCGCCAGTTTAAACTTCACAGTCCTCGCCGTGCGCGTCCGGCCTCTGCCAGTACGCGCGCCTTCGTTCTAATGCGTGCGGGCCGCTGGAGCGCCTGTAGTGCAGCGGCAACAAAAATGTTCTGGAACCGGGTCCAACCCGTGCCCGCCCAGGGGATTGCAACGCAGCAGACGCCACAGAGCCAGCAAAGTTCCACCCAGCGCTCCGTGCCGGGTCACCGCCTCTGCCGCATACTCCGAGCAGGTCGGCGTGAACCGGCAGGCAACCGGCAATTGCGGCGAAACCCAGCGCTGGTAAACAGCAAGCAATTTCAGAATGAGCTTTCTCATCTGCGCCGTGCCTCCTGCCTTCCACTCTTCTTTTCGGCCCCTTCACAGTTTTGCCGGATCACCCGGAACGCGCGCTCGATCTCTTGCGAGATCTGCGGGAACTCCGCCTTCAGCAGACTCTTCTTCGGGTTGATCACCACATCCACGACGTCGCTCATGCCTTTCAGCATGGGCAGGTGGTGGCGTACCGCCTCCCGGGTGCGTCTCCGCATCCGGTTGCGCTCCACCGATCCGCCCAGCGCTTTTGAGACGGTGAATCCGATGCGCACACCGCGCTCTGCCCGCACGCACCGCTCCTTGGCTGTCCCTGCCTGATTCGGCCCGGGGACAGCTTCGGTTT
Organism: Occallatibacter sp.; assembly: GCA_049508975.1. Lineage (GTDB taxonomy): Bacteria > Acidobacteriota > Terriglobia > Terriglobales > Acidobacteriaceae > Telmatobacter. Next base: position 1,848 of record JBELAI010000347.1, on the reverse strand, counting down.
GGCTCCGCAGATAGAAGACGGTCATGTTCCCGGAAAAGTGGCGCCGGCCCTGCTCATACACCCGTTGAAAGTCCGAGTGCTTCAGCAAATGCGCGGTCTTCGGGAAACTGCCTTTCGGTGTGTCGCTCACGCTGTCATCCACGGCGTTCGCGTTCCTGTTCTTTCCGCTCTCAGTCCGCTCCGCTTTCAGGATTGCCATAGTTCAGCTTGCCTGCTCTGCCGGAATGGCTGCTTCAGCGTTGGTGAGTGGGCCAGGAACGGGCGTGGTCTTGCGTTGGTTAATCGCGATAGCCGGGGCTAACTGAAACGCGCTTGCGTCCCTTTGCGCGGCGGCGCGACAAGACGGCCTGGCCGCTTTTGGTCTTCATACGCTGCCGGAATCCATGCACTTTGGAACGATGGCGGCGATTGGGTTGGAATGTCCGTTTAGGCATTTGACTGACTGCTCCTGCTTCAAGAAATGTCGATGAGCAAAGGGTAAGTATAAATGAAGGATGCCCCTTCGGCCAAACTGCTCCGACCGGTCTGGTTACCCTCGCTCTCTCCCATCGTACATTTTTTTGCTCCTGCTCTGCACCTTCTGCGTTGCATTGTTCATTTCTCTCTTGACGAACCGCCCTCAAATGGCGAAAAGTGAGTACACCTCCGTCGCAAGAAATGTTCGGTGACGTGATTTCCGAAAATTGTATTCGTGCTAGTATCCGACTGCTACTACTGTTTTGCCGGGCCTGCCCGGCACGAGTGCAAGTAGAATTTCACGCTCCGCACCCTCCAGCTTCACAGGTTTATTCGTTGTGCCTGTGCGGTTGAGTCTGTTCAGCGACGACATTTAAAAATCCGTCCAGCCAAGCCCCAGCAGGGCCACCTTAGCATTTCCACAATGTATAAGGCAGGGAAGCTCGCGGGCTTGACTTTTAGGACAATGGTCGACACATGTCAGCTTTGGTTATGTCAACTCCGAATCCGTGGATGCAAATCCTGGATGCCCTCGAAAAGAAGGTCAACCGCCACTCCTACGACACGTGGTTCAAGCCCACGCGTTTCAGCCACGACGCTGATGGCAAGCTCTTCGTCGCCGTTCCCTCTCCTGAGTTTTGCACCATCGGAGAGCGCTACAACGATCTGATTCTGGAAGCCATCGAGAATCTCGGCCTTACCTACGAGGATGTCGAATTTGTCACCGTGCCGCCCGAACCTGAACCAGTTCCGGTTCCAGTGGTTCGCCACAATGGCGGATTGAACGGAACTTCCCTGCGTCCGCCGGCGCAGTCACGCTTTGACTTTGACGGTGCGGCCCAACTCAATCCGCGCTACACCTTTGGCGGTTTCGTCATCGGCGGCGGAAATCAATTCGCCCATGCGGCAGCTCTGGCCGTCGCCACGGCCCCCGGTAAGGCCTACAATCCCCTTTTTCTTTATGGTGGCGTGGGTATGGGAAAAACCCACCTCATGCAGGCGATCGGCCATGAGGTCAAGCTGCGTCAGCCCGACAGTTCCATCGTTTATCTCTCCACCGAGAAGTTCACCAACGAGATGATCAACTCCATCAAGCACGACCGGATGATCAGTTTCCGCGATCGCTTCCGTGGTGTCGATGTGCTGCTGATCGATGACATTCAGTTCCTTGCCGGAAAAGAGCGCACTCAGGAGGAGTTCTTCCACACCTTCAACGCGCTGCACGATACCAACCGGCAAATCGTGATCGCCAGCGATCGGCCTCCAAAAGAATTGGCCGAGATCGAAGATCGCCTCCGCTCCCGCTTCGAGTGGGGATTGATCGCCGATATTCAGCCGCCCGATCTGGAAACCAAGATTGCGATTCTGCAGAAGAAGGCGGAGAGCGATCAG
>JBELAI010000346.1:0-4526 GCA_049508975.1 Occallatibacter sp. | reverse complement strand
GATGGACGCCTTGCGCGCCATGCCCGTTTCGCCCGCCTCCTTCAAGGCCGGGTTATCGTCCTGCAAAGGCGTAGACCCATCGACAAAAACCAGTCCAGCCACATCTTCGGGGTAATGCGCGGCGTAGTCGCGAATGTACAGGCCCGCAATCGAATGGCCCACCAGTACGAGAGGACCGGTAACTTTGGCTTCGGCCAGCAGTTGATGCAACTCGGCGGCGATGTGATCGGCATCGCGCGAGCCAGGCACGCTGTCGCTCCAGCCGAAACCTGCGCGGTCATACGAGCAGACGCGCGTACTCCTGGCCAACTGCGGCTGAACGCCGCCCCAGATGAGCGCATCGCTGCCCAGGCCGGCGTCCAGCACAATCGCCGGCGAGCCGATTCCCATGCAGTCCATGTGCATTCTGTGCCCATTGACCAAATAGATGGTTCCGGGCGGCCGAGCGAACTCTCTGAAACGCAGCAGCGCAAACGCGTTGAAACCAGCGCTGACAGCTAGAGCTGCGGAGCCAACGATCATCGCGAAGAGAACCATCCGGTCGAAGGCTCGAAGCGGGCGGCTGGGGAAGCGGGCCGGAAGAGTGCGCAAGTGACGCACGGAGAGCAAGGCGACGACAATGCATATCAGCGAAAGAACCGCGGGAGCGGCGAAGTAGTCGAAATCCATCCACCCCCCAGGGCTGCTGATTCTCACTGAATTGAATGTGTGTATAACTTATACCGTGCCCGGCGCTCTTTGTGGAAGTCTAAAAATCGCGGATCATCGACCGATCCTTCGATCGGGAAGAATGCAAAAGGCGCTTTGCTCGTTGTCCTGTTCGCCATGAAGCATGCGAACCAAAATGCGAAACAACGAAAGTCCTGCCAATTTTTGACGGCGCTGACCGGATAGCTTGCCGGCGGCAACAATACAACTTAGCCGATGTAACTCAAGCCCGACGGTCCACCGAGAGCGGTCCGCAAAGCGCGCCGCGCCTTGTGCAGTTGGGACTTGGAGTTGCCCAGGGTGCAGTCTTCCATGCTGGCGATCTCATGATGTTGATATCCATGCACGTCGTGAAGCAGGAAGATGTTCCGATAGCCGGGCGCCAGGGCGGCAAGGGCACGGTTGATCGCCAGACGGTCCACAACGCCGGCTTGCGTCAGGTCGCGCGTCCCGAATCCGCGTCCCGCGTGTTCTTCGGGGACGCTTGTCATCAGTTGATCCAGCGAACAAATGGGCAGCACGCGCTTGCGCAGGTACATCAGCACGACGTTGACGGTGAGGCGATGCAGCCAGGTGGTGAACGCCGACTCGCCGCGGAAAGATCCCAGCTTGCGGTGCAGTTGAAGGAAGGCCTCCTGGGAGAGATCCTCCGCCAGCGAAGGATCGCGGACCAATCGCATGCAGATGGAGTAAACGCGCTTTTTGTTCTGGACATAGAGTTCCGAGAATGCATCCTCGTCGCCTGCCTGGGCGCGTCGAACAGCGTCAGGCTGACAGAGACGGGGTCTCAGCTTGGGTGGATCGTTCCCATCGACGGGAACGCGCGGATAAGGGACCAGCGAGATAGGAAGAGCCATGGTGACCATATGCCTCCGATGCGGACCAGGGAATGATCGTCAATGTCCCTGGACTTACGGCTTGGATCTGCTTATCTCTAAGAAGGGTGAGGATCGCAGTCGAGTGGGAGAACCGGTGGCAGCAAAACAGTGTTGCGCCTTTACCGCATTGTTCGGGGATTATTCTGAATGCGTCCCGCATAGTTGCTGCGGGTGTGATAAGCATTTCTTAATCGCCGTCTATCCATGCTTCGTAGTGTGCCATCGATGATTCCACTGCGTCTGAGTCCGATTGCTCACCGAGATTTGCGGCCAATAAGTCGGCAGGATTTCTCTCCACAACTGGCTTCCTAGGTTCTGCGCAAATTGGACACTGCAAGCGAGTGCCGAACCATTTCAAAGGTGGCTAATAGCTGAAGATGCTCATGAATAAGGCGCCGCCAGGGTCGACGCCTCGAACTAAGTTCTGAGCTAAGCAAGTAGACAATTAGAGCATTTTCGCTCTAACTGCTTACTGTCCGCCTCGGCTTCTGTGCTCTCCCACCCATTGTGCAAAGGACGCACAATGGATGGGGCACGGTGGATTCTGTTAACACTTGGGTTGAAGATGCTCTAGCAAGCTGAATGTAATCTAGTGAGGTACTTAGGTAATATCGCACTCGTTGCTTCCGTAAGAAGTCTTAGTCGGAAGCGGCTGGACCGCGCCACTCCTGTCGGCTGGCGGAACGTGATTGAGCAAATCGAATTTTGTGCACCTTCTCCGGCTGGTGTGAATCCAAGATCGTGGAAACAAATTCCAGCAGAGCGGAGCGGCGATCCATGTCTCAAAAAGTTGCATTCATTACCGGTGGCAACCGGGGCCTCGGCTTTCAAACCGCAATCGAATTGAAAGATGCCGGCGTAAAGGTTGTCATCGGCTCGCGCAATCTTGCGCAGGGTGAACAAGCCGTGGCAAAGTTGCGCGCAGCAGGCGTAGACGCGGATGTTCTGGAGTTTGACATCACCAAGGCTTCCGACGCGCAGGCCGCATACGACTACTTCAACTCGCGCTACGGGCGGCTCGACATCCTGGTGAACAACGCCGGTATCGCAGCGGGCGTGTTCCCCGGAACCGGCCCGGAACATTCCGCCACGCAGGTTTCGGCCGATCTGCTGCACAAAGTCTTCGAGACCAACTTTTTTGCGCAAGTGGCGCTGACCAACGCGCTTCTTCCGCTTATCCGCAAGAGCGAAGCGGGGCGGATCGTGAACCTGTCCAGCATTCTCGGATCGCTGGCGCTTCATGCCGACCCGAAATCGCCGATCTATCACGCCAAATCATTTGCGTACGATGCTTCGAAGACGGCGCTGAACGCCTACACCGTTCACCTTGCGTATGAATTGCGCGACACCAGGATCAAGGTCAATTCGGCTCATCCGGGCTGGGTAAAGACCGATATGGGCGGCGATCAGGCCCCCATGGAACTGAGCGAAGGCGCCAAGACCAGCGCGGCCCTGGCTACGCTGCCCGACGACGGGCCCTCAGGCGGGTATTTCCACCTGGGCAAGCCGCTGCCCTGGTGAAGTTATGGCCGGAAATTTGAGATATTGATTTTCGATAAGCAAGAGTGCGAGCCACAAGGGCAACCGCAGGTCCTTCGACTGCGGTCGCCACGGCGACCTTCGCTCAGGATGATAGTGAGTTGTTGCCGATCTGGATGGTGGTCGATTCCCGATGATCCGGATGACAGGGTCAACAAGCCGCCATGTTAGTGAGTTGACCGCACTCGACCTATTGCTTTCGCAAATCGATCGCCACATAACTCGTCGGCTAACATCCGGCATAACTGGCCAGCGCTGTCTTGTTGGGAATTGTCAGCGTCGAGCCGTTGAACGCGACCAGGTGCCTGGTCTTGAATACACTCAAGGTGCGCGTCACCGTCTCTCGCGAGGCTCCGATGAACTCGCCGATCTCCTCATGCGTAAGGCAAAAGCGAAAGCGGGTGCCTGTCTCGGTCGACTGGCCATTGCGGCTGAAGTCCAGCAGCAGGCGGGCAAGCTTTTCCGGCGCGGAAGCTGACAGCGCCACCGAGCGCAACTGCGCACAGGCCATGCCGATCTGCCTCCCAAGCTCCTCGGTCACAATTCTGTAAGCCTCAGGATGCCGCACCATGAAGCCAAGAAAGTTGTGCCGCGAAATCACCGCGATCTTGCATGGATAGAGAGTCTCGGCCGTCATCTCGGAAGGTTCGCCGGAGATGACCGAGTCCAGGCCCAGGATTTCGCCTTTTTTTGCGATCCGAAGAATCAGGCGCCGGCCGTCGCTCGAGTTGATGGAAAGTTTGACCTCGCCTTCGAGCACCACGAATACTCCCGGTGTTGGGTCCTTCTCCGAATAAAGCATCATGTTCGAAGGATAAGAGGTGGGATGCTCCAACGACATCAGGTCCTTGAGCGCTTCAGCCGATAGCTTGCCGAAGAACTCGCTGCCGGCGTGAACTGGATTCCCGCAACCGCGCACTGCATCACTCATAGTCTGCATTTTCCTGCTCCTCGTTTGATGAATCGTGCTCTCGACCGTGGGGGTCGGCCGATATCTGCTCGGCAAGGTACTGCGTCCATGGGGTGCTGGCGACAATGCTGGGACGGGCCTGAGAATAGATGTCTCGCAGAACCCGGGTGCCTCCCGCATCGGCGAAGATCACGTTCGATATGTCAATGGCAAGCTTGCGCCGGGTGAGCCGCGCGGCCTCGTCCACCCAGACACGGCCAAGTTCGGCCGCCCAAGGCCCCGCAACCCGCCCTTCCAGCGTGAGTACCATCGTTCCTTCTGTTTCTTGAATCGAGATTCGCAACGTATGCTTGCCCATCCTTCGCTCTGCACATGACTAAAGCACGGACTGCGCCAAACTCCGCGCGCGTTGCGGCAATTGCTGGAAGCAATTGAGGAGCAAAAGGTTATGGGATGATTGAGGAAAGATGGATGGAACCGACGAGGCCCGC
>JBELAI010000345.1:0-4592 GCA_049508975.1 Occallatibacter sp. | reverse complement strand
GTACGGTCGCGCGACCACGACACGTATGCCGCCATACTTGGAGCCAAGGACGGACCCAGCGAAGAGCTAATGGCGCAGGTGGGCGTGCTCGGCAAAGACAACAAGGTGCTGACCGATGCGATGGCAGAGGCTGACAAGACCATCTCGGCCGACTTTCAGAAACAATTGGACGCGGTGGATGCATCGTCGGTTCGCAGCCAGATGACCGGTCTGGCGATGCTCGGTTTCATGGTGCTCGTTTGTGCGGCTGCATGGTGGGTGATTCAGTCCAAAGTGGTGAGCCCTCTGCACTCGCTGGCGGAACGGCTGCAGGCGATTGCCGAAGGGGATGGCGATCTGACGCGCCGCATCGAAGTAAATGGGCACAACGAAATCGACGAAGTGGGCATTTGGTTCAATGTGTTTATTGCCCGCATTGAGGATATTGTGCGGCGCGTGGCCGAACACGCGACGACCCTCGGGCAGGCGGCTACGGAACTTGCAGCAACCGCGCATGAAACAGCAGAGCAGGCCGCGAAGCAGCAGCAACAGGCTGAACGTATTACCACTACCATGAACGAAATGTCCTCGGCCGTGCAGGAGATAAGTCAAACCACGCAGAGCGCCGCGGTGGATGCACGCAAAGCGGAAGAGACCGCGCATTCCGGCGGCAAGACTGTGCAATCGACGGTGCAGACGATTGGAGATCTACTGACCTCAAACCAGGAGACCTCGTCCAGGATCGAGGAATTGGGCAGGTCAAGCGACGCCATCGGCCGCATCGTTAACGTGATCAACGAAATCGCTGGTCAGACAAATCTACTGGCGCTGAACGCCTCCATCGAAGCAGCCAGGGCTGGAGAACATGGCCGGGGATTCGCTGTGGTAGCGGGCGAAGTACGCCGACTGGCTGAGCGCACCAGTTCAGCCACCAAAGAGATCGATGTCACCGTGCATGCAATTCAGGAAGGAACCAAAGTGGCCGTCGAGGCCATGCGCTCAAGCATGAGCCATGTGCAGAGCGGAGTGGATTCGGCGCGGTCGGCCGGCGAGGCGCTGGCCAGCATTATTCACGGATCCGAGTCCGTGCAAAAGATGGTGACACAGATTGCCGCCGCCGCAACCGAGCAATCCTACTCTACGCAGTCGGTCTCCTCCAACGTAAACGAAATTGCATTAATCATTCAGCAGACAGCGGCTAGTTCTCAGCAATCTGTGGGGGCCTGTCAGCAGCTCTCCCAGTTAGCCAATGAACTGACTGGCCTGGTGGGAAGCTTCAAAGTCGGTCGGGTTTAGCGAAACGATCGAAACACACGAGTCTTCCGGCCCGGCTGGCAAATTTGCCAAACCGGGCCGGAAGTGTTTCAATTCGATGTATTGAAACAGGGGTGCTCCACGAAGTGGGGCTGAGAAAATACCCTAGAACCCGATCCGGATAATGCCGGCGTGGGAAGTTTTCTAAGCCTTTTGGCCCCCTTCCTCGAATTTCAACTTGAGTTCCCTTGTTTCAAGAAGTTGGATACAAGGGAAAACCATGCTTGATGTTGCTTTGCGCGCCCCGGCTCACACTCCAAGAAAATTCCCGACGATGCGCGGATTCAGAATCGCATTGTTGTTGGCCTTCTGCCTGTCCACATCCCTCCACGGATATGCGCAGGCGCCCACTCCACCAAAGCCCACTGCACAGCCAGTGCAGTCCGTGACCACCACTGTCGTTGTTCATGGCGAGGTGAAAGACGACTATCTTCCCGACGCTGTTTCAGTGGGAACACTTGACGGCGCAGCACTGAAAGAGACGCCGCTCTCAGCAACGGTGGTAACGCGCGATCTGCTCAACGATCAGGCCGCACGCTTGCTTTCCGACGTGGTTAAGAACGATGCGTCGATCGGGGAGGACTACGCTCCGGTGGGCTACTACGGGGACTACGAGATTCGCGGCTTTCCCATCGATCTCGCGACCGGCCTGGAAATCAACGGTATGACCATTGCGGGTGAGCAGGATGTGCCGCTCGAAAACAAGGAACGCGTCGAATTCCTCAAAGGCATTGCGGGAGTAGAGAGTGGCGTTGCCTCGGCAGGCGGTCTGATCAATTACGTATCCAAGCGGCCGGCTGCGGTGAAGGCGATCGACCTGGCCACAGATCATCGCGGAAGTTCCTTCGGCGCAGTGGATCTGGGCGCACTCTTCGGAAGCCAGAAGCAAATAGGCCTTCGCTCTAACCTTGCCGGCGAAAAGATTGAGAGCTATGTGGACGACGCCAACGGCTGGCGCGCGATGGGTTCAGCCGCAGCCGATTGGAAGCTGAGCCCAAAGGCCATCATGAAGGGCGATTTCGAGTATCAGCACAAGGTGGAGCGTTCGGTATGCGGCTATCAGTTGCTGGGTGGAACGACAGTGCCGGACTTGAGCCAGGTGCATCCTTCGACGATGCTGGGTGAGCAATCTTGGGCGCCGCCGAATGTCTTCGATGCATTCAATACGAACGCACGTGTGGACTACGATTTCTCCAGCGCCTGGCGCGCCTTCGCTGCGGCAAGTTACAGCCATTCGCTCATCAACGACAACGTGGTGTATGCGTATGGATGCTCCTATGAGGCCCTCTGCCAGGGAAATGGCGGAACTGCGCCGGATTACTTTTTCGCCCCGGATGGCGGCTACGATATTTACGACTATCGCGATCCCGGCGAATTGCGCATTGACGGACAGGCCGAAGCGTTGCTCATGGGCCACATAACAAGCGGGCCTATCAGCCAGGATGTAACAGGAGGATTTGAGCTATTCCGGCGCAGCGTGCAGCAACCTGGATCACCGCCCGCAAACGCCCCATCAACCGTGCAGGATGGCGCGGTGTACACCTATGTTGGCTCAGAGAATATTTTCCAGCCGATTGCGGCCTTCCCTATGGAGAGCCCGGAGCAAACTGCCGGACCAAGAACGCTGTGGGAAGACGATCACCAGGCGGCCGCGGTGGTTCAGGACCGGATTCATTTGCCTGGACACGTTCAGCTGCTTGCGGGCGGGCGGTACGACTCGTTGCATGACCACAATTATTCGCTCACTGCTACGAGCCCAGGCACCGCGCCCATTCTTACGGATAAGCCCATCTGGCTGCCGCAATACGCGGTCACCTTCAATCCCGCGGGCAGCCTGACGCTCTATGGCAATTACGGCGTGCTGCTTTCTCTGGGCCCGCAAGGACCGTGGTGGGTAGACAATGCGAATCAGTTCCTTTCATCGTTTCTCACGCGGCAGGCGGAAGTAGGCGCTAAGTATGAGCCTGGAGCGCGCATTCTGCTGACCACTGCGTTCTATCGCATGCGCGCCCCGTTTTTTTATCCCAAGGTAATTCAGGCTCCGGATAGCTTCTGCACCGCCGATGAATTTTATGGGCCGGGCGATCTATGCTTCGAGGAGGAGGGCCGCGAGACGCACGACGGCGTGGAGGTGAATGCGGAAGGCAAGGCCGCGAACTGGCTGCGGCTGTCGGCTTCCGCTTCCGCTATTCGTGCTATTTCGGACGATACGGGAACGCCGGCATTCGACAATAAGCAGGTTCTCAACGTGCCGCATTTGCGTACAGCGGTCTTCGCGGATATAGCGCCAGCGCATGCGCGTGGGCTGCACCTGATGCCGGGTTGGGGCTATACGAGCCGCAAGGAAGCTACACGCGATGACTTGGTAAGCGTGGCGGGCTACAACCTTTTCAACCTGGGCGCGCGCTACACGCCGGGCGGCGAGCAGGGACGCGTGACATTGCGACTCTATGCCGACAACGTCGGCGACAAACGCTACTGGAAAGACACGGGAGCAAGCTACGGCGATACGTTCATTCACCTGGGCGCTCCCACGACAGTGCGGCTCTCGGCGCATTACACTTTTTGAGTTTGTACTTTCTTGGCTTTCCTTCGAATGAAGGGCGATCTTTTAATGAGCACAGCAGTAAAAGCGCACGGAATGGACGGCAAGCTGGTGGAACCCGATTGGGCTCCTCTCTCGATGGATGAAGTGCGCGCAGTGTTGAGCCAGTTTCCCGAATGCAGCAAGCCCATTGAAATCCTGAGCGCTAGCCCGCGGCCGTTTTCTGCCGCAGGAGTCGTTGCGACTGAGTGCGGTCGTGTATTTATTAAGCGCCATCATCGAGCCGTTCGTGATCGGGAAGGGCTGCTGGAAGAGCATCGCTTCATGACGCACCTGCACCAACATGGTGCATCGGTGCCCCGCGTGTTTGCAAACAAAACGGGAGAAACAGCAATTGAGATAGGCGATTGGACGTACGAAGTACATGAAACGCCTCCTGGCGTGGATCTCTACGGAGATGCAGTGTCGTGGACTCCGTTTCGCACTTGTTCTCATGCGTATTCCGCGGGTCAGGCATTGGCGCGATTACATTGTGCAGCGCAGGGATTTGACGCATCACGACGAAGTCCGCGACCGCTCGTGGCCAGCTTCACGATCTTTGCAACGGCGAATTCTGGAGAGGAGCTTAACCGCTATCTATCGGCGCGGCCTGCATTGGAAAAGAATGCGGATGTACATTCGAATGCGGAGATGGCTCTCAAACTGTTGGGACCGTTTCATGCGGAATTACAGCCCTTTCTTCCCGCGCTCACGC
>JBELAI010000344.1:0-4624 GCA_049508975.1 Occallatibacter sp. | reverse complement strand
TCGAAATCCCCTATGCCCAAAATGGCCCAGTTGGGAGAAATGCCGTTGGCAAGCGCACCCTGGCTTGTAATCGCGGTCCCGTTCATGAGCCAGACGTAGACCTCTCCGCTGGTGTCGTTTTGCCAGAGGACGTCAGCTTTGCCATCGTCATTGAAGTCGCCAACGCCCACAACGTTCCAACCGGAAGTCGGAGACACCGTAGCCGGGCTTCCCTGGCTCGTGATCGTCAGCCCGTTCATCAGCCAGACGTAGACTTCGCCGGTGGTGCTGTTTTGCCACAGAATATCGGCTTTGCCATCGCCATTGAAATCGCCGACGGCCTGAATGCTCCAGTCGGTAGTGACGGTGCCAGGGCTTCCCTGGCTCGTGATCGTGCTCCCGTTCATGAACCAGATGTAGACTTCGCCGCTGGTGCTGTTCCGCCAAAGCACATCGGCTGTACCTGTTCCACTGAAATCGCCAACACCCTGAATGACCCAGTCGGAGGAGACGTCGGTCTGCCCACCCTGGCTGCCAATCGCGGTCCCGTTCATAAGCCAAAAATAAGGCTCACCCGTGCCGGTGTTTTGCCACAGAACGTCGCTCTTGCAGTCACCGTTGAAGTCGCCTGGCGAGACAAAGGACTCCGGGTTCGGATTCGGATTCGGGTTCGTGGTGGTGGTCGTACACGTCGCGGCGGACGACACCGCGGGGATAAAGAGCATCGCCCCAAGCACCAGGCTCGCGAAGCAGCAAGGAAGGGTAAGCGCATGCTTCAACTGCCGGCCTGCGTGATGCATTCTTTCCATGTTCATGGGAAATTCCTCATTTCGAACGGTTCGTGTTATGGATGCTGCATGGGTTCCTTCGCCCAAATCAAAATCGAACACGAGGGTCGCTTAGTAGCATGCTCATTGTCAATAGGGCTAGCGGTTTATTCTTGCGATTTTCGTGATCCAAAACCGGTCGGACGAGGCCCACCTTTCAACGACTCCGTGACATAAAACAGCGAGTAACGAATACTACGCCAGCACTATGCCAGCTTCTCGGCGGCGCCGGATTCATCGGCCTTCACGGCATTGACTGCCTGCTGGTCAAACCTCCACCAGAGCACAGATTGGCGTGCGGCATCCTCGGCGGAGCAGATGAGGGTTTCCCTGAAGAATTCCGCAACCGCCAGCGTGATTTCCGCCTTGAAAGCCCGTTTCGCTCTTGTTCTGAGCTTGTGGCCCTGCTTGATGAGAGACAACGGCTTTTCGGCAATGGGAACAGGGCTGAGGAAAAATCCAGCTTCACTCTTCGCTAGACCCAACTCGGTAAAGAACTCGTCATAGGCGCTCCTGAAAACGCCGTCGTATTGTTCGGAATACAAGCTTTGGTTCGTCGCGCTTACACTGGCCAGATCGCCAATGCCCAGCGCCATGGCAATTCCCTGTAAGGCGGCGAGAAGCAGCGCTCCCGGCGCAACATCAACCAGGGTTTTTGTTGCAAGTTTGATTTGGGTGTAACGTCCCGGCATACCCTGGAGCCGCGATATCAGCAGAACCTCAGGCGACTTCGACCTGATCGTCCACCCCGGGATGACGGTGAACGACAGCACAAACACAGCTTCTCCGTCGACCAACAGATGAATGGACCATTCACCCTCCTTGTCGCAATCGCGCGGCCTGGTCAATCCGACGGTCAAAGCAAAACGATGATCGGACTCCACGATCTCGTGGAGCGTAACATCCTCCAGCAGGATCTCGCGCAACATGCCCTCCGGCAACAGTGCATGCATCCGCCGGTGATGATGGAGAAAACAGGCTGCTCGCTCGCCCACGGTCAGGCTTCGAGCAAGGTAGTGGTGAGTCAGATACCTGAAGGCAAATCTCGGATTGTTGTGTGCCGTTTCGGAAAATGGCTTGAGCTGAATAAACTCATGCACCTCTCTGATCGTTCCGAAGTTAGCGAAAGCACGCCAAAAAGCAAGAACAGACCGGCTGAAACCCGCCTGGTCTATGCGCATCGATTGCAGCACGACACGCCAGCGTAATCTGTCCATTGTTGCGACTCCCTGCTAAAGCTCTGCTCATGTAACCGGCATCGGGGTCGGTCGTGGAATTGTGCATCCGGGGTCCGCTTCTGAATTGGAAGCCGGTCCCGTCGTCTTGCCCTTCGCCTCTATTCGGATGCAAGCCCTTCCGTGGCGCCCACGCCCGATTCAACGTGACGTCTACGGTTGAAGAACTCCTCCAATATGAACTTCTTCGCCTGCCGTCTCATTTCGCGGAAAAGCCGCTGGGCACGCGTGCAAGCCGCAGGCAGTCGCGGTTTCTGGAGGATACCGCAAATTTGCCATGCGAGATTTCCACACGGCACGGTTGATTGTAATTTGACGGGTGAAGCCACAGGGCGAAAACTCGAGGCCGGCTGTATAAGGTGGGCTCGGGGGGAGTTTTTCGCGAGGAAAGTTGAAGTTGACTTGTTTTGTGTGAGTTGCGGGGGGTGTTACCTTTGTGACTTCGGTTATCTGATACGGAGCAGGTCATTTCGGAGCCGAGGGGCTTATGTTCATTGACGCGTTTGAATGAGTCATTGGTGCTTGTGATGGGGCTAGTTGATTGACGGCAAGGCAGATGGCTCGCGCGTGCCAATGATGCATTGGCGGGTGTGAATGATGGGTTGGCGCTTGTCATTGATTCACTTGCGCATCCGAATGAGTCAGTTGTGTGCGCGATTGATTCGGGGAAATTCTTCCCGGAGTCCGGGGTTTGGAGTAATGAGTTCGGGAATTGGAGGTCTGTGATCATGCGCGCGTGGCTTATGGGATGAAAAGCCCCGCTTGCGCGAGGCTTTGTCAAAGCCCGATTCTAAGGAGTCAGGGGAGAAATTATTTTCTTACCCCCTATTATCAGAATACCAAGGTTGGAGGATAAAACTGCCAACTTTCTTCGGGTAGGTTGGCTTGTAATTCGCGTGGAATGTTAGGCCATTACTTTGGATTTGGGAGTGCGGGCTTGACAAGTTCTCAGGCTCTCCAACTGCGACGCCGGATGAGGCTCAGGATCACATTTGCGGCTCGTTAAAAGAGTCGTTAGCGCGCGCGATTCCCACATCCCAACCTCAGGGATGTGGGGCACCCGGTTTGCACTTTTTTTGCGCCGACAGCGCCGCTGCCTGGAATGCGAAATGCAGGTGCCGTTCGACTCGCCGGCTGCGCCGACTCGCTCAGGCCAGGCTCTTCGACTGCGCGCCTGCGGCGCTTCGCTCAGGATGACATTCGTTTGAGTGGTGGGGTCTGCGCGGTATCGGCGGCGGCATCTATAATTTGATTTGATCTCGCGTCACCAACCGCAATTCGATTCCCAGCCCAATGACGAGGTGAACGATGGCCGCTTCCAGTTCCACCACTTCCAATCCAACACTTGAAATTCTGAAGCCACGCGCCGACTGGATCGTTCGGCGCAAGGCTGAGGCTGCGCGGAGCGGCGACACGAACCTGTCGCAGATGCACTTTGCTCGCAAAGGCCTGCTGACCGAGGAGATGGCTTATGTGGCCAAGCGCGAAGATCTGGCCGTGGAGGTGGTGCGCGACGAAGTGGCGGCTGGGCGGCTGATCATTCCGGCAAACGTGAACCATCCGGAGCTCGAACCGATGGGCATCGGCATTGCGACGCGGTGCAAGGTGAACGCGAACATCGGCAACTCCGCGGTTACGTCGAACATCGACGAAGAGCTGCGCAAGCTGCACATGGCGATCCAGCACGGCGCGGATACGGTGATGGATCTTTCGACCGGCGGCGCAATTCCGGAGATTCGCGATGCGATTCTGCGGCACTCGCCCGTTCCCATTGGTACAGTCCCGATTTATGAGGCCCTCAATCGCGTGAAGCGGCTGGAGGATCTGAACATCGATGTGTATCTCGAGGTGATCGAAGAGCAGGCCGAGCAGGGCGTGGATTACTTCACGGTGCATGCCGGCGTGCTGATCCAGTATGTGCCGATGGTGGCGAAGCGGATTACGGGCATTGTGAGCCGCGGCGGCGCGATTCTGGCGCAGTGGATGACGCACCACCACAAGCAGAATTTCCTCTATGAGAATTTCGACCGGATCGTGAAGGTGATGGCGAAGTACGATGTGAGCTTTTCCCTGGGCGATGGTCTCCGGCCTGGCTCGATCGCGGATGCATCGGACGAGGCCCAATTCAGCGAACTGAAGACGCTGGGCGAGCTGACGGCTGTGGCATGGAAGGACGATGTTCAGGTAATGATCGAGGGTCCGGGGCATGTGCCGCTGGACAAGATCAAGGAGCAGGTGGACAAGGAAGTGGAGTGGTGCGACGGCGCTCCGTTCTACACGCTGGGCCCGCTGGTGACGGACATTGCGCCGGGCTACGACCACATTACGAGCGCGATTGGGGCGGCGCTGATCGGGTGGCATGGAGCTTCGATGCTCTGCTATGTCACTCCCAAGGAGCATTTGGGGCTGCCGAACGAGAAGGACGTGAAGGACGGGATGATCGCTTACAAGATCGCGGCGCATGCGGCGGACATTGCGCGGCACCGGCCAGGGGCGCGGGATCGGGATGACGCGATCAGCTACGCGCGGTACACCTTCGACTGGGAGAAGCAGTTCGCTCTGTCGCTCGATCCGGAAACGGCG
>JBELAI010000343.1:0-4645 GCA_049508975.1 Occallatibacter sp. | reverse complement strand
CTGACGCGCCTTCCTCCTGGAGCAAGGTCAAGTTCTGACGACGGAAAGAATGCCATCCGAACCCTTCGAAATAGAACCCTAACTGCTTTGCTAAGGGCCGAATGACGTCCTTTAAAAGTGCCCGATCATCTAACGGTCCCCCATCGCGCTGAAAAACGTACTGGTCATCCACGGAACCAATTGGCTTCCGCCGCCGAAACGCCTCGACCAACTCACCTAATGGAAGCACTCGCCGAGACCGCTGAGTCTTGGGGGAATCCACGTCACCGCGATAGTAGCGCTCTTCAACCCGCACTAAACCGCGGTTCAAGTCCACGCGGCCCCACCGCAAGCCGATGATCTCTGACACCCGCATCCCAGTTGAGACCGCGGTTTCAACCATCAGCCTGATCTGCTCCGGCAATCCCGCAAGCAATTGTCGGATTTGCTCATCAGAGAGAATTCGCTTTTGACGCTTAGCGCGCTGCCTGCCGATTGTAGTTTTTCGGACCGGGTTGCGCCCAGACCAATAGCCCCAATCGTCGGCCTTGCTGAAGATCCCTGAAAGGATGTTCCTGAGATCATTTCGCGTCCACCAAGCAAGATCTTCCTTCTGCTTACTATTCAGGAACGCTTGAATTGCCTCGGTGTCCATTTCGCAAAGCTTCATGGAGCGAAACGCCGGTAGAATGTGCCGCTCCAACAGACAGCGGTACTTAGCTTGAGCGCCTGCCGCCAGCATCGGTATGTGCTGCTTCTTGTAGATTTCAACGAAATCCGTAAACTCGATGTGGCTTTGGATCGTGTAGACCTGCCGGTTGACGTCGCGCAGGATCTCGTCGCGCAGGCGCATTGCCTGACGTTTCGTGATCTGGTCGCAATCGCCAAGCCGGTGCCAGACCTCCTTCCTCTCGATTCGATTCTTTCCAACCAAGACCTTTCGTCGGTACCGTATATACCAATACGGCTGCGATCCGTCATGCCGCAGCACGTTCGGCATCTGAAACTCACGTCGCGCCATCCGTTCTCCTTTAGATGGCTCGGCGTGGATTGGCTCGGCACTCAGGCTACCACAGCCTGATGGTTGGCGCGGTACCGAGTTGTAATCGCTTTTTGTCAACCTCATCTCAGCTTCGAGTTGATAGATCGAGAAGGGCATGGTGCTCGAATCCACAGGCTCGTTCCTTGCCATTACTCCGCAGAATTCTGAACGGATCATGTGGTCCAAGAACCGGCAGTTCTGGCTGACGACTCGCTGCGGGGCGCGGGAGTTGCGCCGAAGTCGCTCCACAACTCTCTGCCGTCAGGCCAGCTTCAGGCTCGGCCCAGGCCCAGGTCACTTGGCCCATATTGGTCGCGGGCCGGGTTGAAACGAGGGAGCGCAAGTGGATCCAAGCCCGATCTTGTGTTTCTACGCGCACTCTTGGAATAGTGTCCATTGGCGTTGCCTGCATTTTCTCCTTCACTTGATAAGGAAATGGCGAGAGGCGTGCGGGACGGGAAAATTTCGTTCTCCGCCACGTGCATCAGTCTGCAAACAGTTTGTGAACAAAGTGCATCATTCTTGGGTTCGCCTCTGGGTGTGCATCAGTTTGTGATCGAAATGCATCATTCTGCAACAATGGCCACCCCAAAAGCGGCTCCCAGACAACCAAAAATGCGTAGTGGAACATAAAGGGTTGGGATGCGCTGGTGCGCGTTTTGTTTGCTTCCTGATTGCTGTGCTTCTACTTCCTGCGGGATGCGTGCCTTGAAAATGCATCCCCACGGGGATGCGGCACCAATTTCCTCGATTTTCCTCGTCCCGATGGTGCCTCGCCGTTTCCTTATCAAGTGAGGGCCCAGATATGGCACAGCGAGCGATTCGATTCTCTGAGACGACGGACAAACGCATCAAAGATTCGACCGAGAAGCGTGGCTTCTCGTCACCAACAGCGTTTATTCGCTATGCGGTGGAACAGGAATTGTCAGGGCAAAAAGAAAACCTGGACACCGCCGAGGAGCGACTGGTCGCCAGCATCGACCAGGTAAAGGGAGAGCTTTTGGCGGTGGGGCGATCTCAGCAGGCCCTGTTTGCGTTAGTAGACTGCCTCGCCAAGATTCTGTTGACCTGTATTCCCGAGCCGGACATACACGCGTTGGAAGCAGCCGTCGTCAGGGCACAAGGCCGGCACGCCCGACTATTGAAGAGCGCCGGCCAGGCGATGGGTGCCGATTCGCGGCTGGCAATGCAGGACTTGGTGAAACATGCCGAACGATGAGTCAGCCGGAGCGCAAGATCGCGATGAACCCCTCGATCTTGCCCTCCGCCTGATCGGCCGATTCCAACTTGTCCAGGTTCTCCTCTGAGCAATACCCGTTGTCGGCCAAAATCGCTTCCGGACGCTGACCCGATTGTTGTTCGATGAGTTCTATCATCGGCATCAGCTGCTTTATCGTTGGATGCTTCTGTCACAGTCTGCCCAACGATCAGCAGCAGGGTCGGCTCCACCGCCGCTTGCGCATTATAACCCTGCACAAACCCATCGGCCCCTTTCATGATGCGCGACTCCGGGTCGGTGAAGTTATATTGATCCTTGTTCTCCGGTTTGGCCTGGGCGGAACTCTCGCCCTCCGCCGCTGCCTTGTCCCGCGCCCGTTGCTGCAGCGCTTGCTTGGCTTCCTGGATGCGGGCCAGGCGAGTCTCGCGCCTCTGCAGTTCTTCCGGCAACTCGTCGCCCCGCTGGCTGCCGTACTGGAGATCTTCCTCTTCGTCGGCGGCTCGGGCCTGCTCCAGTAACTCAATGGGTAAGCCACTGGTTCGACCAGTGGACTCGAAGAGGTTTGACCGTTGCGGGAGTAGAATCCTCTCCAAGTGGCTTGATGAACCACAAGGAGAAGAAGCAATGTCAGATCTTAATCAGAGCCGATCCCATTCGAAATGGGAACTGCAAGTACCACGTCGTCTTCGTGCCCAAACGGCGCCGAAAGGCCATATTTGGGCAGACTCGCCGGCAACTGGGTGCGATCTTCCACGCGCTGGCCAGGCACAAGGAGTGCCAGATCATTGAGGTAAGAAGAGCGCCGCGCCCGATCCGTCTAGAGTGTGATAAAGGACGTCATCACACTTTTTGCACTCGGCAAGACGACCCGGATTCGGCTGTCGTGACTCACTGAAGTATCACTTAACGCCGATAAAGACGAGGGTCCAGTCGTGGCGCCGTGGACAAGCACGATATTCTTGACTGTTTGAGATGTCATGCCGTGTTGTTTCCGAAGCTGTGATTACTTCGATGCGGCGGTCGAAGTGCCTTTGAAGAAGGTCAGCAGGTCGGCGTTGATTTGATCCGCATTGGTGGCGGGCATGCCGTGCGGAAACCCGGGATAGACCTTCAGAGTGGCGTGCTTCAATATCTTCGCGGACAGCAGACCCGCGGCGACGATGGGCACAATTTGATCGTCGTCACCATGCATGACGAGCACGGGGATGTCGATCTTCTTGAGGTCTTCGGTGAAGTCGGTTTCCGAAAACGCCTTGATGCAGTCGTAATGGGCCTTGACGCTTCCCAGCATGCCCTGCAACCACCAGTGCTCACGGATGCCCTCCGAAATCTTTGCGCCGGGGCGGTTATACCCGTAGAAGGGCAGAGTGATGTCCTTGTAGAACTGGGGCCGGTTGGCGGCGAGCGCTTCACGGAGACCGTCGAAAACCGAGCGGGGTTGGCCGGTGGGATTTTTTTCGGTCTTCAGCATGAGCGGCGGCACGGAGCTGATGAGCACCGCTTTCTGGACGCGTTTGGAGCCGTAACGGCCGAGGTAACGCGCGACTTCGCCGCCGCCGGTGGAGTGCCCAACCATGATGGCGTCTTTCAGATCGAGTTTTTCGAATAACGCGGCGAGATCGTCCGCGTAGGTATCCATGTCGTTGCCGTCCCAGGTCTGATCGGAGCGTCCGTGACCGCGGCGGTCATGCGCTATGACGCGATAGCCGAGCTGTCCGAAGTGGAGCATCTGGCCGTCCCAGTCGTCCGCGCTTAATGGCCAGCCATGTGAGAAGACGATGGGTTGTCCGGTGCCCCAGTCTTTGTAGAAGATCTGCGTGCCGTCTTTAGTTGTGATGGTGCTCATATTTGGAGTTTGAACCATTCGGGTTGTGGAAGCGTCCCGATATAGAATGAATCGCCGGTAACATGTTTCGGTCCGGCAGGGCTAACACGAACTAGGTATGTGGCGTTGGCTCCGCGGGCTTCTCCGCCTGGTGGCCCCGGACTTCCCTTGCTAGTTCCTCGGCGAAAGCCTCCGCTTCGGACTCGCGGATGAGTTCCGTTTTGCCCGGCATCTTGTTTAGGATGTTCTGCACCTTCACAAACGTGGTCTTCAGCCGATCGTCTGTTGGCTCCCCCAGCAACATATGGATTTGAAAATGATCCGCGCTATCCATCAAACTCGTGGCGCGGCCAACCCACCGGTTTGCCTTGTCCAGCATGGATGCCGACTCGACCATATCGAACGATACAGGTTCATACACGTGCCACACTTCATTCTTCCAGGACCGTTCGAACTCGTACTCGTAATTGGGGGCAACGATCCGTTTCGGTTTGAGGCGCGGTGTGACGAGGACCCGATCGAGCGGCTCGCGAAAGACACGCCAGACATCTTCATCTGTCCTTCGCGGCGATTCGCCCGA
>JBELAI010000342.1:0-4645 GCA_049508975.1 Occallatibacter sp. | reverse complement strand
TGGATCGAGAACGTGAGTTGGGAAGAGAGGGAGGTTGCAATCGGCCTGTCTCGCGAGGCGATCAAGGCCGGGCCGGAGTATAACGACGAGTCTCTGCTCACACGGGATTACGAAACAGGCCTGTACGGACACTACAATCGTGAAGGCTATTGGGTTGAGGAACTCACGACCGTCTGAATGCAATTCAACAGGTTGCATGAGTAGCTCCGTGTCGAATGTGTGCTCAAGAAAAATGCGCCACAGACTGTCCGAATGCGATGAGCAAACTGGAACAGCATTCCTCCCTGACGGATGAAAGACTCTTGAGATGAATAAACATATTCGTCAAGACCATGAAGACCTTCTTGAGAGTCTTGAGGGCGGCAAACTGCCACGGAATCTGAGTTGGAGCGCTGTAGTTGACCTTATAGGACAAATTGGCGAGGTCCAGCCGCACGGAAACGACGAGTTTGCATTTGTAGTAGGTTCCCAGAGGGGTTTCTTCAAGCGCCCCAGCACCCATAATCTCGAAGTCGAAGAGATTTCAAGGCTGCGTAGCTTCCTAAAAGAGGCTGGCGTCCTTGGGAAACCCGCAAAAGCACATCAGATCGGGCGAATGGTTGTGGTCATCGATCATCATGCCGCCCATATTTTCCACGATCTCGGCGGCAGCCGGCCTGAGGATGAACTCACCGTCAAGCCATATGATCCATTTGGATTTCAGCATCATTTGATCCATCGGAAGGAAGCCCATTACAAGGGTGAACATGTTCCAGAGGAAGAATCTTACTACGAGGAGATAGCCACTGATCTTGTCCATGCTGAAGCGATCATCCTCATCGGCCACGCAACGGGCAAGAGCGCCGTCAATTTCCTCAGCGAGTATTTGAAGACTCACCATCCGGAGACGTTCCAGCGAATTATCGCCACCGAAACGGCGGATCTCTCCGCACTGACCGAGCCGGAGATCGAGGAGATCGCAAAGAAGCACACTCGTGCAGTCCCTATACCGGCCTGAGAAGGCAAATTGGACTTGCGCGCAAGGAGCCTGATTGGGGCGGCCGCATTCCTGGATGGTGTCCCTGCACCGGCAATCTTGTATTGCGTCGTCCTAAAAATAACTCCTGTCTGTGTTTGAGCTGCTCTGCAAGAGAGCCCAAAGCAGTTCGACGCTGTTTTGGGCGAGAACCTGTCCGTTCGCTCATTGCCGCTCAACGAAAGATGATGAGGATTTCATGCCTGGATATAAGTCGATCGACAGGATTCGAACCGTCACCACCAGCACATTTGACCGGCTGGTATTGAAGGGTGAAGGACCCATTGTAGTCGAGTTCATGTCATACGGATGTGCACACTGCGGTGCGATCGAGCCGGATCTTCAGCAGGTTGCGGAGATGGTGGAGTCCACGGAGAAAATCTTCAGGGTCAATATCGCCGTCGACCGGGAGCTTGCTGATATTTACGAGGTCCAAGGGACGCCCACGCTGATCATGTTTCTCAACGGAGCGGTCGTCGGGCGCGAAGAGGGACCAAGTCCAGATGTATCGAACATCCTGACTTTGGTAAGGCAGCCATACGAGGAATGAAATGAGATTGGATCATGGAGATTAAATTGCAGCCCGCACCAATCCTCCTATTCAACGACGAGTGTGGAGTCTGTCGAAACATTGCCAGTTGGGTGAAGAAGCAGGTACAGGCGGGACCGGGCGAGGCGAGTATTGTTGTACGACCGATTGGCCAGGATCCCGATGAGTTGCGAGCGCTCAATCAAGGCCTGAATATTTGGGATGCCTATGGAACTATTCACCTGCTAATGCCGGACGGTTCAATGAAACTTGGGGGGGAAGCCGTCGCAGAAGTTTTGCGAAATTTACCCAGTACCAGATGGTTCACTTGGACTTTCGCAATAGGCGTCTTCGGGATTCGGCCATTCCAAGCGATATTGAACCTGGCTTATACCATCTTGGCGGACGTGCGGCCGGTGTTTGGCTGTGAGAGCTGCGGCACGCCCAGTCCCTGGGTGCGCCCGATTCGATGGATAGTCAAATGGGCAGCGTCATTATTTGACGAGAGCCATCACTCGAGTCCAAGTCCCCATTTCACCCCGCTGCCGGCCAAGGAGCGTCCGCCGCAAGCGAATCACATCTGAGATCAGTTGTGCAACTTGAAATAGCAAGGCAACTGGTCCGCGTCTCAGGACTAATAAGTGCCATTCAATTTAGCAGCTGGCGCCGAGGCCTCGCTGGCGAGTTCAGGATCGACTTTGGTTTCTTGCCCTCGGCAAATTCCTCGATGACGTGACATATGTAATTCACCGTTCCGTCCAGCATAAGGTCAGTTAGCCCTGCAATGTGGGGAGTAACCAGTACCTGAGGAAGTCGAAGCAACGGGTCCGTGCGATCAGGCGGTTCAGTCTTCAAAACGTCGAGCCCCGCAGCAGAGATCTGTCCATTTGTAACCGCATCAACAAGCGCTGCCTCGTCGAGGAGCATGCCGCGAGCGATGTTAACCAGAATGGCCCCGCGCTTCATTGCCGCAAGTTGAGCCGCATCGATCAGGTTCTCGTTTTCCTTGCTGGCCCGCACGCATATGACTACAAAATCCGCATGAGCGACTGCTGTGTTTAGTTCCTCGGCAGGATAGGCAGTGACATCGGCAGGCGCATTTTCAGGATGTTCGTCTGTTGCTACCATCTTCACCCCGAAAGGACGCAAGCGATCTACAAGCTGCTGCCCGATGGTCCCCAGTCCAACGATGCACACCGTCTTCCCGCTGAGTGAGAGGTTGAGCGCAGGTGGCCTGGCTGGGCTTCCTTGAAGTGACCTCAAGGCCTCCCCAAGGTGCCTAGCCGCGCCGAGCAGAAGTAGAACCGCGAACTCCGCCACTGAAATCGCATTGCCGGTGAGATCGGCAGGAGCATACGAGACCCAAATGCCGAGTTGGCTCGCAGCATCGATGTTGACCTCCTCATACCCATCGCTGGCCGTCTGGATGAGTTTGAGCTTTGGCTGGTCGAGAAGCAACTCGCGTCCGACGTTGCCCATGGCGAGAAGCACATCGAAATCGAAGGCAGGGGCGTCCTTGCCGCCGATCCACTCAACCACTTCATGGTGCGCCAGCGTTGCACGAAGTTTTTGCAGAAGCTCCGATGTAAAGAAATTCCGGGTATGGAGAAATGCGATCTTCATGTGTATCCTTTCAACTCTGTTTGCCGAATGCCGGTATGTGCCTGATGCACGTCGGTTGTTCAGGAAATACGGAGGCGAGCAAAGACTGGAATCTTGACCACATCCAGAACAGCGCCGAAGACGACCGCGGCGCCAAACTCTGTGGCGATGATCGCGAAAGGCAATGGCGCCATTGCAATTCCAAAGGATGCGAGGGTTGAAATGATAAGAACATCGGTTGCTGAAGAGAGTACGAGCCAAATGCTGGGGCGCAGACCCCAGAGATGCTGGCGTCCGCGAATGACATAGGTCGTGGCCTGGCTGCCAAACACGATACTGACAACGGTCAGCGTTTGAAGTGCCTCGATGCCGAGATGCAACTGGAACTTGCCCACTGCCAGGACTGCCGAGGAGAATGCAAGGAAGCAGAGACCGAGCATCACTCCTGCACTCGTGATTCCGCCGATCTGCCAGGAGTTTGGCATCTCTGATGGCCGCACTCGGTCAGTGGTGAGCGACATGGCAAGGAAGTCGCCGGTGATCATCACAATGACCATCAACATTGGAGTCAGCACCGCGTGTCCCGTCATGACCAGGCCAACTGCCAGCAAGAGCGCCTGAAATACTTTTTTCTGAACCGAGTTGAGCGTGTAGGTGAGAATGCGTTGAAAAGTGACTCTGCCTTCTTTCACGGCAGCCACAATGCCGCCCAGTCCAGCCTCAGTTAGAACCACGCCGGCGGCCGATTTGGCTACGTCGGTTGCGGTCGAGACAGCAATGCCTATCTGTGCCTGACGGAGCGCAGGCGCGTCATTGGCGCCATCGCCGCACATCCCAACTGTATGCCCGCTTTTCTGAAAAGCCTTAACGAGGTCAAACTTGCCTTCGGGAAGAACACCCGCAAAAACCGAAAAATCTTCCGGCTTAATGCCGTCTGGCAGTTTTCCGGGAGGGCAGACTGCTCCCTGCAATCCAACCGCATGAGCGACGATTGCGGCTGTGGCGGGAGCATCTCCTGTCACCATGACAGTGCGCACGCCGAGACCGTTCAGCTCTGAGATAAGAGAGATCGAGTCGGTCCGCGGCGGATCGCTGAGGGCAATCAGTCCAATGATCTGGTTCGATGCCGCCGGTCCCGCGGCAACTGCCAAGACTCTAAAACCTTGCTTCTCGAGTTCGTCGGCGAAAGCCGCCGCGGCGGGAGAAGGCGCAGTGAGGGCGACAACCGCAGTGAACGCGCCCTTGATGATGCGTTCTGAGCTACCTTTTGCATCTGTCGTGGTCGCTTCCGAGGTTTTCTTGACCGGATCGAACGGAACAAAAGCGGTCAGTTTTGGCAAGTCGGCGGCTGTCTTCTGCGACGCGGCAAGTCGAATGGCCGTATCGACAGGGTCCTGCCCTCCTTCAGAACTCGCCAGCGCCGCCATTCCGAGAACGTGCGCCTCGTCGAATCCTGGCAGCGGGCGAACACTTGTGACGGTGAGTTCATTTCGGGTCAG
>JBELAI010000341.1:0-4650 GCA_049508975.1 Occallatibacter sp. | reverse complement strand
TTCGAGCACGCGCCGCTCAACGCCGTGCTCGCGCAGCGCTACCAGATTGAACGCATGTCGCCTTCCGAATGCGCCGACCGACTCGCCTCAGATCGGGCCGACATTGGCCTGGTTCCCATCGCCGCGCTCGCCGCCAACCCCGCTCTGCGCATCCTGCCCGGCTGCGTCATCGCGTCCAAGCACCGCGTCCGCTCCCTGCTCCTTGTCCATCGCGCCAGCCAGCCGCTTACCGCTCTGCGCTCGGTGGCCGCCGATACCGCCAGCCGCACCACGCTGGCCTACGCACGCATCCTTTTCCATCATTGGGGCAACCCGGCAGTTCCCTTCATCCCCGCCTGCGCCGACCTCGACGCCATGCTGGATGCGGCCGACGCCGCCATCCTCATCGGCGACCCCGCCCTGCTGGCGCTTGAGGAACGAGCCAACCGCTTCGAGCGCACCGGCGAACCGCTCATCTACCTCGACCTGGCCGAAGAGTGGAACAAGATCACCGGCCTTCCTTTCGTCTCCGCCGTCTGGGGCACCACTGCGTGGGGCAGACCTTTGGATGAGAGCATCGCACAGGACTTTCTCCAATCAAGAATCCACGGCCTCGAAAACATCGACACGCTGGTAGCCGAATGGTCAAGGAAGCTCCCCATCCCCGAAGAGAACATCCGCACCTATCTCACTACCAACATCCACTACGTGCTGGATGAAGAATGCATCGAAGGCATGAGAGTCTTCTTCCGCACCGCTGCCACCCTGGGCATTCTGCCCGAGTACGAGCTGCAGTTGAACTAGCGATCACAGCGGGTGCCCCACGTTCGCGACGTTTTTGTCTACGTCGCTAAGGTGGGATAAATCTATCTACAGCCTTTCACAGGCTTCTTAGTCTTTTATTGTTCTTTAACTGTGAACTGCGAACTGTCAGCTGCTTCTCAGATCTCCCACCGCAGCAACGCTGCCCCGACGGTAAACCCAGCCCCCACCGCGGCCAGCAGCACCAGGTCGCCCTTCTTCAGCTTGCCCTGCTCAATCGCCGTCTCCATGGCCAGCGGAATCGTCCCCGCCGACGTATTGCCGTAATTTTCTATGTTGATAATCACCCGCTCCGGGTCCATCCCCAGCCGGTCTGCCGTGGCCGTAATAATCCGCTTGTTGGCCTGGTGCGGAATAAAACATCCCAGGTCCGCGCCGGTCACGCCGTTTCGCTCCAGCACCTTGGTCGTGGCCTCGGCCATCTTGCGCACAGCAAACTTATACACCGCCGGCCCATCCTGATAGATGTAATGCATCTTCTTGTCCACCGTTTCGTGGCTCGATGGATTCAAGCTTCCGCCGCCCTTCAAATTCAGGCTCACGCCGCCCGCCCCATCGATCTCGTGCACAAAGTCGATGAAGCCGATCTCGCCTTCTTCGGCCGGCTCAATCAGGACTGCCCCGCCGCCATCGCCAAACAACACGCATGTGGTCCGGTCGGTGTAGTCGGTCATGCGCGTGTTGGCATCCGCGCCAATCACCAGAACCTTCTTGTGCGCCCCGCTCTCCACCATCTTCACGCCCGCCTGCAATGCGAACACAAACCCCGAACAGCCAGCCGAAACATCGAATCCCCACGCGCCTTTGGCGCCAATCTTGTCTTGCACCAGGCAGGCAGTCGAAGGGAACATCATGTCCGGCGTCACCGTGCCCACAATGATGCATTCGACTTCGCTGGCCGCAATGCCGCGCGCCGCCAGGCACTTCTGGGCCGCATGCACGCAGATATCGCTCACGCCCAGCCCCTTGGCCAGCACGTGGCGCTCGCGAATCCCAGTCCGATCCATGATCCACTGGTCGTTGGTTTCCACCAATTTTTCGAGGTCTTTGTTGGTCAGCACATCGGGAGGAACGTAAGTGCCCAACGCCGAAATCTTTGCGCGCCGGCCCACCACGGGGCGAACGGTAAGGCTCAATGGACTTCTCCGGAATGAAGAGGACGGCTTCGGACCGTCCGTATAAGACCTATTCTAGTCTTTCGATTTGGGGCGTCGCGGGAATTGCAGGCCATCCGAACTTAAGCGCTTCGATCACCCACGATAGACTTCTCGTCGATTCCCAACCCGCACCACCTGAACGCAAATCCTCGCGTCTTGGATGTCGGCAATAATGCGATAATCGCCGGCTCGGTATTTCCAGTAGCTGCCCAACGTTGAACCGGTGAGGGCTTCGCCAATGCTGCGCGGATCGGCCAATTGAGCTACGCGCTGACCCATGAATTTGATGATGCGTTGCGCAACCTGCCGGTCGAGTTTGGCAATGTCTTTATCGGCAGCGGCGGAGTACTCAATGCTCCACGCCATAGCGCTTTTCCATCTCTTGCTGCGTGTAGGTTTTGCTCCGGCCGGCGCGCAGGGCGAGCGTTCGTTGTTCGGCCAGGTACAGGTCTTCGAGGTCTTCCATCTTCTCGCTGATGGCCGCGATCATGTAGTAGGTTTTGCTCCGGCCAGTGCGCTTGGCGAGTTTTTCAAGACGGATTTTCAGGTCTTCCGGCAGACGAAGAGAGACGGAGGAGCCCATGATTGAACCTCCACGCTTGCAATACAAGTATTCCACAAATCGAACCTGTCACAAAGCGGGCCTGTTAGGACGAGCAACACCGACAAAGCCGCTGGGTGCCCCATCCATTTCGCGTTTTGTGCGAAATGGGTGGGAGACCACGAACCCAAATGCGCTCACGCGCAAAAAAGTACCGGGTGACCTACTGCGCCCGTACTAGCCCGTTACCGTTGCTTCCTTCCGGACCTGGCGGGTTTGGCGGGATTACGTCGCGTAGGACCCGGCACTGATTGATTTTACCACCGGCACGCGGATTCAGAAGCCGCCGAATACCAGGCTCCGGCTTGATGCCTGCTTTTCTCCGGGGCAGCGGTGCGTGCCTTCAGCTCACACCGCCCCTGCCGTTGCCACTCTGTAATTCAGAACCCATGCGCGCTGGCCAGATGTCTCCGGAACTTCAACGCCACGTGCTTGACTGACGGCTTGAATCGATTCCAGAGGCTGCTTGCCCTCAAAAATCAGCAAGCACGACGCCAGCAGGCCAGCCCGCCCGACTCCTTGCCGGCAATGGACCACGGCGCTGCCCCCGCTCCCGAGGATCCCATGAAGCCGCGTCACCATTGCGGTCACCTCCGACTCGGACTCTGGAACTTCGCGGTCGGGGATGGGGAGAGAGAGAAAGCCGAGCCCTTGTGAATGGACAACAGCGCGCTCCTTCATCAAGTCGAGTTCGTTTTCTTCTTCCGGGGTCAGGAGCGAGACGACGGTTGTAATGCCCAGCCGGCGCCAAGCCTCGATCTCGTCTTCGAGCCAGTCGCCCCCGCGGGGACGCGCAGCAATTGCGAGCTTTCCTTTCCAGGGGCCTTCCACCCAGCGAAGCTCTGTGCTCACTTGAACAGATCCTCCTTCTCGTGAATCTCACGCGGCAGCGTATCTACATTGGTCCCGCGTTCCCGCAGCACTTTAATGCGATGATGTCCGTCGAGGATCGTTCCATCTGGCCGCGCCTTAAGGCATTCCAAACGCCCCGGCAGAAGGGTTTCCAGCAGCTCTTCGGTAGCGCGCGCACGCATCTTCTCGAGTTTTGCCTCGCTCAGCAACTCATCGGAATGAAGCGACCTGAGAGGCAACTGCTCCATGGTTGCATTCTAGCTGGGGGAGGGTGCCGAAACAATGCAGATTGCCTACTTCGACGGACCGGCCATGCAATTTAAGCTGAATCGGATCGCCGCCTGAGCTTTGCTTCCCCACGCGGATTCAGGAAATGTCCAGGTCGACACCGAATCCGAGACTGCCCCTACAAGCACCTTCGGCCCATCGACTACATCGAGATTCCGAACTTTCCCTACACTCGTGATATCAAACGTCACATTCACAGCGCCCTCAACCCGCGCTAACTTCGCAATGGGCGGATAGCTCGGCAATTGTGGGGAAACCGGTGCAATAGGCGCGACGCTTTCTATCTCAACTGAGGGCGGAGGTGGTGGCGCCTGGCCTGCTTCGTGAACAATCTGCGAGACTCCCGCTTGTGGTCCGAAGAGTTCGTCAAATTTCCCATCTCCGATGGCTCGAACAAGCGCCGTGTCCGGAACATTGTGATGTTGCGCCGGTTCCACGTTGAAGATTGGCTTCTCCTCTGAGCCTGTCCCGAGAACGCCGTTCAGTTCCGAAAACAAGCTCATTGTCCACGAGGTGTTCGAAGGTGTTTGAGTTCGGCGATCGTAAATATCGCGATCCAGAATGTCCATCCTGAGTTTTCTGTCCGCGCCGCCGCAGGCTACCTGCATCATCACGTTTACACCGCTGAAAACGAGGCACTTCTTGCATCTCTTCTGCTCCCGATGGAGCTCTTTCTCGGGAATTGCACATGGGTTCCTTCCCTGAAGTAAGTCCGTCATAGTCTTGTGAAGAATGACGGTCCTCTCTTCTACCGTCGCCGGCTGCATGCACGCCTGTCCATGTGGGGTCACGAGCACCTGATCAACAGCGAGCCCCTGACTGTCATTCTTGATTTGAATAAGGTCGTAGTAATTGAAAGGCGGGCCAAAATCCCAGAACGTATCGCGTGCGATTACAAGGCTGTCAGGCATACCGACATTTCCGCTCTGCGCCGCGCAGAATCCGCAAAGC
>JBELAI010000340.1:0-4658 GCA_049508975.1 Occallatibacter sp. | reverse complement strand
GCCTGTGCGATACTTTTTGAGACGGCCAACCTTTGCCGGGATGGCGGAACTGGCAGACGCAGCGGACTCAAAATCCGCCGATCGCAAGGTCGTGGGGGTTCGACCCCCCCTCCCGGCACCATATGAGGTCGTCGTTACTGCCCTCATTTTAAGAGGCTTATGAGTTGTGATGATTAATCCGCAAACCGATTTCGTCATTTTAGTATGGCAAAACAGGTACAGTGCGCATCCTATTTAGTGTCTGTAACTTACGGAATATGCGTCTCGGGAACACCGGTGGTTTAGTCCTGGTTTGCATCAATTACGGTCAATTTCGGTGTGGATAGCGGATTCTCGGGACACCTTATGAATTACTTGTCGGGCTCGCCAATCTGATGCGCGGAAAAGCAGAAGGCTCAGTGCCCTGCCCATGCCGACGACGCCTGATTCCGTCAATTTAGAATGCAACCCCGGATGCGAACCGGCATCGGGATAGGCTGGTACTTTCAAGCGAAACGATCGCCCTCTACAATCGACACACTGAGGTCTCGGGATGGGCAGCCAGCCAATTCGCGTCTTGAGCGTCGAAGACCATCCCGTTTTCCGGGAGGGCTTGAGCACGATCATTGCTTCTCAAACAGACATGATTCTCGTTGCGCAGGCCACCGATGCCGCTGAGGCAATTGCGGAGTTCCGTCGTCTTCGCCCCGATATCACTCTCATGGATCTTCGACTTTCTGGCACGAATGGTATAGACGCCATGGTTGCGATTCGCGGAGAATTTCCGCAGGCGCGTATTGTCATGTTGACTACCTCTGATTGTGATGGAGAAATCCAACGGGCCATGCGAGCCGGGGCGTCTGGTTACATTCTCAAGAGCATGCCGAAGAATGAATTGCTGGGGGTGATCCGGACAGTTTTCTCAGGTCGACGATATCTGCCTCCCGAAGTTGCAGCGCGCCTCTCTGAGCACTTGGGCGAAGACAATCTCACCGACCGGGAATTGCAGGTGCTTCGGCTCATCCGAGACGGCCATCGAAATAAGCAGATCGCCGATCAACTCGCAATTGCTGAGACGACGGTCAATTTCCACATCAAAAACCTTGTGGACAAACTGCAGGCGAACGACAGAACTCATGCTGTCACCATTGCGGTGCGACGGGGTTTGCTCGAAATCTGATGCCGTCCTGTAGAAAACTGCAGCCCACGAGCAGCAGATTATGACATTCCACGAATGCTCAATTCGGCTTAAGATGAACCGCTGGAGCGAGTCCTTGTTGATGCGAATGCCGTGGAATTGATGGCTTCCCTGCAGCACATAGCATTTGCCGCAGGAATTTGCTCTGTGCTCGTTGCGCAACCAGGAGCAGGGCGGATAGAAATCGCCAAGGGGGCCAAGTTGAAGACCTCGCGTTCGCTCCGAATTTGTTTCCTATTGCTCTTGGCGACTTGCACCGCGTGGGGGGTCGATCCCAACAAGCGGATCTCGCAATATGGGCACACTGCTTGGAGAATTCAGGACGGCATCTTCAGCGGTGCGCCGAACGCCATTGCGCAGACTAGAGACGGATATTTATGGATCGGGACGGAAAATGGGCTTATCCGCTTCGATGGGGTTCGCTTTGTTCCGTGGGCTCCACTTAAGGGAAAGCTCTTGTCAAGCGGCATCTTTTCGCTCCTGGCTGGAACGGATGGGAGTTTGTGGATTGGAACATCAACGAACCTAGCCCATCTTCAGAACGGCAATTTGACCAATTATCCGGGTGCAGACGGACGCGTGAATTCTATCGTCCAGGGCCACGACGGAAGAATCTGGATCACGCGCTCACGAGTTCATGACGACAAAGGCCCTCTCTGTGAAGTGAATGGCGTGTCGCTGCGTTGCTATGGAAAAGCTGATGGAATCACTCCTCCTTATGCGGTACCGCTCGCTGAGGACTCGGAGGGTAACCTTTGGATCGGTAGCGTCAACCTTCTCATACGTTGGAGAGCAGGCTCATCCACCGTGTTCACTCCTTCAGTGGCACGAAGCGGAGAAGGGCTGAGCGGCATTCAAGCCATTGCGGCCGACTCGAACGGTTCGATTTGGAGCGGAATGGACCGCCGCGGACCAGGGCAAGGATTGCAGCGGTGGGTGCATGGCGTTCGCAAGCCCCTCAACCCGACATTAAGCCAGAGCGCCCTTCAGGTTAGTGCGTTGTTCCTAGACCGCGAGAATGCCCTGTGGATTGGAACCCAAGACCAGGGTATCTATCGCTTGAACGGCGATAAGGTCGATCGATTCTCCAGTGCGGACGGTCTATCCAGCAACTCCGTAACTGGATTCTATGAGGACCGTGAAGGGAACATCTGGATTGCAACGAGCGAAGGAGTCGATTGTTTTCGAAATGTTCGCGTCACCACATTCTCAACTCGACAAGGACTCAGTGCCAACTTGGTCGATTCGGTCCTTGCGGCGCGGGATGGAACGATCTGGATCGGAAATCAAGGTGCGCTTGAATCCCTTCGCGGAGACCGCCTGTCATCCATCCAATTTCCCGACGGCTTACTCCGCCAGCAAGTGACATCCTTGTTTGAAGATCATGCTGGCCGACTCTGGGTGGGAATCGAAGATCGTCTGTATGTCTACGAGAACGGGAAATTCGATCCGATTCGGCGGTCCAATAGCACTGCTATCGGAGCGGTCATCGCGATCACGGAAGATCGGGAAAATAACATCTGGGCGAGAGTCCTTGGAGGCCCCGCGAAACTACTTCGCATTCAGGGTCGTGAGGTCCGCGAAGAACTTTCGGCACCTCGCATGCCAGCCGCCATTTCCATCGCCGCCGATCCCCACGACGGCATCTGGCTGGGCCTTGTCGACGGCGACTTAGCTCGATATCGGCGGGGGCGGATTGAAACTTTTTCCGATAAGAACGGGGCCAAATCCCCGGTACGACAGATCCTTGTTCGGACTGATGGATCGGTATTAGCCGCTACCTCGTCTGGACTTTCTGAATGGCAGAATGGAACCCTGCGGACTCTAACCAGCCAAAATGGTCTACCTTGCAACAGCCTGTACGCTCTGGTTTCGGATAGCAACAATGCTCTTTGGCTTTACGCGCAGTGTGGCCTCATCAGAGTTGCGGATACGGAATTGAGAGAGTGGTGGAATGGTACCAGGGCGAGCGTGAACGTCGACACCTTCGACGTGTTCGACGGCGCAAGGCCTTCGTCTTCAGCCTTTCAACCGCACGCCTCTCGCTCTCCCGACGGGCGCTTGTGGTTCGCCAATCAAAATGTCTTGCAGATGATCGATCCCAATCATCTGGAAGTGAACGCTCTACCGCCGCCGGTTCATATCGAGCAGATCGTCGCGGACAGAGTGAACTACTCGGCAGGCGGTCAAATTAGCCTCCCTGCGCTTACACGCGATCTCGAAATCGACTACACCGCACTGAGTTTCGTCGTACCACAGAAAGTGCGCTTTCGTTACAGATTGGAGAATCACGATCCTGATTGGCAGGAACCAGGAACAAGACGCCAGGCTTTCTATAGCGACCTCCGTCCCGGCAAGTATCGTTTTCACGTGATCGCCAGCAACAACGATGGCATCTGGAATGAACAAGGTGCAATTCTAGATTTCAGCATTGCACCCATGTGGTATCAAACGATTTCGTTTCGGATTTTATGCTTAGTCTCTTTCGTCGTCATCGGGTCGATTCTCTATCGCATTCGCGTACAGCAAGTCGCAAAGGCCATTGGCGTTCGCTTCGATGAGCGACTGTCGGAACGCACGCGCATGGCGCGAGAGTTGCATGATACTTTCCTTCAGACGATTCAAGGCAGCAAATTCGTCGTCGACGATGGCCTTGAGGAACCACTGAATCCGGAGAAGATGCACCGTGCATTGGGACAAGTTTCTGGTTGGCTTGAGCAGGCGATTGAGGAAGGCCGCGCAGCTCTTAATTCGCTGCGGTCCTCGACGACATTGAAAAACGATCTCGGACCGGCGCTGCGACGGGCTGCCGAGGGTGGAGTTGTCCCGGACGGAATGACAATATCGGTTTCGGTTATTGGGGATGCACGAGAGTTGCATCCGATCGTTCGCGATGAGCTGTATCGAATCGGGCATGAAGCGATTCAGAATGCAAAGGCGCACTCTCACGGGAGTCTCCTGGGTATCGACTTGGCATACGGTCACGATCTCGTGCTGCATGTAAGGGACAATGGGGTCGGCATTGATCCAGGCTTTGCAATAAGTGGGAGAGAAGGGCATCATGGCCTGCCGGGCATGCGGGAGCGTGCTGCCCGCATCCAGGGAAGATTAACTATCCTCAGTTCCGCTGAATCTGGAACTGATATCTCCGTGATCGTGCCCGGCACCGTGAGCTTCTTGCATCCCGACGGGGGCATAGTCTCCAGACTCCGTAGTCTCTATCGTCGCGTCATTCGAAACCGTGAACCATTGTAGGTTCCCTCGCATTTTCTCTCAAAACAATCAAATCGCACCTACAGAAAATCTCAGGGGATTTTCTGCAGTTTCAGGTGTGTTGCGCATCCTGGAATATTTCTATCGTGTAATTAGATAGGCAGTGGTAAACGCTCCACGCCAACTAAAACCAGAACAACTGGTGAACCTGCGCCACTATCTCCCCATGGTGAAGAATCGAGAACTGTATGCGTCATCGGGAATCGGA
>JBELAI010000034.1:0-36862 GCA_049508975.1 Occallatibacter sp. | reverse complement strand
GATCGTCTCCAAGTCGGGCATTCCGATCTCCGGCATGGGAGGAATTGCCAACTGGCAAGACGCGGCGCAATTCCTGCTCCTCGGCGCGTCGAGCCTGCAAGTCTGCACCGCGGTGATGCACTATGGCTTCCGTATCATCGAAGATCTATGCGATGGCCTTTCTAACTGGATGGACGAAAAGGGTTTTAAGACTATTGCCGAAGTTAGCGGCCACAGCCTGCATCGCGTCTCGGAGTTCAAGAATTTCGATCTCTCCTATCGAGCCGTCGCCCGCATCGACGCGGAGAAATGCATCAAATGCAATCTCTGTTATGTTGCCTGCAACGACACCGCACATCAGTGCATCGATCTGGTATCGGCGCAGGGCGCGCTGGTCGAACCGCTTTCCTACGATGTGCGCTCCAACGGCAAACATGAAGCAATAGAAACACGCCCCCAGCCACAGGTTCGGGAAGAGGATTGCGTGGGCTGCCGCCTCTGCTATAACGTGTGTCCAGTGGACGATTGCATCGCAATGGTCGAGGTTCCATCTGGACGAAATGCGGTCACGTGGAGTGAACTCTCGCAGCAGCAAACCCAGGTAACCGAAGACTGGGAAACCATGAAAGCCTATCGTGAAAGAGTAGGCATTCACATTCATTAGAGTTAGCATGATAGCAACATAAGACAAAGCAGGAGAACGTTAAGATGGCGCTCCTAATCAGAGGCGGGGAGATCGTGACCGCGGAGTCTCGCTCACGCGGAGACATCTTCATCGAAGATGAAACGATCACTCACATCGGGCTCGACTTGACCGCGCCACCGGAGACCGAAGTCATTGATGCGAGCGGAAAGCTGATTTTCCCCGGATTCATCGATCCGCATGTCCACATTCATTTGCCTTTCATGGCCACCTTTGCCAGGGATACCCACGCCACTGCGAGCAAGGCGGCGCTCATTGGTGGAACCACCACCTTCATAGAAATGTGTTGCCCATCTCGTAATGAAGATGCGCTCGAGGGCTATAACATCTGGAAGCAGAAGGCGGAGGGCAACAGCGCCTGCGACTACGCCTTCCACATGGCCGTAACTCGCTACGACTCCAACACAGAAGCAAAATTGCGAGAAATTGTTCGCGACGGAACTGCATCCTTCAAAGTGTTCCTTGCCTACAAGAATTTCTTCGGTGTCAACGACGAAGAGCTATTCCAAACTCTACATCTTGCTGCGGAGTTAGGTGTAATCACCACCGCGCACTGCGAAAATGCCGAGTTAGTCAGCCAGTTACAACAGCTGCTTTTGGCTGAGGGCAAAACAGGTCCCGAGTGGCACGAACCCAGCCGCCCGGAAGCTGTTGAGGCCGAGGGCACCAGCCGCTTCGCGACATTCCTTGAGCAGACGGGCGCGACGGGTTACGTCGTCCATCTCTCCTGTGCGCCAGCCTTGCGCGCGGCCGTCGAGGCCAAGTTGCGCGGCGTGAAGATCTACGTAGAATCGGTCCTTCCCCATTTTCTTCTCGACAAGAGTTATGCCGAGCGCCACGGCGTGGAAGGCATGAAGCATGTCATGTCCCCTCCCTTGCGCGACAACCGCAATCTCCCCGCATTGTGGAGCGCGTTGCAGGCTGGCTTGATCGACACAGTTGGTACCGATCATTGCCCCTTTGACATTGAGCAGAAGCTTCTCGGCGCCAATAACTTTACCCAGATACCCAACGGAATTCCCGGGCTCGAAGATCGCGTGAACCTGATATACACCTACGGTGTAAAGAGCGGCAAACTCGACATTCATCGCTTTGTCGATGCGCTCAGCACCCGCCCAGCCAAGCTCTTCGGCCTCTTTCCACGCAAAGGGTCCATCTCCGTTGGAGCCGACGCCGACCTGGTCATCTATGACCCAAAATATCGTGGGATGATTTCCGCCGCGACGCAGCACTCCAACAACGATTACAACGGGTTCGAAGGATTTGCCATCGAAGGCAGGCCTTCTCATGTAACTGTCCGCGGCAAGGTGCAAGCGCGCGATGGGGTATTTGTCGGTGAACCAGGCCGCGGACGCATGCTGCGCCGTCAGCCTCAGTATGGAGCACGCCAGGTCACAGAAGAGGTGGCTGCCCTTGCCGGTTGATGCACAGGCCGCGATCAACCAACTCAAGGAACTCCGCGCTCTCACTGCGGATGAGAATGGTGCGCAGCGTCTTGCGTGGAGCCCCGTCTGGCTGAAGGCGCGGGAATGGTTTCAATCCAAACTGCAAGAACTTCCGGTCGAACATCATCTTGACGCTGCCGGCAACAGTTGGACCACGCTTGAGGGGGCCTCCGACGCAACACTCATCCTCGGCAGTCATCTCGATTCCGTTCCCAATGGCGGCTGGCTTGACGGCTGTCTCGGAGTTATCGGCGCATACGCCGTGCTTCGCAGAATTGACGACGAGTACAACGGGAAGCCCCCCATTACGATTCGTCTCGTCGATTGGGCCGATGAAGAGGGAGCACGCTTCGGCCGCAGTCTTTTCGGCTCGTCAGCCTTTGCGGGCACGCACAGCATCGACCAGGACAGGAATCGCACAGATGCAGGCGGCATGCGCTTAGAAGACGCACTCGCCGAGTGTGGAGTTCGCATCGACGCGATCGGCCATGCTGCATGGGAGCGAAAAAATGCCGGCGCCTACCTTGAATTGCACATCGAGCAGGGGCCGGTGCTTGAAAACATGGATCTCCCGCTCGCCGCCGTGCTCGGCACCAAAGGCGTCGAGCGTCACGCCATCACGTTCCGCGGACAGGAAGCGCATTCCGGATCAACGCCCATGAACGCGCGGCACGATGCACTGGCTGCTGCGGCAAAGCTCGCACTCGAAATCCGCACCATCGCCAAGCGGCACTCTGACGCTGTGTGCACCATGGGCAGCGTCAAGACTTTCCCGGGCATCGTCACTGCCGTTGTTGGCCGCTGCGAGGCCACGCTGGATCAGCGCGATCTTGACGCCGAAATTCTGGCAACAATGTATCGCGAAGCGCAGGAGAAGAGCATTCAATTCGCGCAAGAAGAAGGCTGCACCGTGGAGTGGTCGCGCATCTGGAACATCGAGCCGGTACCTTTTCATCCGGAGCTGATTGTGCTTTGCGAAGAAGCTATCCGCGAGACGATTGGCCGCGCGCATCGCATGCCCTCCGGTCCTTTGCACGATGCTGCCGAAGTCTCGCGAGCAGGCATTCCTACGGTGATGATGTTCGTACAGTCGCTCAAAGGGATCAGCCATAACAAAATTGAAGACACGCTTGAAGAACATTTGAAAGTGGCCATCACGGCCTTTGACAAACTAGCCTCCAAAACCATCGACTGGATTCGCTGTCTATAAGGTCGAGTTGCGACGCACAGACCGAAAGGGTGGAAACAAATGAGTGTTCTCGAAACAGTGGCGCCTTTCGCAGTCTCTCACTGGATCAACGGCAAGCCAGATGCGGGAGCCTCGGGTCGCAAGGGGGCGGTCACCAATCCCGCAACCGGCGAGATTGTCGCAGAAGTTGCTTTTGCCAACACCGAAGATGTCGACCGCGCCGTGGCTGCTGCCAAGTCCGCTGCGACTGAATGGCGCTCTACGCCTCTTTCCCGTCGCGCCGAAGTTATGTTCCACCTGCGCGATTTGATCGTCCGCAATCGTAACCACCTGGCCGAGATCATCAGCCGCGAAAACGGCAAGACCATGGCCGATGCGCTTGGCGAAGTAGCGCGTGGTCTGGAGAACGTGGAGTTCGCCTGCGGCATCCCCAACCTGCTCAAGGGAGGATACACTGAGCAAGCCAGCCGCGGCGTTGACGTCTACCAGATTCGCCAACCCATCGGCGTAGTCGCCGGAATCACGCCCTTCAACTTCCCCGCGATGGTCCCTCTGTGGATGCTCTCGACTGCCATCGCCTGCGGCAACGCATTCATCCTCAAGCCATCTGAAAAGGTTCCTGGGGCCAGCGTCTTTCTTGCGGAACTGGTCAAACAAGCCGGTGTTCCGGACGGCATTCTCAGCCTTATACATGGCGATAAAGTTGCGGTCGATCGACTCCTCGACCACCCTGACATCAAGGCGATCAGCTTTGTTGGATCCACGCCTGTTGCCCGCTACATCTATGAGACCGCCACGCGCAACGGCAAGCGTGTGCAGGCTCTTGGCGGCGCCAAGAATCACATGATGGTGCTTCCAGATGCCGATGTCGCCATGGCCGCCGACGCCG
This sequence comes from Occallatibacter sp., assembly GCA_049508975.1. Taxonomy (GTDB): domain Bacteria; phylum Acidobacteriota; class Terriglobia; order Terriglobales; family Acidobacteriaceae; genus Telmatobacter. The sequence goes on along the minus strand of JBELAI010000034.1, from coordinate 32,657 downwards.
CGGTTTCCGCGGGTTACGGTGCTGCCGGCGAGCGCTGCATGGCCATCTCAGTTGTGCTGGCCGTGGGCAATGTTGCCGATCCACTGATCCAAGCGATACGCGAACGTGTAGCCCGCATCAAGGTCGGCCCCGGTTCAGAACCCGCCAGCGAAATGGGACCTCTCATCTCCCGCGAGCATCGTGATCGCGTCGCCGGCCATTTGGACAAAGCAATCGAGGAAGGTGCGACACTCTCTATCGACGGACGCCTCGATCCTGCCACGCAGACCAATGGTTTTTTCCTCGGCCCTTCGCTCATCGACAATGCCAAGCCGGGCATGCGCTGCTACGACTCTGAGATCTTCGGACCCGTGCTCAGCGTGGTGCGCGTTCCAACATATGCTGAGGGTCTTCGCCTCATCAACGATAATCCTTACGGTAACGGAACGGCTATCTTCACGCAGAATGGCGGCGCCGCCCGTCAGTTTCAATTCGATGCCGAAATAGGAATGGTGGGCATCAACGTACCAATCCCCGTACCCGTTTCTTACTACAGCTTCGGCGGATGGAAGTCCTCGCTTTTCGGCGATCTGCACATGTACGGGCCCGAAGGCGTGCAATTCTACACTCGCTCCAAAGTTGTCACCAGTCGCTGGCCCGATCCAGGCGCAAGCAATGTCGACCTGGGCTTCCCCCAGGTGCGCTGAAGTTTCATCAGAGCCGGAATATAGCGCACAGGGGCGGTACAAGAATGCAATCACGATGATAGGATCTTGAGATTGATTGAGGAGCATGCGATGAGCGAGACGGCGGAACTGAAGACACTGACATCGGAAGAAATCACCACCATCACACGCCAGACCAATTACGGCACTTGGCGTTTCCAGAAGACCTGGAAGCCTCTTCACGTTGCTGACTCCGAAGGATGCTGGTTCACTGACGGCGCGGGCAAGCGCTATCTCGATTTTAGCTCGCAATTGATGTGCGTGAACCTCGGGCACAAGAATCCACGCGTAATCGAATCTATTGCCGAGCAGGCTCGTGAACTGGCCTACGTCGCTCCCGGCTACGCGACCGATTCCCGCGCCCGTCTCAGCAACAAGCTACTTGAGGTGCTGCCCAAAGGACTGGACAAGTTCTTCTTTGCGACCAGCGGAACCGAAGCCAACGAAGCAGCCTTCAAAATTGCGCGCATGTTTACCGGGAAGACCAAGATCATTTCGCGCTATCGCTCCTATCATGGTTCAACCATGGCTTCCATTGCGGCAACGGGCGATCCACGCCGTTGGGCAATGGAACCCGGCGGCAAAGGCGCCGGCTTTGTCTTCGCGCCCGAGACTAACTGTTATAACTGCCCTATCAAACACACATATCCCGCCTGCAATGTGGCTTGCGCCGATTACATCGAGCACATGATTCGCAACGAGAGCGATGTTGCAGCCATCATTCTCGAACCTGTCGTTGGCACAAACGGTGTCCTCGTTCCGCCCCCCGAGTATTTCCCGCGCCTTCGCGAAATCTGCGACCGATACGGCGTGCTTATGATTGCCGACGAAGTGATGGCCGGTTGGGGACGCACAGGCAAGTGGTTTGCCGTCGATCACTGGGGCGTGACGCCTGACATTCTTGTCACGGCCAAAGGCATAACATCCGCCTATATGCCACTGGGTCTCTGTGCCACCTCCAGAAAAATCGCAGACTATTTTGAGGATCACTACTTCTCGCACGGCCACACCTATGAAGCGCACCCCATGACGCTAGGTCCTGCCGTGGCCACTATCGAAGAGATGCAGCGCCTGAAGCTTGTAGAGCGCGCGGCAGAACTCGAGCCGTATGTCCGCGAAAAACTTGAAGCACTCAAGGCGAATCATCCGTCCATCGGCGACGTGCGCGGCCTTGGCCTCTTCTTTGCGGTCGAACTCGTAAAGAACCGCACCAGCAAGCAGCCCTTCAACACCATGCTTGACAAGGTGGAAGGCAAGCCCATGGTGGTCGATCAGATTGCAGCAAAAATGATGGCAGATGGAGTCGCTCAGCAAGCCTGGGTGAGTCATTTCGTCATCGCTCCCCCGTTGATCGTGACAAAGGAAGAACTGGACTTTGGAATCGCCTCGCTCGATCGGCATCTGAGTATCGCGGATGCGCTGGTGGAGTAGGGATGCTCGAATCCCAGTTCTCAAATGCGACATCCTTCGACAGGCTCAGGAGAGGCGCTGGTGTGCCCAGTATAGGTTGATCGCTACGCGGGCGGCGCATAAGCCTCAGGTGCAACCACTTTCATCAACCCAACATACAGTACCCCTGAAGTGAAGAATCCAACAAACCACGCATAGTCGTAGAGAAAGTGCAGCGGCGGGAAGATTAACCCAACCAGGGCAATCGTTACGCCTAAAACCAGAGCCACAACCGCGCGCGGATTGACGCCCTTTGTGTAGTGATATGCCCCCTCCCGGTGATAGAGCGAGTTCACATCCAGTTCCGTTTTGCGAATAAAAAAATAGTCGCCGATCATGATTCCTGCCACTGGCCCGAGCAGCCCAGAGTAGCCGACGAGCCAGCCGAATATATAAGCATCCGGTGTAGCAAGCAGTTTCCACGGACACATCGCCAGGCCAAGAAAACCGGTAATCAAGCCGCCTGTTCGAAAGCTGATCAGCCGCGGATACAGGTTCGAGAAGTCATTCGACGGCGAAACAACGTTAGCACCAATGTTCACATTGAGTGTCGCAATCAGAATCGCAATCAGCGCCACGAATGCCACAACAGGCTGATGAAACGCGCCGATCAGCAATATCGGGTTCCAGATTGGATGGCCGAAGAGCACGGCGGAAGCAGACGTCACGGAAATGCCCACAAATGTATAGAGCGTCATCGCAACGGGCAATCCGAACGCCTGCCCCCATGCCTGCGATGTTTGCGATTTGGAGTAGCGCGTAAAGTCCGGGATGTTCAACGCAAGTGTTGCCCAGTAGCCCACCATCGCGGTAAGGGATGGAAAGAAGACAACAAGAAACTCGCCAGTCGTGTGAAACTGGCTCGGTGTTGAAAGCATCGATCCGAAGCTACCCGCCTTGACGCGAACCCAGATGAGTAGAGCCGCGGCCATCACAAACATGAAGGGCGCGCCAAAGGCTTGCAGATGCCGGATGGACTCAACCCCGCGCCACACCACAACCATGTTGAGTAACCAGAACCCAAGAAAGCACGCCCACACCATGCCGTCCATCGCGGCAACAGATGGCCAGATGACCGCAAGCATCGAGTGGATAGCAGTTCCGCCGATCCATGACTGAATGCCAAACCAGCCGCAAGCCACAATCGCCCGAAGAATTGCGGGAAGATTTGCGCCACGCACACCAAACGGCGCGCGAATGAAAACCGGAAATGGAATGCCGTACTTGGCGCCCGCATGCGCATTCAACAGCATGGGAACGAGCACAATCAGATTGCCAAGCAGCACCGTGCCAACTGCCTGCTTCCAGTCCATTCCTTTCGCGATAAGCGATGAGGCAAGTTGATAAGTGGTGATCTCCATCGACATGGAAAACCACAAGGCAATGTAGTTGTAGGTGCCCCACGTTCGCTGCGCCGGCGTGGTGGGCGCCAGGTCGCGATTCGAGAGTGACGGGTCGTTGCTGCTCAATGCTCCCCCTATGCGTTGCCACGGCCCAGAAAGACCGGGACTAGGTGCCGGACATAGAGATTCTCCGTCACATTTTTCGCAATCACCATTTCATTGGCTTCCAGGAGATCCGTGTAGCGGCGTCCCATTTTGGCGGCGACCTTGAAGCCTACATGCAGCAATTGTCTCAGGCTGTTGTTATAGGCAGCCTTCCCTTCTACGTGACGCAATGCAGCGGTGTACTCGTCCGAGGACCAGCCGCGAACTTCGTCTGGAGATGGAAGCCTGGCGGGATCGATATCAATCACAGTCGCGTAAGGCGCGCATAGCTCATCGCGGTGCGCGAAGGCCTCTATGTAGATCTCCTTTGCCAGCGCCAGCCCGTCGCCTCCAGCCTCCGCCAGGCCGATCAGCTCCTCGAGCCACGTTGTCCCTGCCGTCTTCAGGTGAATGCCAACGTTGAACTTCTTCATCGTGGCATGGATAGCCGGATAAATCGAGAATTTATCGCTGCCCGAATGAATGCTGAGCTTCAGGTTCTCAGGCAGGCCATATTGCCGGATAGCATGGGCGATGGCCGCAACGTCAAGCGCCAATTCGCGCTCGAATTTCGTAACGTCTCCCACATAATCGACGCCTTTATTGAAGCGGCCGCTGAATTTCGGAGCAATTGTTTGCACCGGAATGCCCTCATCGGCGACCGCGCCCAGGATGATAAGCAGTTCCACCGGGCTTTGCGCGCGGTCGGTCTCGTCCATTGAAATTTCGGAGATAAAGTTGACGGCCCCCTTGGCATTTTCGATCGTTCGATAGACCTCGCCCGCTTTCTTAACGGCGGCCAGAAATTTGCGCGCGGTCTGCCTCAGATTCTCGGCCGTGATTTCGAACGTTTCGTCAGCCCCTTGCAATTGAATGCGGCCGATCAACTCTGGATGCCGCTGGACGAAGCCGTCGATTTCGGGTTCCGCTACGGCCTGACCGATGAAATCCGCCACATCGATCGTGAAGAAATCGCAAGGCTTGAAAAAGTGGCCAACGGTCTTCAGAGTTATGTGGTCGGCATCGCAAAAGTAGGGCAGCTTCCAGCCGACTGCCCTCACCGCGGCATCGGCGGCCTCTCGGACAGAGGAAGGCTCCGACCCAATGATCGTGTGCTCGCGGTTCGACTTGTTCCACACCGGAACAATTTCAATTCCGTGATTGAGTGCCTGCACACATGCCTGCAACTGCGCCTTCGCCTGGTGCGCGAACCTATCTCCGATTCCAACTGAGTATTTGTTAAGCTTCAAACTTTCGCCGGCCATATTCTCTCTCCCTGACATATTATCTGTCGCGGGAGCGCGCCAACCGCGTCCAGGAGATCGTTTAATGTATCAGCGGAGAAGACAGCTTCGAGGACGCCCGCGACTCTGGGCGGGCGCGCTTGATTGAATCGAAGGCCAAAGACGCAATTGTTGTCTTCGGCAACGAAAATGAAAAGCAGCTTCCGCGTCCAGGATCGCTCGTAACGCACAGTTCAGTTCCGTGGCGTTCTGCGATCCACTTGGCAAGAGAAAGACCCAGGCCCGAACCCGAAGGAATATTCTCAGTAGCCGGCGTTGCACGATAGAAGCGATCGAAGATTCGCAACATATGCTCGGACGCGATTCCAATGCCGGTGTCAACAACGGAGAGGACGACGCGCTCTCCGTCCAGCGCGGCAGACAGTGTAACCGCTCCTCCCGGAGGCGTGTATTTGCTTGCATTCTCAAGCAGGATCGACAGCAAGCGTGGAATTCCCTGCGGGTCGCCCAGGAGAAGAAGGTCATTGTCCGGCAACTCAAATCGAAAGTCGAGTAATGCCTGATCCATCGCGGATTTCCACGTTTCCTGGACGCGACGAAATAGGTCGCTCACGCGGATGGGAGCAAGGGCGATAGGCTCAGCATCACCATCGGCACGCGCGAGCGACAGGAGATTCTCGACGAGACTCGTCATCCGCAGAGCTTCCTGGTGAAGGCGGCCGAGAATGGCTCGATATTCCTCGTTATCGCGAGGGCGAAAAAGTGCCACTTCAATCTCGGTTAGCAAGAGCGCGATCGGAGTCCGCAATTCATGCGATGCATTGCCGGTGAAGGTGCGTACACTCGCGAATGCTTTGTCGATTCTTTCCAGCATCTGGTTCAGGGTGCGGGAAAGATCGGATACTTCGTCCCTGGCCTCCGGGACAGGCAGGCGTATGTCGAGGTGTCGATCGTTGATGTGTCGTGCTTCTCTGGCGAGTTCGGAAATCGGCCTCAGCGCCTTGCGGCTCATGAAGTGGCCGCCCACTGCGGCGAGCAGGATCACGATCGGCGTCAGCAGCAGGAGATTGTTTCGAAATTCCGCCACCAGCACCATGGATTTGTTGAGGGCCATGCCCGTCTGCACCGAATAGCGCTTGCCACGCACCGCGATGGGATAGGACAGAATCTTTACGTATCGTGTTCCCTGGTGAAACTGCGCAATCAGTCCGGAGGCGGGTAGATTTCCGGAAGCGGGCAGGTCTGGATTCTGCGCCACCATACGTTTGGAGCGGAAGAGCCAATTTCCTTGCTCATCCTTTACCTGGAGATACTTGCCGTCATCTTTTACTTCATAGATTGAGGCCAGCTCTTCGCCGAGTTGCTGTGGGGTTTGATCCGCGTCTGCGTGACTCAGAACCAGTTGTAGATCCTCGGCGCGCTCCTGTAACTCATGGTATTCGGCCTGATTCACGCTCCGTTGAAGCATCCAGAGGCTTGCCAGGCATATAAGCACAGCGGCCGAAGCGAACATCGCGAAGTACCAAAGAGTAAGTCGAAATCGAATAGGTAACGATTTCATCATGGAGTCCTCTCCTGTGTTCCTGAATCTTGTTTGAAGATGTAGCCCGAACCCCGCACAGTTTCGATCCGTTTCTTCGCATAGGGCGCGTCGAACTTTGAACGAAGTGAATTGATAAGAACATCCAAAGCGCTCGCCCCAACTGGATGTTCAGTTCCCCACACCGCGTCCATCACTGCCTGTCTTGATACACATTGCCCTGCCCGCCGCGCCAGGCAGACCAGCAACAGGAATTCCTGACGCGTGAGGTCAATGTTTTTCCCATCGCGCGTGACGGAGCGCCGGACCACATCCACAAACGTGTCGCCAACGAGGATGGGGCTATCTGCTCTTTCCCGGTGATGCCGTGTGATCGATTGCAACCGCGCCACCAATTCCGGAAAAGAAAACGGTTTGGTCAAATAGTCGTCCGCGCCCAGGTCAAGCCCGCGGATTATGTCGTCCTCTTTGTCGCGAGCCGTCAACATGAGCACCGGTGTCGAACACCCGCGTGCACGCAACGCCCTCATCAATCCGTAGCCATCGAGGTGCGGAAGACCGATATCGAGCACGATGGTATCGAATTCATGCGCCGTTGCAATCTCCAAACCGGTTTCTCCATCGGCTGCTGTCATCACGGCGAAGTCGTGCTCATAGAGCCCTTTGCGCAAAAGCTCCAGCATTCGTGGCTCGTCTTCGACAACCAGTAATCGCATGTGCCTGTAATCTTCAGCGTAAGCGCGAGTTGCGTGAAAAATGCACAGGTGCGGTTTCAAATTCATCACACATTCACATCTGAAGTGACGCGCCGGAACCTCGTCGGCCTTCATTCAGTGATATTGAAATTTCCTAAGTTGTTTGTTTTGGCGGGTGTTTCTGGTCATTATTGGCGTAACGTCATTTTTTTCAAATTTATGGGATGAACACGGGGAAGGGGTCGGTAAATCACCGCTGTTGAACTGCGGGATTGGAGGATGAGATTTTCGGGGGTGCAGTGTAGGCCATGGATTGATTGTGCGCGTTGCCGTTTAATTAATCTGCGAAACTTCGCGAAAAAAAGATTGAAGACGATCTCGTGGGGAATAAATGAGGGCTGAGGGTTTGGAGTCTCCCGGCTGATGTTCCTTCAGTGGCTAAAGCCGGGGCTTGAATTGGCTTTTAAGGTGCGAGATGAATCCCGTGCCCCTCTTGCACAAGGCTATCTGACAGATTCAAAGAGGCTAAGAGGGGAAGAGCGATTCGGAGGGGTGGGGGACGGTACTTAGGCGCGGGCGGCGGCGCGGAGCGCGTGGGGCAGGCGAAGCGAGCAGGTCGGCAATTGCACGAAGCTCAGCGCGCGCATGGCCAATGGAGGCGGCAACGGTGTCGCGGCGGTGGTCGGAGTCGCTGCCCACTGCGGAGAGGCGAGAAGGAGAATTCAGTTGAAGTTCCGGCCGGGATTCGGGTTGAGGTTTGGATTCCTGCGGAGCCGGGCGGCGATTGCCCTGTTCGAGTGCCTGACGGGCGCCGGGGAGGGTGTATCCCTCTTTATGGACCAGGCGCTGGATTTCAAGGACCAGCTCGACTTCGCGGCGGCGGTAAAGGCGCTGGCCGGTTCCACTCTTGTTGGGTCTGAGCTGGGGAAACTGGGACTCCCAAAAGCGCAGGACGTAGGTCTCAAGACCGCAGATTCGTGCGACGTCTCCAATTTTGAAGTAGAGGCGGTCAGGGATCGTCGGTGATTCCGGTGCGCGTTTGTGGGACAGCTGTGCGGCCATAGATACAGTGAGGAGGGCCACTGGGTGACGAGTGGGAAGCTCGCTCTTACCGCAGTATAGGACACGAGTTGCACTATCTGTGCAGCAAAATCGTGGATTTGGGGTGATCTTTGTGGTTCCGGCTGTGGGAAAGTACGCCGAATAGGAGATTTGTGGCTTCCCACCCATTCCGCAAAGAGCGCGGAATGGATGGGGCACCCAGCCTTGGTTGGCCTACGAGATGGAAGGGCGAGTTACAGAATTGCGTGCGGGGGAGAGATGGGGCGCGGCGCGGAGATACTGGGCCGGCCAACTGGCGGTCTCGCCCAGGGTGGCGGCGGCGTGGAGGGGGAAGTAGGGATCGCGAAGCATCTCTCGGGCGAGGAAGACGAGATCGGCTTCGCCATTGGCCACAATGTTATTGGCCTGGGTGGGGTCGGTGATCATGCCGACGGCCGCGGTGGGGATATTGGCTTCGCGGCGGATTCTGGCGGCGAACTGGACCTGGAAGCCGGGGCCGGCGGGGATCTTGGCGTTGGGGACCTGGCCGCCTGAGGAGCAGTCGATGAGGTCGACACCATGATCGCGGAGGAGATGGGCGAGTTGGACGGATTCATCGATGTTCCATCCGCCTTCTGCCCAGTCGGTGGCGGAGATGCGGACGAGGAGGGGCAGGTGGGCGGGCCACTCGGCGCGGACGGCGTCGACGACCTGGAGGAGCAGGCGGGTGCGGTTTTCAAAGCTGCCGCCGTAGGCATCGGTGCGCTGGTTGGCGAGGGGCGAGAGGAACTCGTGGAGCAGATAGCCGTGGGCGGCGTGGATCTCGACAAAGTCGAAACCGGCGGTGTGGGCGCGTTGGGCGGCGAGGCGGAAGGCCTCAATGGTGGCGTCGATGCCGGCCTGGTCGAGAGCCTGGGGAACGGCGTAAGTGGGCGAGAAGGCGATGGCGCTGGGGGCGACGGGCTGCCAGCCGCCTTCTTCGGGGCTCAATAAGCGCTCGCCCGTGAAGGGAACGGACATGCTGGCTTTGCGGCCCGCGTGGGCAAGCTGGATGCCGCCGCGGACGCCCTGGGAGTGGATGAACTGAGCGATGCGCTGGAGATTGGGGATGTGCTCGTCCTTCCAGATGCCCAGGTCGCCGGGGGTGATGCGGCCTTCGGCGGTAACGGCGGAGGCTTCAAGGATGACCAGGCCGGCGCCACCCTGGGCGCGGGCGCCGAGATGGACTAAATGCCAATCGTTGGCGAAGCCGTCATGCGAGGAGTATTCGCACATGGGGGAGACGCCGATGCGATTGGAGAAGGTGAGAGAACGGAGTTGGAAAGAAGCAAAAAGACGATGACTCATAGATGTTTTGATGAGTGGGGGCTGGGGAAGATGCAAGGGGCTCCCCTTAAGCGTTCAGCTCTCTGGTCTGAAATGCGAGATCCTGAGCGCCCGTGGATTCTGGTGCAGCTTGCTTCCCGAAAAGCAGGTCCTTCGATTCCGCTGAAAAACGCTCCACTCAGGATGACAGGTTCATTTTTGAGTCGAACATTCAAAACCGAAGATTATCAGCGTAGAACCGAAGATTATGCGCGCTGCTATTGCTTTTTCAGGACGGCGGTGCCTTTTTCGTCGGTTAGGATGGCGGATTCGAGGTGGCGGAAGGCGGCGGCTTTTTCGGCGGGGATCTCTACCTGGCGGACTACGTAGTCGCGCTCATAGTGGAGGTGGTTGTCTTTCGTGGTCACGGTGGAGTGGTAGGCGGCGAAATCGACATCGACGTCGACAGGGTCCGGGGTTTCGTCTACGACGTAGCCGGCGGGGAGGGCGATGTCGAAGGAATCGTGCCAGCGGCCGGGGTGACCGATTTCGATGGAATATTTTCGGGGCTTGCCTTCCATGACGTCAGGGACAACACGGGCGTGGCTGCCAAAGACCCGTGGACGCACCAATAGGAGCGGGCCGGCGGAATGCGCGTAATCCTTGGAACTCAAGTGGAGATCGAGGTCAAGCGGCTTGTCGAGGTCGGCGGCCTGGCGGAATTCAAAGCCCTTGAAGGCGACGCCGGGAAGATCGGAACCGAGGCGCTGCTCCAGTTTGTCGCGCAGTTCCTTGGAGTCATTCTCCTTGATGAACCATCGCTCGGTGGTGGCATCGTCTCCTGAAAAGACCTCGGTGATATCGCCGGAGAGCATGCCGTCCGCGGTGAGGGTGAAGGCCCCGTTGCGGTTCATGCCGGCGGATTCGGGGGGAAGGACCGGCATCTTGAGGACCTGGCTGTCTGGGCCGTTGGAGATATTTCCGTAGGCACCCTGCAAGGCGGAACGAATGAGGCCAACGGGGGTTTCTTCGTCGGTGGGGTCGAAGATGAGGAGGGTCTTGCCGGTAGCCGCTTTTACGCGGGCTACGAGGCGGGGGTCGGTGTTGTCATCGGGGAGTTCGATGGCGGTGATCATGTGGTTACCCCAGAGCGATGGGGCTTCGGGATCAATGATGCCGCGGCGGCTGTCAACGTGGAGGTAGTACGCCTTGACGCCAACAACTTGGAGCATGGAGATGAGAAGAGTGGTCTTGTCTTTGCAGTCGCCAAAGCGATTGCGGTAGATGTCTCCCGCATAATGCGCCTGCCAGCCGCCGATGCCTTTTTCGACGATGAAGTAGCGAATGTTTTTCTGGATGTAATCCGTGATGCGGCTTAGCTTCGTATAAAGGTCGGGAGCGCCGGCGGTGAGCTCGAGTGTTTTCGCAGTGATTTCGGGGGTCGGGTCGGGACGGTGTTCTTCCAACTGCGCCTGCCACTGGCCGATGGCGCGCCATTGATTTTGAGTGCCGTTGACAGCGCCATCGCCCCATTTGACGCACATGCGCGCGGCGAGAGCTCCCCAGGCGGGAGTGGCGTGGATGTTTTCAAGATCGAGCGCGGGCATGTCCTTGATCTCCCAGCGGAGATGGTTTGAGCTGACTTCGGCTGGTTTTACGGGCGGGAATTTATCCCAGGACTGGGCGAAATGTCCGCCGGGAGGAAGTGCGATTTCGAGGGCCTCAGAGACGATGGGAATTGAAGACTGGATCTGCCAACTCTCTTCGAACATATAGGGGCGGAGGTGTTGCTCGGTTTCGCAGACGACGACGGAGCCGGGGTCGCTCGCGGGGGGATTGACGGTGCGGATGCGCTCGGTGAATTGGAGAATGGGGGCTGAATACGCGCCGTGGTCGACAAAGTCGGACTCCATGGCCTGGAATTGACGGCTATCGGGTGCAAAGGTCCAAGCGCGAAAATAGTTGACCTTTTCATCGACATCGTAGCCGATGGAGCAGTGGGAATAGCTGCGGCCCTGGGGCTTTAGGATGCGCACTGCAATGCGCTCGCGTTCAACGGCGTGGCTCTGATCGTCAACGGTGATGAGGTATTCGTCGAAGAGGATGACGGCGGGGGCGTCTTTGGCGGAGGGGGGGGTGGGGGTCTTGGCGGCGTCGACGGCCCATTGGGGTGCGGGCTCGGGTTTGTCTTTGGCGTAGGCGCTGAGATGCAGGGATGGGAAGCAAGCTGCCGCAACGGTAAAGAGGACAAGATTCCATTTGCTTGAGAGCATCAGTTGCCTTTCGCGGCGGTGGATGTGGTGAGGACGAGTTGCTGTTGATCGGCGGAGGCGACCTTCTGGTAGAAGCTGCGAAGGTCCTGGTAGTCCTCGGCCTTTACGGTGGTGAATCCGCGGGCAAATTGTCGTGCGATGGTGATCTGAGCGGGCGCGGGCACGGTTTTAGTGACGAGAACGGCAACTTTGTTCCAGGGGATTTTGGCGTCCTGGGGTGCTCCCTCAACGGCAAGATCGGCCGGCAGATGATAGATGACCTGGTCCGTTACCTGGTCGGCGTAGTGCATGTCCACGGGTTCCAACCTCCTTTCCTGATCGACAAAGGGATGGCTTCCGCGGGTCTCGAAGAAGAAGCCGGGGAGAAGGAGGCGTTTGGATGTAGCAGTGCCAAGTTTGCCCTCCGCCTTGATCACGGCTAGAAGATTGGAATCGGGATCGTCGAGTCCCACAAAGTGGTCGATGTGCGCCTCGACACCTTCAGGGACGATGGACTGAAGCCAGCGGTCGAATCGCTTTTTAACCTCGTCAGGGTCGTATCTGAGTGCGGCTTGACGCCAGCTTAGGGCTTCCTGGCCTGACATGACGAAGCGGAAGTTGCCGGTAATCGCGCCGTGGTCGTCGAGGGTCACGTCTCCCGTGCGCAGCAAAGTATTGGCGGAATACGGTGCGAGCGGTGAGTTCGCAGCTTCGGCGCCACTCGTACTCTGGCGAAGGCCTCCGGCGCCGGCGTGCCTCCAATGCACGGTCTGGAAGGGGCACATTTTTTCGCCAGGGTCGAGGACGATGTCTTTGCCGCTTATGCTGAGGACGACGATGGTGTCGTCGAGCTGTCCAATGTTCATGTAAGAAGGATCGAATACCCCCTGCTCGCGATCGACTACTTTCATGGCGTAGGCGGTAAGTCCCGCGGCTCGCAACATGGCGAGGTAGAGCAGGGCGATGTCCTCGCTGGAACCGCTCTTCTGAGACAAGGTGTCTTCAGCGCGCTTGGCCATCTTTAGATTGAGCTGCTTGAGTTCCGACTGACCCTTTTTGCGGGAAAAGTCGGTGTTATCGAGTGCCTGGACGGCTTTGTAGAGCTTTTTGGCTTTATCCAGGTCGCTGTCAGCGGGGGCAACCAGGCCGGATACTGCTTCGTGAATGGGTTTGGAGGGTTCAGCGAAGTGGTCGACATCTTTAGACCACCGTTTAGCCTCCGAGATCCAGAAATCTGAGGCACTGAAAGAACTCTTGTAGTAGAAGAGAACCTTGTAGAGAACGCTGTAGATGGGGGGCATCCACTCTTCGTTCGGGATCGGCGGGACGTCGGTGATGTCAACGGTGTAGTGGCCTTGGGCGTCGGGCTTCACATGGACATCCGGCGGGAGAATCGGCCACCAGATAAGGGAATTGACCTTGTTGCCATGCTCGTCAACCAGAAAGCGGCTGGTCGCGTTCTGGAGGCCGGGCAGGAATGCTTTGAATGGCGTGAAACTGTAGTGGGCCTTGTGGACAAAGAAATGTTGCTGGATCTCCCAGAACGGTGAGGAATAGTGGTTGTCGTCATAGCGTAGTTGAAAACGGTATTCAAGGATGCTGCCGATTTCAACGCTGGGCAGAGTAAACACCATGCGGTCTGCCTGCTTGTCTGTTTTCTTTGAAGTCAACAGATCTTCAGGCTTTCCGGTGAGGGGGATGACAGTTCCATCGGCATGAATGGTGCGGGCCTTGATGTCAGTGATCTTGGAATCGCCATGCATGTAAGGAAGCTCGACGGTAGCCAGATCCTTGCCCTTCTCCTGGAGCACTTTAATGCGCGCATAAAAGGAGTGATAGTGCATCTGATCGTCCGTAGTTTCTTCGATGTTGAGGAAGACGGCGGCGGCTCCGGGTGCTTTGGGGTCGGTGGTCATCTTTAGTTCTTCGTCGGTGGGCTGCTGGAATTGGGCGTATAGGAGGGCCGAAGGTGTGAAGGTTAAGAGCAAGAGGGTTGGGCGCATGAATGCATGGATACGCATTGGTTTTCCTTTGAGGGTTGGCAACTGAAGTGTACTCCGAAAAAGGCGCGACTGGAGTACGACTTTCGATACTCTGCATGGCATTGAATGGCCCGCGAAACCCGGGGCCGGGATGGGATTCTGGCCGGAGAAGTTTGCTGGCGTAGACTGGTGCGGGCTGAAAAAGATAGTGAGGAAGGGCCACTGCGATGAAGCGTGTCGGGCTTTTGGCGATTTGTGTGGGATTGGTGGCAGGCATACTGGCCCCTTGTGTAAAGGGGCAGTGGACTCCGCCGAATCCGGTGACGGGCTTTGATAAGAGGGTGGATGGCGTGGAGATTCGCCAGAAAGATGGGGTGCTGCGGCTGGAGGTGAAGGCGGCTGAAGTGATCCACGTGACGTATGCGCCACTTGGAACTGCCGCGCCGGACCGGGCTTCCGACAACGTGGTGATCAAGAAAGACTGGCCGGCGGCGACGTTTGATGTTAGCTCGGATGCTAGGACGGTGACGCTTTCTACGGCGAAATTGAGGCTGGTGGTAGAGAAGGAGAGCGGGGCGCTGCATTACATTGTGCCGGAGGGTGCGACGGGCGCGGGTGCGACGGGGCCGGGATCGACTGGGCAGGGCATGCGCGGGAAGATGCTGACGACGGATGGGTACAGGTCGCTGCGGCCGGTGGAGGTGAATGGAGAAAAGGCGTTTCACGCGGAAGTCTCTTTCAGCATTTATGGCAGTCACGAGGGGTTTTACGGGTTGGGGCAGCACCAGGCGGGGGTTTGGAATTATCGCGGCGAGACGGTGGACCTGTCGCAGGAAAACACGAATATTGCGATTCCGCTGCTGGTTTCGACGAATGGGTATGGGATTTTCTGGAACAACCCGTCGCGGAGCCGGATGAATAACCGGTTTATTCATGCGATGTACCTGAGCGCGGAAGTCGCGGACCGGGTTGATTACTACTTCCTCTACGGGCCGGAGCCGGATGCGATTGTGGGCGAATATCGGGAGCTTACGGGCGAAGTTCCGCTGTTTGGGCGCTGGGCTTATGGGTTCTGGCAGTGCAAGAACAAGTATCAGTCGCAACTGGAACTGCAGACGGTGGCGAGCCGGTATCGGGCGCTGCATATTCCGGTGGACAACATTGTGCAGGACTGGTTCTGGTGGGTGACGATGGGCGAGATGAAGTGGAACCCGAATTACCCCGATCCGCAGGGGCTGATCGACTCACTACACAAAGAACACTTTCATCTGATGGTTTCGATTTGGCCCTATTTCAGGCCGGGGAGCGCGACGTATACCGAATTCGACAAGAAGGGGTGGTTTATTGCGAAGACGATTTCGCCGAGCTTTCATCCGGTGGGGCAGGCGCTGTATGACGCGACGAATCCGGCGGCGGCGAAGCAGTATTGGGCGAATGCGAATACGGCGCTGTTTCAAAAAGGTGTTGACGCGTGGTGGCTGGATACCGATGAGCCGGAGACCGAGGGGCGGGAAGACAACATTCTAACGACGAACAAGCTGTTTCTAGGGTCGGGCGCGCGGTATGCGAATGTGTATCCGCTGTTTCACTCGGGTACCGTGTCTGACGGACAAAGATCGGCTTCGAACGACAAGCGCGTGTTCATTTTGTCGCGGTCGGCGTACGCGGGATCGCAAAGATATGGGGTGACGGCTTGGTCGGGCGATGTGCTGAGCGACTGGGTGACCTTTCAGCGGCAGATTCCGGCGGGGCTTAATTACGCTATCTCGGGAATGCCGTACTGGACGACGGATATTGGCGGGTTTATTTCGGGCGGGAATCTGAACGATCCGAAGTTCCGCGAACTGTTTGTGCGCTGGTTCCAGTTTGGCGCATTTTCGCCGATATTCAGGGTGCATGGGACGCGCAATCCGGACGAGAACGAGCTGTGGTCGTATGGGCCGGATGCGCAGAAGATCCTGGTGGACTACGACACACTGCGGTATCGGCTGATGCCCTATATCTATTCGCAGGCTTGGCAGGTTACCAGCAATCATGGGACGCTGATGCGGCCGCTGGTGATGGATTGGCGGGAAGATGTGGAAGCGCAGAATACCGGCGATGAGTATTTGTTTGGGCCGGCTATTCTGGTTAGCCCGGTGACGACCGAAGGGGCGACTTCGCGGACTGTCTATTTGCCGCAGACGACGTGGTATGACTTCTGGACGGGGGATAAGCAGGAGGGCGGCAAGAGGATTCAGGCGGATGCGCCTCTCGAAAAGCTGCCGCTGTTTGCGCGGGCGGGATCGATCATTCCGATGGGGCCGGCGGTGGAGTGGACTACCGAAAAACCTGCCGATCCGATTGAGGTGCGGGTTTATCCCGGAGCGGATGGGGATTTTACTTTTTATGAGGATGAGAACGATGGGTACCGGTATGAAAAGGGTGCTCATGCGACGATTGCGATGCATTGGGACGACGCTGCGAAGGCGCTGACTTTGGGGGCGCGCGAGGGGAGCTTCCCTGGGATGCTGGCGGAGCGGACGTTCCGTCTGGTGGTGGTGGGGAGTGGACATGGGGTTGGGATTGGTGAGAGCGATTCGGCGGAAGCTACCGTGACGTACAAAGGAGATAAGGTGGAGCTCAAGCGGTAGCGGGCGGAGTTGATGCGGCGAATTGAGGGTTGAGGTTTCCCGCCCTTGCGATAGAAAGAAATCGCAAGAACGGGGCACGGAGGTTTGTAGCTGGTTAGAGGGTGCTGGACTCGAGGAGGGTGGAGACCAGGGCGATGGGGAGGCCTACTACGTTGAAGTAATCGCCTTCTATGCGGGGGATCCAGCGGGCGGCGCGGCCCTGTATGGCGTAGGCGCCGGCTTTGTCCATGGGCTCGCCGGTGGCGATGTAGGCGGCTATCTCTTCGCCGGAGATTGCGAGGAATTTTACGGCGGTCACTTCGGCGGCTACTTCGGTGCGGGCGGCGGTGACGACGGCTACACCGGTGATGACGCGGTGTGTGCGGCCTGAGAGCAGACGCAACATGCGTGCTGCGTCGGCGGCGTCTTCAGGCTTGCCGAGGATTTGGTTGTCGAGAACTACGGTTGTGTCTGCGCCGAGAACAGTAGCTGTTGGATCGCCGATCTGATCGTAAACGGCCTCCGCTTTTTCGCGCGCGAGACGGACTACGTAGGCAATGGGATCTTCGTTGGGATTGGGATCCTCGGGAATATGCGCCGGGTGGACCCGAAACGAAAAACCGCCCTGTGTCAGAAGTTCACGGCGGCGCGGCGATGCGGAGGCGAGGACCAGATTCAGCATGTTCTCTCAGGTTATCCCCTTGCAACTGGGCGTTGTCCCAATGATGTTAGACACCGCGAGCACTTTCACTGTGTAGGATCAACTGCAGAATGATTTTCTCCGATTTGGCATTGTCGCGGCGATTGGAAGGTGCGGAGGCCTACGCATGCGTCCAGTTTGCCGAGACGCGCCGCCGTTTGTTTCCTGAGAGCGCTTCCACGTGGATGAAAGTTGCCGGAACAACAGTGGTCTTTGACGGCATCGGTGCGCCAACGACGCAGAGTTTCGGCCTGGGGCTGTTTGAAGATCTCAGCGAGGAAACTCTGAACGAGATGGAAGAGTTTTTCAAGATCCGCGGGGCTGCTGTGATGCATGAAGTGAGCCCCATGGCTGGCGCGGCAACGCTCGACCTTCTGTGCGCGCGCAACTATAGACCGTTCGATGTGAGCAACGTGCTCTACCGACCCGTGGAGAGCCCTGCCAATGAACAATCAGCCGATATCGTTGTCCGCGCAGTGGGGCCGGAAGAGGCACAGTTGTGGGGTGGCGTCAGCGCCAGGGGATGGACTCACGAGCATCCGGAACTGGAGCCGTTTGTGCAACAGATGGGCGCCCTTTGCGTTGCGCGCAAGCAGAGCCCGTGCTTCCTGGCTGAGGTTGACGGAGAGCCGGGCGCTGCCGGAGTGCTGAGCTTGCATGATGGCGTGGCGCTGTTCGGCGGTTCGGCCACAGTGCCGGAGTTGCGGCGGCGCGGACTGCAAGCAGCCCTGTTGCAGGAACGAATGCGGTATGCCTTCGAACAGGGATGCGACCTGGCCATGATGGTGGCTGAGGCGGGGAGCAACTCGCAAAGGAACGCGGAGCGCAAGGGATTTCGCGTGGCGTACACAAGGTTGAAATGGCGACTTGCCAGCTAGACGCTAAGCCCGGTTTGGAGGCCGCTGGGCGTGGCTAATCCCCAGGCCATGGCTGGGGTGTTGTGGGCCAGGCCGAAGCGGCCGTCGGGGCCTAAGAGGATGATGCCGCCGTGGCCGCCGAGACGGTTATAGAGATACGAGATGGCTTCGCGCGCGGCTAGCTCAGGCGGAGTTCCGGCGGCTACGCGGTCGGTGGCCCATTTGCCCAACACCAGCTTCATGATGGGTTCGCCCCAGCCGGTGAGGGAGACTGCGGCGGCAAGATTGTCCGCATAGCAGCCGCAGCCTATGAGGGATGAATCGCCGACGCGGCCGGGAGTCTTATTGAGGGTTCCGCCGGTAGAGGTGGCGGCGGCCAGGTTGCCGTGGCCGTCGAGAGCTACGGCGCCGACCGTGTCGTGGGATGTGAACAGGTCGGGGTCGGGCGGAAAAGTGCTCTTCCAATTCGGAGACGCGGGATCGTGGCCAGGAGCTGAGGGGTCGAGAGGCACGCCTGTTTCGGGGCTTTTGTCGTCGTGGAGGATGTGGATGGGAACGTCCTCGGGGCCGGAGAACGTTTCGTCGGACAGACCAGCGGACTGGCGCGCTTTTGCGTGCGTCAGGCGCTCCCTCTCGCGGTCAAGAACCAGTTCCGAATTATCGATGAGGATCATGCCGTGAGACGCGGCGAAGCGCTCCGCTCCTTCCCCGACAAAGTAGACATGCTGCGACTTTTCGAGGACGAGGCGGGCGGCCTGGATGGGGTTGCGCAGGCGCTCAACGCAGGCCACGCCGCCGGCTTTCATGCGGCCACCGTCCATCAGCAGAGCATCCAGCTGAACGCGGCCGTCGGAGGTGAGAAAGCTGCCGCGGCCGGCGTCGAAGGTGGGGTCGTCTTCAAGCACTGAGACTGCGGCTTCCACCGCATCGATAGCGGAACCGCCGAGAGAGAGAATGGCGTAGCCGGTCTCAAGAGCCTGACGGACGCCGGCCTGGTGAGCCTCTGCGGCATCGGCGGGAATGGCCCATGCGCCGCCATGAACGAGGAGGGTGGGATCGTGCGTTGCGGGGGTAGTCACGGAAATCATCGTAGTCGATTGCGCTGCCAGGCGGAATGGCTGTCAAGGGGCGCGATTAAGCAAGGTACCTATAAACTATTGATAATAAACGAAAAAATAGAGTGACGCTAATTGCAGTACATTCCCTGCGAATCCCGTAACCTGAGAACAATCAAAGCGAAATAGATGTACAGGTGAGTGGGCGTGGTGTCTGTCGTCCAATTCCCAAAGAGTTTTCCTGGGAATCGAATGATTGGTACTGGGGCTCTCCTGATCTCTTCGGGCCACTTTCGCAGGTTCGGCAAACTGTTGTTGAAGATGGGGCGATTCCGCATTTGAATTGCCTCTTCTCCATTTCTGCACAAGAGACGGACGTGCGGGATGCTGGAACGGGAATGGTGGAAGCAATGACAACTCGGACGCATTCAGCAGTAAGGAAGAACGGCAACGGAAGAGTAAAACGGCTTCACAACGAGGCTTTCAAACTCGTAGACGAAAAGGCCGGCGAGATTGCGGCAGCGCTCATGAAAGCCACAAGAGAGGGCCATGTAATGAGCGCTAAATTGTTGATTGAGCTGGCGGCAGCAGATGTAGATATTGAGGAAGCCCTGGGAAAAAGGCCACTCAACACCTTGGCAATGCGATTGGCTAAAGAGCCGCAGATACCAACCGAATCCTCGGAAGAGGGCGCGGAAATGGATGTTCAAAGACCTGCACTTGTTACGGCTTAATTCCTCAATTGGCAGGGAATGCGGCGGAAACGCATGGATTTTTTCCCATTCGGATCACCGCATTCCCAAGGAAGAAAGAAGAGAAACGAATGAAGCTCACGAAGAACAATTGGTTCGGCGCAGGAAAATGGATGGGACTGAAACTTGAGCTGATATTCGGGCTGGGATTGTGCCTGTTTTCGATGGCGCTGGGCAATGTTGCCGGCGCGCAGGCTATCGGCACGACGACCGTTCAGGGCACGGTGTATCTGGCCAATGGGCAGGTTGGCGCGGGGACACTGATACTGAGATGGCCGGCGTTTACTACGGCCAACGGTCAGTCGGTGGCCGCGGACAGCATCACGGCGACGATCGCTCCAGATGGATTTGTAAGCGTGAATCTGGCGCCAAACCTGGGAGCTACACCGGCCGGGCTCTATTACACGGCAGTCTATTATCTGGCCGATGGCACAACGACGACGCAATATTGGGTTGTTCCGGCAGCCGCGCAGGCAAGCCTGGCACAGGTGCAGGCCCAGTTGATGCCCGCTGCACAGGCCGTGCAGGCTGTGAGCAAAGCATATGTCGACCAGTCGATCGCGGAAGTCGAGGGCAGCCTGCTTTTGGCGGCGGGTGGAACACTGAGCGGTCCGCTCTATTTGAATGGCGATCCGACGCAGCCGTTGCAAGCGGCGGACAAGCACTATGTCGACACGACATTCAGCGAAGCAGTCCCGCTGGCGGGTGGAAACATGACTGGCGCCTTGCAGACACCGGCGATGAATGGAGAGCAGTCGCCATTGGCCGGCAGCTCGCAGACAACACTGCAGGCGGCGATCAATGCCGCTGGGAACAATGGTGCAGTTATGATTCCCCCGACCTACACGGGGACCGATGGGTTTACGAACTCGAACGGCGTGTATGTGAAAGACCTGCGCCGGGCGACGGCGCAACAACAGGAGCGCAGCGTAAAGGAATTCGGCGCGGTATGCGATGGAGCCACGGACGATACGAATGCGCTGCAAGCTGCGCTGAATTATGCCAATGCAAACGGCGTAACGCTGACGATTCCGCAGGGAACCTGCAAGACGCGCTCGTTGAACTGGCGTGGGGAGTCGATTGGCGGCCTGGGGAAACAAGCTTCGGCGTTGATGGGTTTTCCGGGGCAGGACGTTCTGGCGACGGGAACGGATAGCGTGAGTCTGCTGTCGTACACGCGGATTCACGATCTCACGATTTATGTGGACCAGAGTGCGGATATTTCCTGCTCGGCTGCAGAGGGACGCGCGGCAGCAGGAATGTGCGCAGTAAGTCGGCTGATGGAGAGGAACTCAATCTTCTCGCCGGGCGGAAACGGGCTGACAGGCACGCAGGGGACAGGCACGGCGTGGGCAGTGGGCAATTGCGCGATCGCCATGCCGGCGGCCACAGGGTCGGGTGGAAACGGTCTTCGCGTGGCTGAGATTGAGAATGTTGAGATTGCAACCACGGGTGTCGACCCGATGGCGGCGCAGTATCCAGGGGCGCACTCGACGCACACCTGCGGATTGTACCTGGCGCAGTGGCCGCAGTGGAGCGAGTTCCGCAACATCGATATTCGCGGACTGAACACCGGAATTGCAATTCCCGCGCTGCCGGGAGCAACACCGGCGGGACTAAACTCCGATTCAAACAGATGGCAGAACATCACGATCCAGGCGACGCATGCGTTCACGGCGGGCGCGGGATCCAATAACGTCCTCGACAATGTGGTGGCGATGGTCGGGAATTCGGCCGCGACAGGTGAGCCGCCCACGGGCCTGGTGTTGGATTTTGCCGGCACGCAACAGGGCTGGACAGTGCGCAATGCGGTGGTGTTGCCGACCTGGAGTGCAGTGCAACCGCAGCTTACGGTGACAGCTTCGGGCGGGGCAGTAACGGCGGTGACGACGGGGACGGAACTTGGGCTGGGTTTTGATCCATATGGATTGCAGGTTCCGCTGAAGTTCAGCGGAAGCTGCACGGCGCAGGCGGTTGCGATCGTGAACAACAGCGGCGCAATCGGAACAGTGAGTGTGACGCAGGGCGGTGTGGGTTGCTCGGGAACGACGACGGCGAGCGTGAATGTGCAGGGAACCTGGGATACGGCCGCGCCGGTGAACCTGATTGCGGGCCAGAACATGACGTTCTTTGCAGGTAATCTTCTGAAGGGAAACGGCGGATATACAGTGTGGAACGCGTCTAGCTCGCAGAGTAACGGCACGCAGTTGGATGGTGGGGGCGGTAACCTGCCGGGCGGTGGAACGTATTCGGCACTGGTGGCGAATAACCCGTTGGGCACGGCACTGCAGGTGGACCAGTTTCCGGGTGCCGACTTTGGAGCCAGGTTACAGGCGTGTCTGGGTGCGGTGAGCGCGACGTTCGGCGGAACATGCGATGCACGTAACTTCGCGGGAAGTCTGTCGATGGGTTCGAACCTGACGATATCGACGGCGAACACCGCGGTGCTGCTGCCGTGCGCGACCATTTCGACGGCCAACCAGGTAATTGTGATGGCCGGAACGAGAAATGTATCGCTGCGCGGTTGCGCATTGCGGGGCGGGAGTGCGGCGAGCGGTAGCCAGGGGGGAACGGCGTTTCTCTACTCCGGAACAGGCGCGATGGTGCAGATTGGCGACCCGACTTACGCGGCGGATACATCCGGCTTTCACATGGAAGACCTGGTTATTAACACGACCGCCGCAAGCAGTGCGACGGCGCAAGGGCTGATCGCTTATCGCACGCAAGAACTGGATCTGGAGAGTCTTTATTTCCTGGGAAATCAGAACCAGACGGGCATGACATTGGACGGAACTGGAAATTACACGGGTGGAACGTTCTTCGACGACGAATTCGGCGGCTTCCTAATTGGAGTGAATGCAATTGGGCACCAGGTAGCGAATGCGGCCACGACGGATTGGATGAACGCGAGCGCATTTGTGCGGTTGCACATCGTTTGTCCAACGAGTGGGGGCAGTCCGATTGCGGGGACGTACGGGATCAACTTGCAGCAGGGGGATGGAAACACATTCACCGGAGGAGATGTAGAAGGATGCAATACAGCATTGCACCTGGGACCGAATGCGCAGAACAACACGATTGTGGGATTGAGGAACGAGAACTCGAACAACCAGGTAGCGGCCGATGCGGGCAGCTCCTACAACAGCTGGATGACGGGCGGAGCCATGCTTACTGGCAAGCTTACCGACGCCGGCACACGCAACAGCTTCCTCGATACATTTCACCGGAGTTTCAACGGACTGAATGGTGACTGGTATGGGAGCCAACAGGACGCGACGGTAACGAACCACTTTCGTCTCGGGATTGGGCTGGGCAACGAGCGCGGGTTACAGGACCGGTACCAGACGGACTTCGGATACCGGTGGACGACGGGCTTGAGCGATGCGACGGTGGGAGAGCAGTTCTACCAGGTTCTGGATGAATTGAACAGCGTGTACCGCCTGTCGATTGGGCAATATAACAACGGGCAATCGAGTACCAACAACCAGACGGTCGTGAATGCGGCGGGCACTGGAGCAATAGTTCTGAATGGATCGAATAACTCGGGAACGGGCGGTGTTGTTTTCGGATCGGGCGGCGCGACCGAGACGACCGTTGCAACGATCGACCACGCAGGAAATGCTCAGTTCAACGGAACGTTGCAGGTGGCGGGAACGTCGCAGTCAGATGGAACTATCACAGTGCGCAATAACTCCGATTCAGAAGTCGACTATTATCTTTGGCCAGGACTCACTGCCAGCCAGAAAGGATCCTTTACCTATAAGGACTGGAATGGGAACAGCCAGTGGTACCTGGTAAAAGATGCGAGCAATAACTGGTCGCTGAATTCAGCCTTGGGCGGACTGGACAGCTTCAAGGCTTACCAGAGCACGAATAGTGGCGATACGTATATAAATGCCTCTAATTCTGCCGGTGTAGTGCGGGTTAATTACGAAACCGGCGCCGGGGCGGGATTCAACGTTTATGGCGGCAGCAGCAGTTCGCTCTACGCAAGCTTCATGGGAGCGGCCGCAATCAAGTTTCCAGGGCTCGCCGCAGGCAGCGGTCATAACTGCGTGCAGATCGATACTTCCGGCTATATCACGAATACGGGATCAGCGTGTGGAACAAGCTCCGGTGGCGGCAGCGGCACTGTCAGCTCCGCAACCTCCGGTCAAATTGCTTATTACACGGGGAACGGAACATCGATTGGCGGTATGAGTCAAGTGACCGTCTCCGCGGGTGGGACAGGGGCTTCGAGCGCGAGTGGAGCTTTGGCGAGTCTCGGAGCACAAGCAGCAATTGCGGGATTAGCCACGGATGGCTTGAATGGCATCGTTGTTCCCGGCAATGGCGCCTTTGGTGGCGCCGTCGCTGCGCAGAGCGTCAACCATGTCTTTTCGGCCTCAGCATATTCAGGGAGCGATTGCGGCGCAAAAATCAATACGGTCGATGGTGTGCTTGGCGGCGCATCCGGAACCATACAGGTGGACCCGTCCTGCGGTACGTCGTGGACCACTCAGGTTGTTCTGAGCCCAAACCACAATTTACAAGTGGCACAAGGCGGCATCTACACTCTCTCGGCTGTGGCTCCAATCAAAGTGAGCCAGAATAACATCGTCGACCTCGGTGGAAGCACGTTCCAGATCGGCGCATATTCGGGAGGAACGGCACGCGGCGGAATGATCCAGACGTACCCGGTCACCGGCACCTCGGTTGCTACGAATGTAACGATTCAAAACGGAGTCATGGACGGCAATCCGGCGAACACGCCCAGCGGTTCTTATTGCTCAGCCAGCCTCTCCGATTGCATCCCCGCGATTGAGATTAACAGCAACAACAACGGGGTGAATGCAGTCCACGGCATCACAATCAAAAACATAGTATTTCAGAACTGGAGTATCACTCCGATCGGAATACAGGGTTACAACTCGTATCCGCTCCCGTATGACATCTACATCCTGGACAACAAGTTTTTCAACTCCGGTGGGAGTGTCATCGGATCAAGCGGGTGGGATCATCGCCTTGTGATTCGCGGTAACGTATTCGACACGTGGGGATTGGGCTCATTGGCTGGAATGGCGGGCGCCACCCACTCCGATCCGATTCAGACCTATGACTACACCGGCTACCCTGGAACAAGCCAGTTCGACATGGACATTTCCGACAACATTTTCAACAACACTACCATAGCTAGCGACGGCTATGGATTTGTTGCGGAGATTGGTGCGGCCGGTCTCGGTTGGACGCGCAACTTCACCTTTAGCAACAACCACATGAACGACAACGGCACCAACTATGGCGGTGAACTTTCAGGGATTTTCCTCAATGCCACAGTAACCGGCAATGTCTGGACATCTCAGTGCGCAAATGAATTAACAGGATCGAACATGACCGTGACGGGTAACAGCTGTACCAATGGAACAATCACCATCGGACCGCCCAACTACTTTTCATCGGTTAACGATGTTGTTTCCGGCAATCAGATTACTATCCCCGGAACAATCGGTGTTCCATGGACGCAGACAAACCAAAAAGCAATCACAGCTGGCGGCTACTCTCCACTGAGCAGCACGATAACTCAGGTTATCAAGCAATCGGCGCAATCGTTCAGCGTGACTGGCGGGTCGTTGATTGCTGTTACGTTCCAGCCCAGGGTCTTCACAACCCCTCCGTTGATGATTCTTTCCGGCATGAGCGGCCTCACTGCCAATCAGTATCAAAGGTGGGCTTTCACACTGGCGTGCGCGAACAACGGGGGGAACAACGGCACCTTCATTGTCTACTCCAACACGGCCACGACAATTTCCTTTGTCAATCCGTTCGCCGTGCCTGAGACATTGCCATCTACGGCAAGCCCTTTGTACAGCGGATATTGCACGGGAGGGGCAACTCTGACCAGCTTGGCGACGACTGCTGTGTACCTTGGGACGTTTGACGGAGCTGGGTCGGACATCGCCGGAAGCTTCAACGGTCTGGCCGGAATCTCGAACGTCGCAACCGCCAATTTTTCAAATGCAGGAAACAATGTCACAGCAGCGACTGTGCTTGCGAACAGTACGACCGCAATCGCAATCAGTAATTCTTCAGCGGTGGCTGCGACTTATGCGAGCGGTAGTACGTGGGCCATGACCCTCGCACCCATCCTTCAAAACACGTTGATTGCCAATAACGCGATTGACCTACGGAATTCGTCATTAGACTGTGCGGGTATCCAAATTGGACGTGGTGACGGGGGGCGGGCTGGTCAGTTGATTGGCACAACGATTATCGGGAACACGATAACCAGTTCGACTCTCACGTCGGGTGCAGGCAGTTCATGCCGTGGAGTCGATATGGTGTCCGCTTCGGGTATACCGGCGTCTTTAGACACGAATATTCTCGACAACGATATCAGCAATGTTGGCCTTGGGATTTACCAGGAAGACTCTTTCATGAGTTTCAACGATGTGACAGTCCGAGGCAACAAGCTCAACGGGGTTACCGGCGGGTATATCAACTTTACAACCGCGCCCGCTGTGCTTCGGGAAGACCACAACATACTGAACAGCACCGATACGCTTGAACGTTTGCAGGGCGGCGTCACGGTCGATGCAAGCGGAGATATCACTTCCCCGGGGCAAATCAATGCGGGTACGACTGTACAGGGAGGATTACTCTTAGCTGGGAATGGATACGGGACAGTTACTCCAGGCAGCTCCGTCGCTGTTTTCAGGGCCACAGACAGCCTCAGCACGACGAGGCTTCTTTATGCCGCGAATCTTGCCGGGAACGCGTATCTGATGTCGCTGTTTGACGATGGCGGATTCGCTTTACCTAAATACGCGTCCCCCAGCGGTCAGACTTACGCTCTCCAGATTGACCAGAGCGGCAACCTTTCCAACGCCGGCGTTCCGGTTGCTACAAACACACTTGGCTGCCTGGATGGAAGAGACCATTTGCCTTGCACGGTTTACGTCCAAAGCATGATTAGCGAATCGGCACCGACGGGGACGTACGCGACAGCATGGACATCAGCCTATGCGGGATTGTATCGAGTGAGCGGCCTAACCTATGGGACGACGGCGAGCTCCACGGCATACACCGTGACCAGCTTCGTCAAAGCATTGAACACGGGTGGCACTGCGAATGGCTATACGGTCGCTACTGCGCAGATCGGCACCAGCATCTCATCGGGAAACGGATATCCCACTCTCTTCAACCTGGCGGCGAGTGTGCCCGTCCAGACGGAAAGTGCAGGCTCTGGCACCAACACGGGCGGGGTGTGGAGTCGAGGCATTGTGATTGAACGATTGCAGTAAAGATGAGTCGGCCTAGACCCAATATCGCATCGACCATTCAAGCGATATACCTCCTGGCCGTCTTCCTCAAACCGCGTCCGCAGACAACACTTGCCCTCGTGAGGGACCCGATGTTCCCGAGACAATCGAGCGAACTGGGTTGACCCCTTGTCGATAGAACACTGTTCAGTGAAGTTGAATGGGAGGGGGAACGCTGTCGAACCAATCCAATTTGGGGGATCCTTGGCAAAGATGGAAGTGGTAGGCGCCGATGGCGCGCGGGAGTGGATGCAGTGCGCTGTGGAGCTTGACCGTGAAGAACTGGTTCGATACGGGGCAATTCTGGATCATCGCCTCAAGGTTCTGGATGGACGGACGGTGGGGATGGCGCTGGCCGAGGAACTGTTGCTGGTGAGGGCGCGCGAGGGGCGGCCGGTGCACTTGCAAGCGAATGCGGCGCAGCAGGCATTTGAGCTGCGGCGGGGAGAGCGGAACATCGTTCTGAAGGCTCGCCAGATGGGGCTGACAACGTGGGCGGCGGCGCGGTTCTTTCTGAAGACCATTACGCAGCCGGGCACACTTACGCTGCAGGTGGCGCATACGCAGGAGTCGGCAGAGGAGATATTCCGCATCGTCCATCGATTTCTGGAATGGATGCCGGAAGAGCTGCGGCAAGGTCCGCTGAGGACTTCGCAGTTGAATGTGCGGCAAATTGTGTTTCCAGAGTTGGACTCGCAATATCGTGTGGTGTCGGCCGGTGATCGCAATGCCGGGCGTGGATTGACGGTGCAGAACTTGCATTGTTCCGAACTGGCGCGCTGGCCGGGGGACCCTGCGGAGACATTGGCGGGGCTACGGGCATCGATGGCGCCGGGTGCGGAGCTGATTCTGGAATCGACGCCGGACGGAGTTGGAGGCTGCTTTCACGAGGAATGGCAGAAAGCCGGCGAGACGGGAATGGTGCGGCATTTCTTTCCCTGGTGGATGGAGCCGAGCTATCGTGCCGAGGCGGTGGACGAGGCGAGTTTGACGGAAGAGGAGCGGGAGCTGATTGCCCGGTACAATCTGGACCGCGAACAGATTGGGTACAGACGAAAGATACGCTCGAACTTTCGCGGGTTGGCGAAGCAGGAGTATGCGGAGAACGAAGAGAGCTGCTTTCTGGCGAGCGGGAGTTCGGTGTTTGAGCTGGTCGGAATCGAGGAACGGCTGGCGGGGACTCCCGAGCCTCAGGAGCGGCGACGGAACGGGGAACTGGAAGTTTGGCTGCCGGCGCTGCGGGGAAAACAGTATCTGCTGGCGGTGGATCCATCCGGTGGTGGCAGCGAAGGGGATTATTCCGCGGCCGAGGTTCTGGACATGGAAACGGGCATGCAGTGCGCGGAGTTCGCGGGGCATGTGGGCGGTCTGGAATTGGCGTGGCTGGTGACGAGGCTCGCGACGGAGTACAACGGAGCCTGGCTGGTGGTGGAAAGAAACAATCACGGCAGCGGGGTTTTGGCGCTGGCGGAGACGGTTTGCGGATATGGGCGGATCTACCGGCAAGGGGGGCAAGCAGGGTGGCTGACGACGTCGTTGAGCAGGCCGGCGGTGCTGGGAAAACTGGGTGCGATGCTGGTCGAGCATCCGGAAAGGTTCATGAGCCGTAGATTGCTTTCTGAATGCAGGAGTTTTGTGCGGCTGCCGAATGGGGGGACAGGGGCGCGAGCAGGAGCGCATGACGACCTGGTGATGGCGATGGCGATTGGGTTGGGGGCGAGGGCGCATCTGCTCGTTGCTAGCTTTTAGCTCTCAGCTTTCAGCCTTTTCGTGCTGAGGGAGGATGCAGTGGGCGGGCTCGATAACGCCGATGTGGGCTCAACTCCGGCTGATAGCTGATAGCTGGAAGCGGGAAGCTAGAAGCTGGTTATGCTGAACATTCCCGCCAGAGCGCTTAGAATCTGAATAACAATCGGGAAAAGTGAGGGAGTGGGCTTGGCGGTTCTGGCGGTGCAGCACATCCGGCGGATGCGGGGCGGTGCGCAGGGCCAGCTGATGCTGGGCGCGGACGGACATGTGTATGTGGTGAAGTTCCAGAACAATCCGCAGCACATGAGAGTACTGGCGAATGAGTTTCTGGCATCGCGGCTGGCTCTGGCGGCTGGATTGACGGCGCCGGAGGTCGAGTTGATCGAGGTCTCCAGTTGGCTGGTGGAGCATACGCAGGAATTGGAGATCGACCTGGGCACTACGCGGGTGAAATGCCAGCCGGGGTTGCAGTTCGGCTCGCGATTTGTGGGCGGGCTGATGCCGGGCCTAGTGGTGGACTATCTGCCCGAAGAACACCTTGCAGAGGTGAGAAACCTGGGCGAGTTTGCGGGGATTCTGGCCTTGGACAAATGGACCGGGAACTCGAATGGGCGACAGGCCGTGTTTGCGCGCAAGCAACGGGAAAAGCGCTACCGGGCGGTATTCATCGACTTCGGGTATTGCTTTCACGCCGGGGATTGGATGTTCGAAGATATTCCACTGCGCGGGGTTTATTACCGCAACGACGTGTACCGGGAAGTTCTAGGATGGGAGTCGTTTGAGCCGTGGCTGACGAGAATCGAAACGATGGCCGCGGAGACGGTGTGGGCGGCAGCCAGCGAAGTTCCGCCGGAGTGGTATGGCGGGGATCTTGCGGAGATGGAGGCGCTGGTGGAGAAGTTGCTGGCACGTCGCAGCAGGGTCAGGGAGCTGATTGAGGAATTCGGGAGGACGCATCGGAAGCCATTTCCTAAATGGGGAAGTTGCAAGGAAGGAAATGAAAACACGGCTTGGAAGGACACGCGGTGGGAGACTAACATTGCCGGGAGAGTCATGTAAGGTGAGTGAGGACAGCGCATTAAATAATGGCGAGCGGTGCGCTCAGGACATGGAATGAGTGGCGGCAACGAGCGGCGTGCGTGCGAGTTTAACCTGCTCCGGTATGTGCCGGATGCGGTGCGGAATGAGTATGTGTATATCGGGGTGATTCTACGCGAGCAGGGCAGCGTCGGGGCAGGCAGGCCCGAACCCGCGCTGGTCCAGTTCACGCGAGACTGGCGCCGTGTACGCTGTATTGATCCGGATGCCGATACGCCGCTGTTGGAGGCGATGGAAAGTGAGCTACGCATGCGTTTTCAGGCCGAGCCTGATGGAGACCTGATGCGGCTGCTCAAGGAATCGCTGTCGTTGAGCGTGCAGATGACGGAAGGCAAAGCCTACCTGGCGGAAAGCCTTCCGGCGGGAATGGAAGAGCTGATGCGCCTGTATGTGGAGCCACCTCCACGGCAGCGCGTGCCGAGGTTGAGCGGGCGGGCGGCGATCCAGGCACGGATGCGCGGCGAATTTGAACGGGTCGGGGTGTGGGATCTGCTGAGGAAAAGGATTGCGGCCTCGGAGTATACGCGGCCGGGAGATCCGCTGAAGATCGATGTGGGCTACAGGCCGAATGGGCTGATCCGCATGTTTCACGCGGTGAGCCTGGAGCCGGGCGTGGAAATGGCCAAGGTGCTGGCGTTTTCCGCGGCGGGGTTACGGGCAGGGGTAAATCGGGTGGAGAAAGCGCAGCTGGAGTTGACCGCGGTGATCGAGCCTGCGGCAAAGCTGGGAGCAACCGCTGAGGAGCCGGAGAGGCTGGAGATTTACCGGTTTGGAGTGGAGACGATGGAAGAGCACCAGATCCGGGTTCTGACCACATCGGACCTGGGCCGGGTGGCTGAGACCGCGCGGCGGGAGTTACGGATTTGAAGCGAAGTTATCATTTATCAGCCTTTGCAATCATGCTTTAAGAGGGCAAAAATAATTCGCAGAGATTTGCAGTTCATTTCATTTGTTTGGAGTAGGATGGGTTTTGTGAGTTAGAAAACCTGGCTTATTAGCTGATAAC
Source organism: Occallatibacter sp. (assembly GCA_049508975.1). GTDB lineage: Bacteria > Acidobacteriota > Terriglobia > Terriglobales > Acidobacteriaceae > Telmatobacter. The sequence continues at coordinate 1,831 of JBELAI010000034.1, read as the reverse complement.
TGACAACAGATAACTGATAGCTGACAGCTGTTAGCTGGCAAAGAATGAGGCATGACCCTTTCCCGGGTTATGCCTTTTTGTTTTGGGCGTCGCGGGAAAAGGAAGGTGCACTTGAAAGTTGGAGAACGGTTGAGGGAGATCTGGCGGCAGGCGACGCGCCAGGGAGACGGGCATGCTTTGAATGGCCAACAGGTAAATCGGGATCGCACTGCGGAGACGGAGCGAAAGACTCTGGCGCTCCCTGCGATTTTAGGCCCGGTCCAGTTTCCAGGAAAGCTGATGCCCAAGCCTACACCGGCGAATCTGCGCCGCTTTGCCGAGACGCCAGTGGTGCGGCGGGCCATCAACGTAATCAAGGACCGTATCGCAGCCATGGATTGGCAGGTAAGGGTGCGTCGCGGCGTACGGCCGGGGGATGTGGCTTTTACGGAACGGAAGCTGCGGGCGTTACGGCGAACTTTGGAAGAGCCCAATGCGGTTGACAGTTTTCGCACACTGATTGAGCAGGTCATTGAAGATGCTCTGACGGGCGGGTTTGGGGCCATTGAAATGGAACCAACGGGCGACTCCGATCGTCCGGCGATGATGTGGCCGGTGGATGGGGCCTCGATCCGGATCAACGCGCGATGGGACGGGCAGCAGGAGACTCCGCGATACGCGCAGGCTGTGACGGGACAATTGGAGTCGAGCGCTGTTGAGTTGCGCGACGACCAGCTGATTTACATTCGCATGAATCCGCGTAGTTTTACGCCTTTCGGACTGGGGCCCCTCGAGGTGGCGTTCGAGACCGTGAACCAGTTTCTCAGTGCGCACCGGTTTGCGGGCAAGTTGGCGGCTAACACGGTGGCGCAATATGCGCTATGGCTGAACGAGGCTACGCCAACACAGCATGATCGGCTGATCCGCTGGTGGCAGGACGAGATTGAAGGCACCGGCAGAGTGCCGTTGATTTCGACCCAGCAGAAGCCGGAAGTTTTGCGGTTTGCGCAAGGGACAGATGCGGACCTTCGCCTGGCATGGCAAGAGTTCTTGATCCGCATGGTGGCGAATTCTTTTGGATTGCCTCCGCTCTTGCTGGGGCTGGAGGCGGACGTCAATCAATCAACTGCCTCGGAGATGACGGATGAGGCTTTCCGTGGAGCAATCTCACCACTGGCGATGCTGATTGCGGGCCATATCACACGCGACCTGTTCGGAAAGTGCATAGGGTGGCGGGAGTTCGAATTTGCATTTAACGAACTGAATGCAAGAGACGAGGAGACAGAACTGGCAGTGCAGGTGCAGCTTTTGCAGGCGGGTGTTTTGACAGTGAATGAGGTGCGGGCAATGCGAGGGCTGGGGCCGCTGGGGCAGGACGGGGCGGTGCAGTTGGCGGGCGAAGCGGCGGACACTAACAAGCCTCCAGCCTCCAGCTACTAGCTTCAGGTTCCTTTCACGTCGATGTTCCTGGACAGAGGGTCGAAGCGCGAGATAAACAAAGTGCAGATCCCGAGCGTTTCTTTCACATCTCAAGAAACTTTGTAATAACCCATGAAAACGGGATGAAGCTATTACCTGGAAACCACACGATAGTAGCTAAGGATGGCGGAGAGCCCATGCGATTGGAAGCGATGGCAGTGAAGTTCCCTCATGTGGAAGGGCACCCGAACAGGGTCCCTTTCGAAGGGGTGTTGACGGTAGTCAATGTAGCCAGTGACAAGGCTCCGGCGGGAGCGCGGGGTCATCGAGTGATGTTGACCAGTGAGGCGGCGCAGACTGCGCTGCCATCTTTGCTCGGAATGGCGGTGGATTATCGACCGGGATGGGATGGGCATGACTCGCGGCGGAAGAT
>JBELAI010000339.1:0-5957 GCA_049508975.1 Occallatibacter sp. | reverse complement strand
GTGAGCGCGGCTGAGAGCGCTGAAAGTCCGGAAAGCTTGCCAGCCAGGCGCGCGGGCGGTGACTGAAGCAGTGCTTGCCAAGAAGCTACGTCGTTGGCCAGGCGAGCGATGGCTTGGAGTTCAGTGGCTTCGAGAGCGGCGCCGGGAATTTGCGCCTTGGCGGCCAGTTGCGTTGGGTCAAACAGGCCGCCGCAGGGGATGGAAACCTGCTCTACCAGGATCAGGCGAAGCTCGGCGGTGAGCTGATGCTGGCTCCTGATCCAGTCTTCGTCGGTGGAAGGGCGAAGGTCCAGAATCGCATTGCGTCCGACCGGCGAGGCGGCAAACCCGGCGACGAGGGCCAGCAACGGCTCCCACTCGAGGGCAGCATAGTCGGCGTGTTCCACCGGAAACGGAATGGGATCGAGCAGTGGCATGGTCCTTCAACCATCTTAGCGGCTGGGGACCGGAGTTCCCCCCGATTGGCTCCATCGAGTGCAGAGTCTGAGGCTATTTCTGCTGTTTCAATTTGGATAGGTCGGGGTCTCCGCCGACGATGTACAACGCGTCTTCATAGCCACCGCCAAAATCCACGCGAGTAATCTCTCGCAATGGAATCCCCGTGGGCTGCTCCTCCCAGATCGCGTCCGGACCTATTTCCAGCAAGTAAACGTCGCTATCGCTGAATCCAACCACGCGACCAATCTTGCACGAATCAGGGTCCACTCTTTCCTGATGAATTGTGACCAGTGGGAAGAGGCGCTGCGCCGACTTGAGCAATTGTGGAACGCCATTTAGGTTTATTTTCGGCTTCTTCTCAATGACCTCGCCGCGTTTGCGAAGTGCTGCAACAATGAACGTAGCGTTAGGGTCGGGAACGCGTAATTGCCGAACGTCGGCAAGACGCATGCACTGGAAGCCGTTGAACCTCACTTCGTCGCCGATCAATCCCAGCAGGAAGAAACGCGGACCGATATCCAGCACGTAGCCGTACGCTGAACCCGGCTCGAAAGGGCTCCAGAATTTGACAAGCATCTTCTTGCGCATGGCCTCAGTTAGCTGTGTATCGCTTTTTCGTGTCATCTCAGGTACCTCAGTCTTCAATTTGGCGTGCCCGGAGGTTTCAGTTCGCCTTCCCAGCGCGCCACAACGGCCACGGCCAGGCAGTTCCCGATCACATTCATGGCGGTGCGGCCCATGTCCATCAGTGTGTCGACGCCGAGCAACATCAACACAGCCGTAGCGGGAATCTGAAAGGAACTTGCCGTCGCCAACAGGCCGTCGCCAACAGGACTACCAGAACCGATCGCGGCACTCCGGCTACACCCTTACTTGTCAGCATGAGGGTGGCAAGCAAAAAGACTTGCTGACCTATCGTGAGATGCAAACCCGCTGCCTGCGCCGCGAACAGCGCAGCCATGGAGAGGTAAATGCTGGACCCAGTCATGTTGAAGCTGTAGCCGGTGGGAATGACGAAGGAGACAATCCAGCGCGGCACGCCGAACTCCTCCATGCGCTCCATCGCCAGCGGCAGCGCGGCTTCTGACGAAGTGGTGGCAAAGCCCAATGCGGCAGGCTCGGCAACTGCGGCGGCAAAGCGACCCACGGGAATGCGCGCAAAAAACAGGATGAGCGCAAGCACCACCAGGAAGATACCCAACGCGATGTAGCACGTGATCAGCAGCTTGGCCAGCGGCAATAGTGTAGCCAGCCCCATGCTGCCGACGGTGTAAGCCAGCGCTGCTCCGGCGGCGACCGGCGCGACAACCATGATGATGCGTGTCAGGCGGAACATGGTCTCTGTAAGCGACTGAAGCACGGTCAGCAGAGGCGCGCGTTTAGGTTCGGGAAGCGTGGCGAGTGCCGTACCGAAAAGCAACGCAAAAACGGCTACCTGCAGAATCTGATTTTCAGCGACAGCCTGGGCAATGTTCTCCGGAAAAACATTGAGCAAAATCTGCTGCCAGCCTTGCGGGTGGGCCGTCGGCGCCACGGCTTGAACGACGGCCGGCAGCGTGACGCCCGTTCCCGCCTGCGTGAAGTTGATCGCACATGCGCCCAGGATGAGGCCGAATGTGGTGACGACCTCAAAAAAGATCAGGGACTTGAGCGCTACGCGGCCCACGCTTTTCAATTCGCTATGACCGGCGATGCCGGTAACAATGCCACCAAAAATCAACGGCGCAACAATCATGCGGATGAGGCGAAGGAAGATCTCGCCCAGGAAATGTGTTTGGCTGGCGAAGTGGGGTGCGTCAAATCCGAGTTCCGCGCCGGCCAGCATGGCAAGAAACGTCCAGACGAGCAGCGATCGCCTCCGCAAAGCGAAGGGAATCAAAAGCGCGATTCCGGCGCAACGAAGGCCCAGAGCCGTTGCGGTGAATGCAGGTAAAAAACCGGCTGCGATTCCCGCCGCGAAGAGGATTACGGCGGCGAGGGCCAGTGCGGAGGCCCAGGTGCGAGCGGGCCTCGGAGAAGCTTGCGGGTTGTCCTGGGTCATGGATTGGCCTTGAGGGTGCGAGGACTCCATTATCCTATGGCCATGCCCGAGATTGCTTTCCTCGAATGTTCCCGATGTCATTTGCACCTCGACGCGGCGACCCCGCAAACGGTTTGCACGGCCTGTGCCGGCACGCTTTATGTTCGCTACGATCTATCTGCCGCAGCCGGTCTGAAGCAGCGCGAGTTGATCGGCAAGAATGCCCAGGATGCCAGTTGGAGCGGGATGTGGCGTTACAAACAAGTCCTGCCCGAGGTGGAGCCGGTGACGCTGGGAGAAGGATGGACGCCCATGCTGCGCAGCCGCCGGAATCCGAGCGTATGGCTCAAGGAAGAAGGCGCCAACCCGACCGGGACCTTCAAAGCGCGGGGCCTTGCGCTGGCCGTGACCATGGCGCGGCATTATGGAATCGCGAAGCTGGCCGCGCCTTCGGCCGGCAATGCCGGAGGCGCACTGGCGGCCTATGCGGCGGCGGCGGGGATCGAGGCGCATATCTTCATGCCAAAGGATGTGCCGATGGCCAATCGGGTCGAGTGCCTTGCCTACGGGGCGCATTTGACGCTGGTTGATGGCCTGATCTCCGACTGCGGCCGGATTGTGGCTGACCGCAAGGCGGCCGAGGGATGGTTCGATATCTCCACACTCAAGGAACCGTTTCGCGTGGAGGGCAAGAAGACCATGGGCTACGAACTGGTGGAGCAGTTGGGCTGGGAGTATCCCGATGCCGTTTTTTATCCCACCGGCGGCGGCGTTGGAATGATCGGCATGTGGAAAGCGTTCGAAGAGATGGAGCAATTGGGCTGGGTGACAGGACGCCGGCCAAAGATGATTGCTATTCAAGCTGCCGGATGCGCACCAGTGGCCCGCGCCTTCGACCAGGGAGAAACAGTGAGCACAATGTGGCAGGATGCGCACACCTTTGCATCTGGCCTGCGCGTGCCCAAACCCTATGGGGACGCGCTGATTCTGGAGATTGTGCGCGCGTCGGGCGGAACAGCGCTGGCCCTCACCGACGACCAGATTTTCGCATCTCTCAAGGACTGGGCCAGGCATGAGGGCGTGTTGCTTTCGCCGGAAGGAGCCGCAGCCACAGCCGCATACGATCGCCTGTTGGCAACCGGATTCCTGAAACCCGAAGACCGCGTGGTGCTGTTCAATACCGGCTCCGGCAATAAATACACCGATGTGATTGCTGTGAAGTTGAAGCAGCAAGGACTTCTTTAGCTTCTATGTATTTGAGCCAGGCGTCGAAGAACTCGGTGCGGATGTCGGCGTTGTAGCAGGCGCCGGAGTAGAACTCTCTGTCTTGGCTGCGGGAGCCTTGGTGTCCGGGTTGGACTCAGACTTGGGCGGTTCAGATCCAGTATCGGACTCACTGCTTTTTGCGGCGTAGTCGTTCACATACCAGCCTGCACCCTTGAAATGCAGCCGGGGCGCGGTCAGAGGGCGCTCAAGCACTCCGTGGCATTTGGGGCATTCCAGCTCCGGCTCGGCCGAGAAGTTCTGGATTTTTTCGAAGCGATGGCCACATTGGGTACAGCGATAGGCATACAGCGGCAAGGTTCAATTCCCCCGGGAAAGTTCACGTCTTATACATATTGTATCGGCAGGGCCGCAATTTGTTTGAAAATGCCGCCCCGCCGTTCAAGCCCAGCGCGCCGAGCCCTATTTCACGGTGAAGTTTACGGTTGCGCTCTTAGTCTCCCAGGCCAGGGTGAGGGAGCCCTTGCCGCCGCCCCGGTCGGTCAGCGTGTACTTGAGATTCTCGACCAGCGCGGGGGTTGCCGAGGTGGGGAACTTCACCTTCCCAAGATCCTGGGTCGCGTCATACGCAAGACCCCATTCACCGGTCTTCTTGTTCACGATCAGGCTCCAGTTGTCGGGGTCGCTGATGTCGACGAACAGCGTGTAGGTGCCTGCGGGGACAGCCAGCCCGCCGATGTTGAGGTTGCCATCCGTCTTCAAGGTTGTAGCGGCATTCGCGCCTGCCCGCCAGATGGGATACTGCGGGTCCTTGCCGATCTGTCCGTCCTTGGAGAAGAGTTTGCCCTCGCGGCCTTTCACGCCGGGTGAGCTGTAGGTAATGGAAATGGTCTTGCCGGCGATGGTAGCCGTTTCAGTGGCCGGCGGGCTCTTCGGCGGGGGCTTGGGTGCAGGTGTTTGGGCAAAAACCGCGGTGGCAACGAACAGCAGGCCGGTACAAATGAGAAGGCGTTTCATGTCGATGGTTCTCCTTTGGGCGTCGTCCTCTGTTGAAGATGGACGGCGCCGACCGGATGATTGTCGCACCGCGCCCTGCGGTTGGGAAAGCAAGGGCGTCAGGCTGCTATGATGCGGCGCAAGGCATTCGATGCAGCAGAGAGACAATCGAGTATCGGCAGGTGAGAGTTTCCGCATTGCGCTGCGGGAAGAGAAGCCGCTCCAGGTAGCAGGGGCGATCAACGCATATACAGCTCGGCTGGCGGAGGCGACGGGGTTCAAGGCGCTCTACCTGTCTGGGGGCGGTGTGGCTGCCAATTCGCTGGGGATTCCGGATCTGGGCATCAGCTCCATGGAAGATGTGCTGGTCGATGCGCGGCGGATTATGGATGCATCCGGCTTACCATTGCTCGTTGACATCGATACCGGCTGGGGCGGGGCCTACAACATTGCGCGGACCATTCGCTCGATGATCAAGGCTGGTGCGGCGGCGGTTCACATGGAAGACCAGGTGGGCCAGAAGCGCTGCGGCCACCGTCCCGGCAAGGAACTTGTCCCAACCAGCGAGATGGTGGACCGAATCAAGGCCGCTGTAGACGCGCGGACCGACGAACAGTTTGTATTAATGGCACGCACCGATGCGCTGGCCAATGAGGGGCTTGCCGCAGCCATTGAAAGGGCGCAGGCTTACGTAGCTGCCGGCGCCGATATGATCTTTGCCGAAGCGGTGACGGAACTGGCGCAGTACTCTGAATTCCGCGCAGCGGTGGGTGTGCCTATTCTCGCGAATATCACGGAGTTTGGGCAGACGCCGATCTGGACGCGCGAGGAACTAGCCGCTGCGGGCGTGGACATTATTCTCTACTGTTGCGGGGCCTACCGCGCCATGAATGCGGCGGCGCTTAAGGTTTATGAGGCCATTCGCGCGGAAGGAACGCAGAAAAACGTGGTCCCGCTGATGCAATCGCGTGCGGATCTTTACAAGTATTTGGACTACCACGCGTACGAGAAGAAGCTGGATGATTTGTTTGCGAAGGGAAAAAACTAAGCCGGGCACTACAGGCTGCGGAAAAAAGTCGATTGATCGTCGATTCACAAAGGTTTTGTAACAGGGCATGACTTTAGTCGTGCCGCAATTAGCCGAAAATTAAGCTGGGCTTTAGCCCCTGAGGGAATTCGGAGAGGGTCACTTTAAGCTGATGGTTCGGAGACTTGATCATGAACGAAACACAACCTGCAACCGCGCCGGCGTTCAAACCGAAAAAATCGGTAGCCCTGT
>JBELAI010000338.1:0-4716 GCA_049508975.1 Occallatibacter sp. | reverse complement strand
TTTTGGGCGCATTTTTCTGTTCTGCATGATGAACGTATGGAACCGGCTGCTCACCCTGTAAGCCCCAAAAGCCCGCAATCCTCAACTTCAATATGCCTGAAAATCACTTTTTCAGGATCGACTGATTTAGAATCAATATCTTGCAAGATAAATCCGCACAGAAACACAGCCCCTGTGAAACTGTGAGCCTGAGGTCACCTGGTTCCCCAAACACCGAATCCCCGCTTCCGCCAAAGCCTCGTTCTCTTTTACTTTTTCTTTACGAGTTACTCATAACTTTCTTGAAAACCCACATAGGATCTTTACGGCCTCCCCCCTAATTTGTAAAGAAATCATAGTAGCCGTTCCATACAGGAGCGAATACTAGCGACCCTCGAAAACCTTGTTTTTGGGGCTCGGGAGAAGTGTGTCTGGACAGACAACCAGGTCCAGATTCTTCGCAGTCCTTGTAGTCAAGACAAAATCATCGCTCGACCGACATGCCTGGGGTGCAGCAGAGGAAAACCCTCTCTCTTGCTGGCGATCTCCGGAGCTTATTCATACCCTGATTCAACATTTTGAGTGAAAGTGAGAGGCTGAATGAGAAGGAATCCCTGGAAGGCCGTCCCCGCCGTGGCGCTTGTTTGTTTTGGGCTAGCGCCATTGACCGCTTTGGCGCAGCAGCCAGCGACGCCAGCTAACCGAATAGAAACCGCACGCGTGGAGTTTCCTGAAGTCACGGGAGCGGAAACAGGTTCGAGCACACCGGTAAGCGTCGCCGCAGATGCCGCCCCGGCAGCTCCCGCAACAGGGACGGCACCGGCAACAACCACGTCTTCTCCGGCCGGCTCCGTCGCTGTTCCGGTCAGTACCGACCTGGTGATCAAAGAGCTTACCGAAATGAAGGCGCGCATTGCGCAGCTCGAGGCCGAGCTCAAAGCCCGCAGTGACTCCGCATCCGCCGAAAAGGACGCGAACGCGCTGCGGAACGCGGAAGGAGGCGACGACACCGGCGACGCACCGCTCGGAGTCGGACAAGCTGCAACTCCGCCACCGGCTGCCGCCGCGCCAACACCGCCGGAGATTACGGCGGAAATTACCACTAAGTCTGCGCCCTGGGCCTTCGCGGACTGGACGTGGACAAACGACGGCGGCCACAACGTGGACAGCCCGATGAGCACCAAGTACTTCACTCCGGAAATTCGCTTTGACGCCAATTACATCCTCGACTACAACCACCCCGAAGATGATTCGATGGTCGGGTCGACGGAGATGTACCGCGCGGAAGAATTTCAGCTTGAGCAAGCCAGCTTCGGTGGTGACATCCGTATTCAAAATACTCGCGGGCGCATTCTCACCATGAACGGTTTGTTCTCGCAGGCCACTGTGCGTAATGACGCCAGCTACAACCGCGGCCAATGGAACCTTGCCAATGCTTACAAGTACTTCTCTGAAGCATGGGGAGGCTATCACTGGGATGTGGGTCACGGCCTGAACGTGGATGCCGGCATCTTCGTTTCCTACGTTGGCCTTTTCAGCTACTACAACTTCGATAACTGGGCTTACCAGCCCTCGTACGTGTCATCGAACACACCTTGGTTCTTCAATGGTTTGCGCATTCAGTACTTTGTGACTGACAAGCTGAAGATCGAACCGTGGATCATCAATGGCTGGCAGTCTTACGCCCGCTACAACGGCCACGGCGGGTTGGGCGGCCAGATCATGTGGCGTCCGACGCCCAAATTTGACTTCAACTTCAACGACTACGGCCTGGGCGAAGACGACGCCGGCTTCCCTGGACGTTCGCGCGTCCATGCCGATTACAGCGGGCAGTGGAAGATATACGACAACCCCAAGAATTTCGTGGACAAGTGGGCCTTTACGCTTACAGGCGATGCCGGCTGCGAATATGGCGGTGGTCCTGCGAGCTATGCAGTTACCGGCCAGACGACGCGCAGCGCAGAAGGTCTTTCCCCGATGATGGGAACTGATTCCACTTACAACGGCGGCGTTAATTGCCATAGCAGCAAGGACGGCAGGCCGAAGCAGATGTTTATCGGCTGGATGGCCTATACCCGTGTCTGGTGGGATCATGATCGCCATGCCATCACTCTCGGCGGTGGCCAAATGAACAACCCGGGCCGTTACCTCACCCTGCTACCGTCCATCAACGGCGCAACTGCAACCACCGGCACCCCGTACTTTACTGAGAACGCGGGCGACGCTGCGCAGGCCCATGACATGACCTTCACCTACGACTACATGCCGTCGCAGTTCATCACCTTCCGATTAGAAGAAGCCTACCGGTACTCCGCAGTTCCTTACTGGTCTGGCCGTGGCGGCGTTACGCCTCCGGGTGGCAACAATGGAAACCCCGCAGACTACCAGTGCGCCGCCGGCGGAGACTCCGGCTACGGGTATGTCTACACCAACAGCAACACGGGTATTGGCGTCCCGGGCCAGTCTTTGGCTATTCAAAACTGCCAGAATATGAACCTCTCCAACGGTTACACGGCCCCCGGCGACCAACGGGCGCTCTGGTGGCCCGATCTGCGCACCAACCAGACCACAACCCTGGGATCGATCATGGTTCGCTTCTAGGCTCGCATAAGTTAGAAACACCAACCGGCGGGATCTGTCGTCATGACAGGCCCCGCCATTCCTTTTTTGAGGCAAACGAAACTGTGGCAAGCGAAACCCGGCGCAGCCTGAGACGACTCTGATTTCAGCCGTTTAGACTGGAAGCGGTCTCTTTGAACGTGATGACTCTTCGCCTTGGCAGGATTCGCCGCTTCCGATTCAATCTACCGCAACGCATAGCGGCGGGATTCCTGTCCCTTTTTCTGATTCAGGGGTTTTGGCTCACCGGCCATCAGACGCTCACTGACCGGGACTACCAATATGCGCGATGTGGGCGGGAGACGTGGGAGAGCCCTTCTGCCTTGGCCGGCTATTACACAACATGCGGCAACATTCACGACGGGATTCTGGCATATCGCCTCGCTGGACTGCCCCTGACTCTCAACGTTCTCGCGCAGCGGGGTTTTGACCTATTCCGCAAGCCTGAAGACCGCGTGTTTCAGCAGCCCGCAAGCGGTTCGGGCGCTTCTGGATTGAGTACCTGGGAACTGCGCCATCAGCTTCCCTATGTCCTGTTGCTGTTGCGGCTCCCGTTTCTGCTGGCTGGCTGCATCCTTGGCGGCGGTTTATGGTGGGTCACTCGGCGTCTTTACGGCAACTTGGGCGGCTATATGGCGCTCGGGCTCTATTGCTTCTCACCGGCCGTATTGCACGCCTGCGTGGCTCCCAATCCGGAAGTGCTCGCGGCGCTCGGTGTCTATGGCGGCGTGTACACATGCATCGGGGTGGCGCATGCCATGCAGGGGCCGCGGCGAAAATGGCGCCCCCGTATTGTGCTGCTCACGGTTATCTTCGGCATCGCCGCTGCTTCGCACATCGCGGCGCTGCCCCTGGTGGCTTTTCTGGGGCTTGCGTCTATGCTGTGGGTGGCGGAAGGGCGCCGCAGCCAGATGCTGCCCGTGGTGCTGGCGGCAGTGGTCGGAGCGCTGGTGTTGCTCTTCGTCTGCTACGGGTTTTCACCGGATGCCTTCAGCTATGTCTTTCGCTCGTCGGCCGGGTTCTTGTGGATTTCCCTCGACCCCGCGCGGCGATTCTTTTCTACCTTGGGGAATGCCGGAATCACCGTGGCTTCCGGAGCGGCGCTGGTTCTGTACCTTGGTCTGCGGCGGTCGCGCTACTTTGGCAACACCGCCCCGTTGGTCTGCGCGCTGGTATTAATGGTTGTTCTCATGACGGGCGTCCCCGGCGCCCCTTGGCTCTGGGCACTTCCGTTTCTGCTTACATTTATCGGCGGCGTGTTTGCGGATGCGTATGAGGGACCACGCCCACGGCTGGCCATTGCGGCAGGGGGCTCGATTCTGGTGTTGCAGGCAGTGTTGTGCCTGCTGAGTTTGCCGGGATTGCTGTAACGCGACTCAGACCACATTGCTCGGTCTTCGCCGCGCGCTATCTCGCCATGGAATCGGAAGAGCTTCAGCGGGCGGTCAAGGAACGCGCGGCCGAAATGATTGCCGAGGAAATGAACCTGCGCGAGGTGCGCCGTTTGCGCAAACTGACCCAGGCCAGGTTGTCAAAGAAGCTCAAGATCGGGCAAGAGGGAGTCTCGCGCATCGAGAAGCGCTCAGACTTGTATATCTCGACGCTCCGCAACTACGTGGAAGGGGTGGGCGGGAAACCTAAGTTGGTGGTCGAGTTGCCGGATCGGGCGCCGGTAATTCTATCCGAATTAGGAGAGGATCAAGGCGAAAAGCGAGCCAAAAAGATCACTGAGAATCGCGCCAAATCAAGACCCAAATCTCGCCGCGTCGCTTAAGCCTCCAAAGTCGGCTCGCAGATCACGGAATGTTGACTATAAACTAAACTAAAAGAAGGACTTATTTATCGTATCCTGCCTTGCTGAATCGGCCTTTCAGGGCGTAAAATGAAACGGTAGCCCGCAAAGTCCGGCCCCGCTTTTTCCGGAGCCTTTTGCCGCATTTAGGCGGGTCCGAAAACCCCTATGGCAGACGATCAGAATCCGCAGCTCCCTCTCGACGGGGCCACGCCGCCGAATGGCGGCACGACATTTACATCCATGAACATCGAAGAGGAGATGCGCCGGTCGTATCTGGCGTATTCGATGTCGGTGATCATTGGGCGCGCACTGCCTGATGCACG
>JBELAI010000337.1:0-6927 GCA_049508975.1 Occallatibacter sp. | reverse complement strand
CCGGATCACTTCAAATAGTTCCACCTTATGCCTCCTGTCCATCCCCGAATCCTTACATCCGGGCTTGTACAGGTGGGCCAGTTTAGATGAGCGAAGTGGGCCAATTTAGACGAGCGAACTCAGCTCATGGTTGATACGCTGGAATGGCTCCAAAACAAGGTGAAGAGTATGAAGATTTGCGAGAACCCGCAATGTTCCAAATTGAGCAAGTATTTCTTCCGCGTTTACAACAACGATAGGTATTGTTGCAGAGGGTGCAGCGCGAAAGCGAAGGCACTCCGTTTCAACTACACTTCGAGGTAAGCAAAATATATTTACCCAAGCAGAAACCTGAATCTAGATGGCCGCAAGTTATCAAGCTGCACAAGCGCGAATGCAAATGGATAGTTCGGCCTCAGGCAACAGCAAACTTCACCTTCGCCGTCTTCGCGTGCAGGTCTTTCTTCTGGAACACGGCCATGTGGCACGCCGTACTGTACTCCGCTCGAACTACAGTACGAGGCAACTAGACTACGCAAGCCAAACCAATGACCAATGACGACCCACAGTTTCTGGCTAGCCGGGAATACGCCGAAGCAGATTCGGTTTTGCCCTGTAGCACCATCAGGCTGGGGCAGCGGCTGACCGACCGCCGTTTTTGCCGACGAACTGAGTATTAGTTGGCATTGGTACTCGATAGTTTAGATAAGTCGAGGAAACTATAGGAGACAGGAATGACTAGAGTACAAGAACTTCGCTCGATGCGGTCGCTGCTGAATGTGCGGCAGGTCGCTAACATTATCGGCAGTTGCATTGCCACCGTCCGTCGCTATGCGGCCTCAGGGAAGCTGGCTTATGTCCGCATTGGCAACAGGCTCCGCTTCGACCCGTCCGTGGTCGCAGCCTTTCTTGAATGCCGGTCTTCGGAGTAGCAGCCCAATAAGAATGGGCCGGAGGCTCCAGCCCTCGGCCCATTCACAAATCACATCAAGCAGTGTTTGAGTGAGTTTGCCGCAACCCCGCAAATGAGTTGTTGACCTTCTGCCGAGTCTTCGGGCTCTTGTCGTCGCTACCGGCCAAGTAACGGAGCGTCGTATCCAGCGAACTGTGGCGAAGCCACCTTTGGATGGTCCGCACGGACACTTCGCCTTCGTGGTGATGCATCGTTGCAAAGGTCTTCCGAAAGCGATGCAAGCCCCAATAGTGGCACATGGCCTTGTTCTTGCAGCACTGCCACGAACGGTTGTAGCAGCCACCACAGTTGAGACCTGAACGGAATGCCAAACGCTGAAGTGTGCGGAGCATGTGCCCATTCGGCTTGCCATCTTGCAGAGGAAAGATGAGCCGAGTGTCTGGATACCTCTTCCGCCGCTCTTCGAGCAAAGTCACGAGCGAATCAGGAATCGAGACGGATGCTTCTTCCTTGTCCTTCGGTCGAAACCCCAAGTCAAGCTTTTCAGTGACCTTGAACAGCTTGTTATGAAAGTCCACGTCACGCCAAGTCGCATACATCGCTTCCTGCTCACGGACGCCGGTACCGAGCAGGAACTGGAACAGTTCGAACTCCTCCTGATTGCAAGCCTCAAACAGACTCTGCAAATCCTCCAAACTGTACGCTTCAACTGTCTTCTCCGTGAACTTCACTCGGTCGGTCTTCAGCATCGGCCATGCGAGGTCGAAGTGTTTGAAGAACGTTTTGAGGAAGGCGAGGCGGTTGGCTACGGTGCGAGGAGTTAGGCCGGAGTCCCTGAGCATGTCCGTGTACTTGAGCACGTCATCACGGGTCATTGCCTCGATGGTCTGAGCTATGCAGACCTTGGAGAACCCATTGAGGGTAATGCTGTAGGCAAGGTGGGTCCTCTTTGACTTGCCACGTTTTACCTCGGACAGATACAGCGTGACGGCCTGAGGGAAGTCCCGGCCCGAGGTTGTTGGCTTCTCGGGCTCTACAGCAGTGGGCGCAGGTGCGGCACCCGTGACGGTCGCTCTGCGGAGAGCAGCCTCTTTATTGATGAGGGCGGTTTGGGCTTTGTCCGCAAAGCGGCCAACTGCTTTGGCCTTCTTCGCCTTTCCCTCATACCAGAACAGGACGAAGGTTTCGCCCTCGGGGAGGTCGGCAAGCTTCTTGGGTGGCTTGCGATACCCTACCTTGTTTCGAATGTATAGTTTTCCGGCTTTGTTCGCCATTTTTGTCTCCAGTATGGAAATACTGTGGCGGAGAGAGTGGGATTCGAACCCACGGTACTCGTTAAAGTACACACGCTTTCCAAGCGTGCGCCTTAAACCACTCGGCCATCTCTCCGGAGGGTGGTCTGTCTTATTGAATTTAACATAGCTGAACGCTTTAGCCCTGTCGTCCGGTCCTCGGGTGCGGCGCGGGGATCGAAACATCTTTACAAAATGAAATCGTTTACTTATCCCGCCCCGCTGATTTATAGTTCGGGGTTGCTTGCCGCGCATGTTCGGAGTTGAGTGCGGCGCTTCTTCAATTCTGAAAGGAACTTCCATGGCTGGCATTTCCCGGCGTGAATTGCTTCGTTCTGGCGTTGCACTTTCTGCTTCTTCCATCATGGCGCGCTCCGCGTGGGCACGCACGACTGCTCTCTTGGCGGGATATTCGAATGCTGCTTCCGCCGAAGCATTGGCGGCGGTAGCACCGCGGGAACAAATGCTTTTCGACTTTGGTTGGAAGTTCCAGTTTGGGAATCTCAGCGATCCAGCGCACGATCTGGGTTTCGGATTTGGTCAGGGAGATTTTGCAAAAACGGGTGACTTCGAGTTTGCGAAGGGAAAATTCGACGACTCGAAGTGGCGCACGCTGAACCTTCCGCACGACTGGGCGGTGGAACTGCCGTTTGTCCACGATGAGGAGCAAAATTCGCATGGGTTCAAGCCTCTGGGCAGGCGCTATCCGGAGACAAGTGTGGGCTGGTATCGGCGAGAATTCGAGATTCCCGCTGCTGACGCGGCCAAGCGGATCGCGGTCGAGTTCGATGGTGCGTTTCGGGATGTGATCGTTTTTGTGAACGGGTGCTTCATCGGGCGAAATAACAATGGATATGCTCCGTTCCGCTTCGATCTGACGGATTTTCTGGCCTATGGCGCAAAGAACTACATTGTTGCGCGCGTAGATGCGAGCTTCGGCGACGGATGGTTCTACGAGGGAGCGGGGATCTACCGGCACGTCTGGCTTACCAAGACCGACGCTCTGCACCTGGGCAAATGGGAAAGCACGGTGCGGACGGCGGTGAGTGGTGACGCCGCAACGTTGACTTTTGGAACCGTTGTTGAGAACCAGGGCAAGCTGACTGAGAACGCCAAGGTCAAGTGGCGGATTCTCGATGCGGCAGGAAAGACAGTAGCCACGGCTGAGGCTCCATCGCAGTCGGTTGCAGTGGATGGTTCAGCAACTTTTGCGGCCACCGCGAGTGTGGCGAACCCAGCGCTCTGGTCGATTGATGCACCGGATCTTTATTCAGCTATTGTGACCGTTGAATCGGACGGCAAGGCTCGCGATGCTGAGCGTGTCAGTTTTGGCGTGCGGACGGCTGTCTTCGATGCCGAGAAAGGCTTCTTCCTCAATGGCAAGCCAGTCAAGATTCAAGGCACATGTAACCACCAGGACCATGCGGGAGTAGGCGCGGCATTGCCAGACCGGCTGCAGTGGTTTCGGATGGGTGTGTTACGTGAGATGGGTGGCAATGCAGTGCGGACATCCCACAACATGCCTACACCCGAGTGGGTTGAAGCCTGCGACCGCATGGGCATGCTGATGATGTGCGAGACGCGCCAGATGAGTTCGAATCCAGAGGGTCTGGCGGAACTGGAGACGATGGTGAAGCGCTATCGTAACTCCCCGTCGATTATCCTGTGGTCCATCGGGAATGAAGAGTGGCAACTGCAAAGTGCTATGGCGGAACAGGGAGCCAGGATCGGTGCGACCATGGTGGCGCGGTGCCACGAACTGGACCCGACCCGCGTTGTTTCCGCGGCAGTGAACGGGGACAACCAGAAGGGTGTGTCTGATTCCTTCGACATTATCGGCTTCAACTATAACCTGAAAGGTCCGGATGGTTATCACAAGGAGCATCCCAAGCGGCCACTGTATGGATCGGAGACTTCCAGCGCTATTTCCACCCGCGGCGTCTATTCAACAGACAAGCTGCGCAACACGATCAACGCATACGACGGCGTGGTTCCATGGGGCGAGACTGCCGAAGAGTGGTGGAAGTTTTACGGCACGCGCGATTGGGAAGCAGGCGGCTTTGCGTGGACCGGCTTTGACTATCGAGGCGAACCTACGCCTTACGGTTGGCCTTCCATCAACTCGCAGTTTGGCATTGTGGACATGTGCGGTTTTCCCAAGGACACTTTCTATTACTACAAGGCATGGTGGGGTAAGGAACCGTCGCTCCACCTGTTTCCACACTGGAATTTCGAGGGCAGGGAAGGCGACATGATCCCGGTGTGGGTCTACTCGAATATGGATGAGGTGGAGTTATTCGTAAACGGGCAGAGCCAGGGCAGCCAGAAGGTACCGCATCTTGGTCATGTGGAGTGGAAGGTGAAGTACGAGCCGGGTGCGATCGAGGCACGTGGGTCGAAGGACGGCAAAGTTGTGCTGACTGAGAAACGAGAGACCACCGGGCCGACGGTTGCGATCCGGTTAACGGCGGACCGGACCGAGATCGATGCCGATGGAGAAGATCTCGCAATCCTCAAGGTTGAGGCGCTGGACAAGGACGGGCGGGCGGTGCCGACGGCAGGAAACCTGATCGGATTCAAGGTCACTGGCGACGGCGCTTTTATTGGCGTGGGGAATGGCGACCCCAACTGCCAGGAGAGCGACAAGGAGCCGAAGCGTTCGCTCTTCAATGGTCTTGCCCAGGTGATTCTGCAATCCACAAAACGTCCTGGGGCGATCTACATCGAAGCCGTGAAGGAAGGCTGGGATGGCCCCGAACTGACGCCGGCCAAGCTGACCATTACGACCAAGAGAGTCGATTTGCGGCCATCGGTTGGGCGGGTCCGCGAAATGTAGACAGGAATTCTCCGAGGACAATGGCGGCTTGCGGGCCGCCATTGTTTCGGCCGGCGCGGCTCGAGCATTCACCTGTTCTTAAGGTTGCGCTGTGTATTCTCGATTGCGAGAAGAATCGAAGTCAAATCTTGCTCCAAAAGTCCGGAACGCCGGCACTCGCTCCTAGGAGATACACCATGTCATCGAATTCGCTCGTCGTCGCAACCTTCGCAGCTCTGCTCTCAATTGCATGCATTTCCCAAGCTCAGGGCAGCGGTCCTTACAAGGTCCTCAAGATTCAACTCGTCGATGGCGATGGCGGATTCGATTACGTAACGGCTGACTCCGATGGCCGCAACCTTTATGTTGCCCGCTCCGGACCGGCCGGCCACATTGGAGTTTTCAATCTCGATACGCTGGCGCAGGTCGGTGACATTCCTGGCACGAGCGCGCATGGTGGAGCGGTCGACACGGCGACCGGACACGGATTCGCAACCTCAAAACCAGTGACAATGTTCGATGCGAAGACCTTCGCGATTATCAAGAAGATCGACGTGCAGGGCAATCCGGACGGCTATCTGAACGACGCCTACAATCACCACTTCTATGTCCTCAGTCACTCGACGCCGAATATCACTGTTCTCGACGATAAGGACGGTTCGATCCTCGGGACCATCGATATTGGCGGCGCGCCCGAGCAGGCCGCTACAGACGGCAAAGGCAAGATCTACGTCGATATTGAAGACAAGGCAGCCATCGCGGTGATCGACGCCAATACGATGAAGATGATTGGCAAGTACGACGTTTCAAGCAAGGGCGGCGGCTGCGCCGGCCTGGCGCTCGACGCGAAGAACAACATCCTCTTCGCTGCGTGCCGCGATAACAAGAACATGGTTATTCTCTCGGCTACCGATGGGCACATCATCACCGACCTGCCCATCGGCAACGGGTGCGATGGAGCGACATTCAATCCGGCTACGATGGAGGCTTTCAGTTCCCAGGGCGATGGCACTCTTGCTGTGATCAAAGAGGATTCGCCGACCAGCTTTTCTGTCGAGCAAACTGTGCCTACACCCGCGCGAGCCAAGGTGCTGACGCTGGATACTAAGACGAACCAAATTTTCACAATTACTGCTGAATATGGGCCGGTCCCGGCTGCGCCGCCTGCTGGTGCTGCTGCTGCGCCGCCGGGCGCGCCGGCATGGATGCGCGGGCCACGCGCGCCGATGATTCCTGGATCCTTCCAGATCGTCGTGATTGGGAAATAGTCGGGGAATTCGTCCTTTCGCAATCTCGGTCGACCGTGAAATCCATGGTCGATCGAGATGTAAGTTGTTTGTTTCGATAGGTGCTTTTAGGTTTTATTGACGTAACGTTATTGTTTTCCTGCGCATCGGAGGAAAGTGGGGGGGGAGGGGTGGGGTAGGGGTACGGTACGGACCGGGCACATCCTTGACAGAGTTGAGGACACTGAGGGGTTTGTGGTGCATTGAAGGCCATGAATCGATTGTGCACGTTTCCGCGAATTAAACTGCAATTTTCCGGAAGATATTTAAAGTGCGCCTTGTCCGGGCTGTTTTCGGTCCGTGTCTCGCGTTTACCGAATGGGTCGAAGGAGAACGCCGCCCTAAAGCGTTGGTAGTTGTAGTGTTGACATCGGAAGGAATGGGTGGGAAGATGCGGCAGCGCTTCCAAGCTCACCACAGAACTGGATATGCAGGCTGCTATGAATAAATTACTTACCCTGATTGCAATGTTCGCCGCACTCTGCACCATGAGTACCCTGGCGCAGAAGAACCCAAAGCAGGACCCCTGGAAACAGGCGGGGGCGGACGATAGCCTGCGCAAGGCCTTCGAGAAGGCCATCTATTCGCTGAAGGAGTCCGGCCACGGAACCGGAACCGAAACTTGGAGCGGCACGAACGACA
>JBELAI010000336.1:0-4761 GCA_049508975.1 Occallatibacter sp. | reverse complement strand
ACCAAATCTTCAGCCGCAAGAATTGCTCTTTGAGCCGCAAGAATGAGTTCTCCCAGGGCTTTTGCGGTCTCGATTTTTACGGTCTTCTTCTTTTTGAAGTGGACGACTGCCCGAGGTCTCTCTATCCTATCGTTCATTTCCATCCCCAAGAACTCTCGGGGGTCGCGGCCCAGCCATTTACAGAGACTTGCAAATGTCTGCAGATCTGGCATGTTGCCATTTTCCACCCTTGAGAATGTGGCCGGACTGACTCCGGCGTCCAATGCAGCGGCACGAACGCCGCGACTTCCCCTCTTTTTCACTAGCAAACGACCGAAATCGTCGATCGTTAAAGACATTCGCCCTCCACAAAAGCGAATTTGCCCTTGACTGGAGCCAAGGGATTATGGTTCACTGTCTTACAGATAAGACACATCGTATTTTATGCGATACGTCTCGTCTGTGATGCCCGACACCAGCATCATAAAACAGATTTCTAAGAACGCCAGCAAAAAGAGAGGGCAGGTTGCCTGGGGAGGCACTTCAAGAGCTTAAGCGGAAAACCAGATATTCAGTTCAAGATCATGCGGGTGCCTTTACAGAGGGAGTTCTTAATTTCGTCTGCAAAATCGATCTGATCCACGATGAGGTTAATTCGGCGGTTCTTTTCGGTGACATATTCACGCTCTTTCGCGAGTGTGGCGTTTGATTCACGGGAGTTGGAGACCGATTCCGATGACGATCGTAGAGAGGCCATTTCGGGTATTGAGTTTAGATGGCGGTGGTATGCGGGGCATCTATACGGCCCAGTATCTGGCATCTCTGGCGGACGGATTCAGCAAGAAAGCAGGGGGCAAAACCCTTGACGTCGGCTCCGGCTTCGATCTGGTCGTCGGTACCAGCACGGGTGCCATTCTGGCCTGCGCACTTGCCGCCAATATCCCGCTCGCCCGAGTAGTTCAGTTTTACAACCAAAAGGGTGCGGCGATATTTGAACGCCGGATTCCCTCCAAAATTGGTGCCAACCTGCTCACGGATCTGCGGAAACGGCCGGAGTCGTTGCGGCGCGGCGAGGAGGCTTTGCGCAACGCGCTGGTCGAATGTTTCGCGCAGGAGACCATGGTTGAGCTGTACAGCCGCCGGAAGATTGCCCTAGGGGTCACCACAGTTGACATGAGCACGCACAAATCATGGGTTTTCAAGACTCCGCATCTCAAAAACAGCAATCACCGGGATGATGGCTTCCGGCTCGTCGACGTCTGTCTGGCATCTTCCGCTGCGCCGATCTATCGGTCACTGGCCGCGCTTGATGCGAACGACGGGTCGCCGGGATCGCATGTATTCGCGGACGGAGGGCTGTGGGCCAACAATCCGGTGCTCGTTGGGATGATCGATGCCCTGGAGATGGCCGCCAAGGGACAGGCCATTGAGATCTTCTCTATCGGAACCGTTCCCCGGCCGGCTGGAGACGACATGGGCAACGAGGTCGTGTACCGAAGCCTGGCGCATTGGAAGTTCGGCGCTGAAGCGGCATCGCTTGCCATCGATGCCCAGGAGTTCGCCTACGACCAAATGGCAAGGATGCTTGCCCGACACCTAGACCGGAAGTGTGATGTGATCCGGTTTCCGCGGGACACGGTGCCAGCGAACATGATGCAGTACCTTGACCTGGACGAGACGCGGCCCGAGGCTTTGAGGGCGCTAGTCAACCTTGCTCGAAACGACGTGAATATGACTAACAGCCGCTGCGGGAACAGCGAGGACATGCAGGGGGCGATGATCGTGAAGCTGTTTTCCGATCTCAAGGAACAGAAATCAACCGAATAGCGAAGAGCACACAGGGACGGAGGAGACTGATCATGATCGATTGCTCGAAGGAAATGAAGAGTTATTTCGAGGACGGCGTCGCACTTTCCAGCACGGCGCGCACACAGATGCGCGACCACCGCGATGCAAACCGCAAGCGACTACGCAACGGATTAACGAAAGCTGAGGATCCCCTTCCGAAGAACTTCCACTCTCAGGGCTCGTACGCCATGAAGACAATGGTTCAGCACGATGACAACAAGTACGACATCGACGACGGCGTGTACTTCGACAAGGATCAGCTGGTAGGCGAGCGTGGTGGCGAGATGACCGCCTTAGCGGTCCGGCAAATGGTTCGGGACGCGGTCGATGACGGCAGTTTCACAACCGCCCCGGAAGTTCGTAAACACTGCGTGCGGGTTTTCTACCAGGCAGGCTACCACGTCGACCTTCCCATCTATCGCAAGGTCGAGGAGAAGGACTGGTTGGGGAGCGTCAAGTCTCATTTTGAACTAGCCAGCACTGACTGGAAGCGCTCGGACGCGCGCAACGTGACCGAATGGTTCGAAGGGCAGAACGCCTCACTAAGTCCAGAGGGCGATAAGGATCAGATGCGGCGCATTTGCATGTATCTGAAGAAATTCGCCCAAAGCCGGCCGAGTTGGTCCTCACAAGTGACCACAGGATTTGTTGTTTCTAAGGGCCCGCGCATGAATAATCCGCACGGGCGAGGTGCTATTGAGGCGAGACAGAGTAATTCCAATCGCCATGGAAGGCGTCTGGTTTCAGGTTGAGTTGGGCCATCTCGGAGGCAGTCACTTCGATGCCGGTGGGATAGGTCTTTCTGGTCAGCATTGCTTTGATCTTGAGTCCGGCCGTGGTCTTTGTGTTGGAAATAGGCTGGATGATGGTTTGATAGCTGACCAGTGGCGTTGCGCGCCAATTCTGCGTGATGAATGAGAACATCCGGTGCTCGATCTTGTTCCACTTACTGGTCCCTGGTGGAAAATGCGACACGTCGAGTTCGAAGCCGGTAAGATTTGCCAAGCGTTGCAGACTGGCTTTCCACAGTCGCGACCGGCTGGCATTGCTTCCGCCTCCGTCGGCCATAATCATCAATCTGGTCGCATCAGGATAGGTCTTTGATCCCATGTGCTGCCACCAGGCCAGGATGCTGTCAACGGCAAATTCAGCCGTGTCGTGATCAATTCCCACGCTTACCCAGCCCTGGTTGCGCCCAACATCATAAATCCCGTAGGGAATGATCTTACCTAACTCCTTGTCCGGGAAGTCATGCACCAAGGTCTTCTGCGGTTCTCCTTGCGGTTGCCACTCCTGGCCGTTATTCTTATAGTTTCCTACCAACTCCTTCTTCTTCGTATCCACGGAAATAACCGGCAATCCCTGCTCCAGGAAGCTCTTGGTGCGGGCATTGAGATACTCAAACTGAGCATTGCGGTCGGGATGCTGCTTGCCTTCCAGTGTCTTGCTATTGGCTTGCAAGCTATAACCCATCTGATGGAGAAGCGCGGCCACCTTGCGCTCGCCGATGTTATATCCCTGCCGCTGCAACTCCTCAGCCAGTTTGCGGGTACTCTTCGCGCTCCAGCGCAAGAACGATTCCGGATCGCCTCGAGTTAGAGGTTCCACCAACTGCTCCAATGCCTTGAGCAGGTCTGGCTGATGAAAGGTGAGCGGCTTGCGGCCTCCCCCTGCTCTGCGGATTCGACCGGCAGGCAAGGGCTTTGCTCTGCCTGCTTTCAATTCGCGGATGCCGGCGTGGATGGTGCTGCGCGACAGACCCGTCGCCTGGGCCACCAGGGAAACGCCGCCGCGCGGCAAAGATGTTGCCTCTGCCGCCGCCCAAACGCGCCGCCCGCGTTCGTCCAACACGTCACGAAGTATCCGGAATTTCTTGCGTAGCGCAGCAACCTCTTTTCCCATAGGAGAAGAGTACACGACTTTCATAATAAGTGCAAGTTATTTATGCGCAGACCCTAAGTTGGTGAGTGAGTGCCTCAAGGCAAAGGCGCAGCGCGACGATGAGGCCCTGCTCGAAACTATGAAGGCGATCCTCAGCCGGCTGAAGTGGAACTTGGAGGTCAGTCATCCGGTCACGCCCAAAGAGACGATTAGCAAGGGCTCTGATGATGCGAAGGTCGCATTCTTCCGTGATCGGCTGGAGGATGCGATCGGCTGGTTGAAGCCGCTAGAGTCTTCCGATACGAGCAAGACTAAAGTTCTAGACGTGTGGGACAAGATGTTCAACACTGACTTCTTTTCGAACCTTAATGTCGCATCCGAGAGCAAGGCCGAGGAAGGAACGATCAGCAGAATCTTTGGCGTTGCAGCGAGCATCCTGGGCGGAAGCTCTGCATCCGCCGCAAAGTCGAAACCAGTGAGCAAGGAAGGGAGCAACCGGTACGCCTGATCCAGACCACGACCGATTGCACGCACTTAGAATCGCTGCCCGGCGGGAGATTCGAGACTACCTGCGACAGGCTTATGGTGCCTCCCTAATTGATGGGGATCAGCTCGCGGTTGAGTATCCAAATCGAAGGTTTGACGTTGGGTGGAGGTTCCAAGTTCCGTTTGAGAGCGGCCTCAAGCGGCGGGTTGACGTTCTTCTTCGAGAGGACCTACCGTTTCGAGCGCCGTCGATAAGCCTCGTGGATCATCCCCAATTCCTCACTTGGCCGCATGTAGAGTCAGATGGATTGCTGTGCCTGCTGGGCGAGGCCTCCACCATCGATCACCTCCAACCGAGGGAGGTCTTGACGGAGTTGCTAAAGGACGCGTTCGAACTCATCGCCACTTCAGAGCGCGGCGACAACATCGATCACTTCAAGGACGAGTTCCTCACTTATTGGAACCATGCAACAGAGAATCCGGGAGTGCCCTATTACAGCCTGCTAGATGGTTCGGAATGGACTCGCGTCATTCAGTGTTGGGTAACCGAGGACGCGGTCTATGTCG
>JBELAI010000335.1:0-4767 GCA_049508975.1 Occallatibacter sp. | reverse complement strand
GATCGAATCCCGCTTCGGACAGTCCCGCAGCCAGCGTCTTGTGTTCAAAATCCAGTGGAACAAACGTCAGATTGGCCGGTTGGGTTAGGCCGGCTTCGTCGAGCAATCCGCGCTTCCATTCCTGCGTGGCGGGGAAGTCCACCTCGAACACTCGTAATTCCGGAAATGGATTTCGCCAGGCAAATGTGTCGAGGCCAGCCCCTAATACGACGTATTGCGAAACGCCCTGGGCAACCGCTTTGGCCAACTGATCCTCGACAAAGCGGCTGCGCGCGGCCATGAAGGCACGAAAGTCTCGCGCAACCTTGTGCTGCGCGCGCTCCATGTCGCGGGCAAATTCGGGACCAATCAGGCGAATGGCGATGGGATCGTCCAGAACGGGCGGCTGGTCCATCACCTGGTGGGCGGCGCGGCGAATGGCTACGCGAAGAGCGGTCTTGCTGGCTCGGCCTGGCTTCATCCCTTGCAGTTTAAATGACGGGGAAAATATGCCGACCCGGTCGACACCGCGTACCATAGTCCCCATGAGCTGGATCGGATGGGCACTGCTCTCCGCGGCCTTTGCCGCCGCCACCGCGCTTTTGGCCAAAGTGGGCGTGGCGCACGTAGATTCAAACCTGGCCATGGCCTTGCGCACCAGCGTGGTCCTGGTTTTTGCATGGGGCATCGCGTTGGCGCTGTCGAGGCCGGGTGGCGGGCTTCTGGGCGAAATCCGCTCGCTCGACCGGCGCACCTTGCTTTTTCTCACTCTGTCCGGCCTGGCCACCGGCTTGTCGTGGCTGTGCTACTTCCGCGCCCTGCAACTGGGACCGGCCTCGCGCGTCGCTCCCCTGGATAAGCTTTCAGTTCCGCTGGTGATGGTGCTGGCGTGGCTGTTGCTGGGAGAGAAGCTGACTGTGCCTGCAGCCGTGGGTGGCCTGCTCATCACCGCTGGAGCGATGATCATGGTTCTTGCCTGACTCCGGGAACGTGGACAGCTTCCTTATACTGAAAAGAACTATTGCGGAAGTAAGAGCTAAGATGTCCATCGATTCCCCCGACCAATTCGTCTCGACAATCCCGCGCCGCATCGTTCTTACCGGCTTCATGGGCTCGGGCAAGAGCACTGTTGGTCCGCTATTGGCTGCGCGATTGGGCTCGAGATTCCTGGATGTCGATGACGTGATTGAGGAAGAGGCAGGCATCACGATAGCTGAACTCTTCGCGCGACACGGAGAAGGAGAATTCCGCGAACGCGAACATGCGACGATCGCACGCCTAATCGCTGGGGACGCACTGGTTTTGGCACTCGGCGGCGGCGCTATTGAGAAAGCAGAGACCCGCGACCTGCTGCTCTCTGCGCCCGGAACGCTGATTGTGCATTTGGAAGTGGAACTGGCCACGACGTTGGCTCGTTGCGCGGGTACAGAGCACATCCGGCCGATTCTCGCCGATCAGGCCAATCTCGCCGATCGATACGGTCGCAGGCTGCCGCTCTACCGCAGTGCGCATGTTTCAATCCGCGTGGACGCGCTTACGCCGGAGCAGGCGGTTGACGCAATCCTGAAGATCGCGCAATTGGCATGACGCTCTTGGAACGTCTGAAACATCTCACCTTGTTATCATGTAAAGAATGGCTCGGCTCCCAGGTATGCCGAGATTCTTTCCGAGGTCTCCTGCCTTTCTCATGACATCCGCATCCCAAGTCGCAGTCCGAGCTGAACTCTCAACGCCTCCCGCTGACGGCGCGCCACACGGTCAGGCTCATCTCCATGCGCCGAGCCCCGGCGCTACGGCCACGCTCATCCATGACCTGCGCGAGTTGTTCAAGGTGAAGGTAGTGGGGATGGTGCTGGTCACGGGATGGGGCGGCTTTTATCTGGGCTCGATGCAGTCCGGCATCTCCAGCGTGCAGCCTGGCCTTTTGGACGCATTGTTCGGCATCGGCCTGGTCTCCGCCGGAGCGGGCGCGCTGAATGAGGCCCTCGAACGCAAGTCCGACGCTCGTATGATTCGCACCGCGCAGCGTCCACTGGCCCGCGGGCGCTTCTCGCTGGCAGTTGGGATTCTTGCCGGCCTGGGTGCGCTCACTCTGGGCGCTGTGTGGCTGCTGCTGCGTACCAACCCGCTGACCTTCGCGCTGGCGCTGCTTACGGCATTCTGTTATGTCGCCATTTACACCCCGCTAAAGCGCTTCACGTCGCTGGCCACGTTCATCGGCGCGTTTCCCGGCGCGATGGGGCCGCTGCTGGGCTGGA
This sequence comes from Occallatibacter sp., assembly GCA_049508975.1. Taxonomy (GTDB): domain Bacteria; phylum Acidobacteriota; class Terriglobia; order Terriglobales; family Acidobacteriaceae; genus Telmatobacter. Next base: position 2,530 of record JBELAI010000335.1, on the reverse strand, counting down.
CTGCTGCGCGTCCGCATATCGAGTGGCCGGCGGTGGCGCTGTTTGCGATACTTTTTGTCTGGCAATTTCCCCACTTCATGGCCATCTCCTGGCTCTATCGCGAGGACTACGCGCGGGCGGGGATCCGCATGTTACCCGTAGTTCAGCCGGATGGATGGTCGACTGTTGCCGAGGCGCTTTTCTTTGCGGTGGTTATGATTCCCGTCAGCCTTGCGCCGTGGTTTCTCGGAGTGGCCAACAACTTCTATGCGGGTCTGGCTGTGCTGCTGGGTATGCTTTATCTTGCTTACACGATTCGTTTCGCCGGCATTCTGCGCGCCAAGGATGAGACCGAAAGCCGCATGCTGGCGCGCGATCTGCTCAAGGTCAGCGTTCTTTATCTACCTCTTTTATTCACCACGCTTATGCTCTGCGCTACGCGGAAACACTAAGGAATTTTGATACCCATGATAACCACGACCGCTCCGCAATCCAGCACGCGTCCCGCTGTCGCCGCCATTCTTCTAATCAGCGCGGCAGCCACGCTCTTTCTCTTCTGGCTTATCTATGTTCATCCCGCCGCGGCCTTGAGCACGCAATATGCATTTCTTCCCGCACTCAACGCAATCCTCAACGGCCTGAGCGCAACGGCACTGCTGATCGGCTACACGTTTATTCGGGCGCACAAAGTCAAGCCTCACCGTGCGGCCATGATTACAGCCTTCATTTTTTCCACGTTGTTTCTGGTCAGCTACATTGCGCACCACGCGCTGCACGGCGACGTGCGCTACCCGCCCGAGGCTGCTTTGCGCTCGGTTTACCTGCCGCTGCTGGCCAGCCATATCGTTCTGGCGGTCGTGGCGCTTCCGCTGGTGCTGGTGACCTTCTTGTTCTCGCTCACGGGACGCATCCGGCAGCACCGCAAGGTGGCTCGCTGGACGTTTCCGATATGGCTTTACGTTTCGGTGACCGGCGTCATCACCTACGTGATGCTGCGACTGGCGCAAGGCTAAGATGACAATGTCTGCAAGTCCCGAAAAACGCAACCTGACTCAACAAAGCCTTGTACAACCTGACGATGGCACCCGGCAATTACTGCAATGGGGTGCCTCGATCCTGGGCTCGGGAATTGTGGCCGCGATTTTGCTGGTCACGCTGCTGGGCGGGTTTTCGAACACGGGAGCCAACACCAACTCCGGGTGGTTCGCACTGATTGTGACGCTGATGTGCATTCCATTTGGGGGCTTGTTGCTTGGGCTCGGTGTGGCCAAATGGTTCCGCAATCGGCGGCTGGCGCGGGAACGGTAGAGGCGAAGGTGTGCTGGCGCTCGAAAACCGCGTCCACTTGGTTTTGTGGCCTCCCCGGTCTCAAAAGCGAGACCGGGGGCACCCATATTTGTAGGAGAGATTTCAAAACCACACGGCTAGCGGGCGAAAAGGCGGTGCCAAAACCCCTTCGGGTTGGTCGCGGGAGCTTCGTCTGCTGTCGCCTTAGACTTTCCGGCTGTTTTCCTGGTGCTTGCGGGGACACGACGGGTATCGAATTTCAGCGGCACGTGGTCCCAGAGGCCAATGGGTTCGGGCTGGGCGGGCATCCGTGCCCCCTCAAGCGCGGCCTGCGGATTGGTGATGAACAAACGGCGCGCAGTCTCTTCGCCTGCTTTGCTGGACACGTAGTCAAACGCCTTCTGCAAATGCGGCGGCCGCCATTTGGGATTGTGCGCGTCTGTAGCGATGAAATGGATCCAATTACGCTCCAACAACTCGTTGGAAAAAGCTTCAGCCAGATTTCCGAAACGGCCATACAGAGAACTCGAAGTGACCTGGACCAGGCATCCCTCGCGCATCCAATCCGCCAGCATCTCGGGGCGTTTTTGAATCTCCTGGTTGCGCTCTGGATGTGTGATAACCAGGGTGTAGCCCACAGCCTGCAATCTATGCATAGCATCGGTTAGCTGCGGTGGGATGACCGAATCGGGGAACTCGATGAGCAGGTATCCTTTGCCATTGATGGAATAGCGCAGCGGATATTCGAGTGCATCCATGATGTTTTCCGCGTTTAGATGGAAGTCGCAGGCGAGGGAGAGTTCGATCTCCTCCTTGAGAAGCCGCTGCAATTCGGCCAGGCGCTGCTGATTGACCTGTGGCTGGAATGGAAACCGATCGCTGGCGTGAGGAGTGCAAACGATGTGGGTCACACCTTCCGCGGCGGCTTCGCGGGCCATGGCCAGTGACGTCGCCAAATCAGGCGATCCATCGTCGACACCGTAGATCAGGTGGTGATGAATGTCGATCATGCAGACCTGTTTCCATTTGAGCGAAAAAGAAGCTCAACGCACCGCGAGTGCTTCAATCATCGACGCGAAAATCTTCCAGCCGTCGGCCGATCCGAGTATTTTCTCGCTTGACCGGTCGGGGTGAGGCATCATGCCCAGCACGTTTCTGCCCGCATTCATGATTCCCGCGATGTTGCCCAGTGAACCGTTGGGATTGGCCTCCGCTGTCACTTCCCCCTTGGGCGAAGTGTAGCGAAATGCGATTCGGTCCTCAG
>JBELAI010000334.1:0-4788 GCA_049508975.1 Occallatibacter sp. | reverse complement strand
CTACAGACCGTCTACGGCGCTGGATACAGATTTGTCCCGTAGCAATGAGGTTCCTGTGCCGAACGAGAAGCGCTCTCCAGGAATCCGAACTCGCGCGCTGTTGCTGGTCTCTCTGGTGCTGATCATTGCGGGCTCAACGGCTTCCAGCCTTTACATCATTCGCAGCCGCTTACGGCAGCAAGTCCGCTCGACCCTTGATTTGGACCTGCGGCACTCGGTGGAAACGTTTCAGGATCTGGAGGCAGGACGCCTGGCTGCGCTCGAGCGTGAGAATGCGCTGATGGCAGCGGAGCCCCGCCTAAAGGCCCTGATGACCACGAACGATTCGCGGACCATCGCGGATGATGCCGTGGATTTCTGGAAGACAAGTGGGAATGACCTTTTTGCCCTGGCGGACGAGGACCACAGGGTGCAGGCAGCGTACGCGCAAGGCTCTATGAATTCCGACGGCCTGCGGCACGACCTGCAAACGGTGATAACCGACCCATCCAAGCATTACCTTTTGAGCGGCAGCAGGCTCTTTGAGTATTCCGTGCAACCGCTTTATTTCGGCGGCAGGGCGAATGGAACGCTACTGGGATATGTGATCGGCGGGTATGCCATTGACAGCGGCTTCCTGCGCGAAGTAGGCCGAGGCGCGGGCGCCGAGGTCGCCTTTTTTGCCGGCGATGCCCTCACAGCAAGCACCCTGTCGCAAGAGAAACAATCGGCGCTTGGCGCCCTGGCCCGATCGCTTCAGCCAAACACAGTCTCCGAAATCTCGATGGTTGGCAACGAGCGATATCTTGCGATGAGCAGAGACTTGACCGTCGGGGCGGACACCTCTCTTCGTCTTGTCGTCCTGAAGTCGTTCGATGCAGCCAACCGGTCGGAGAAAGAAATCAACTGGCTTATCTTCTGGGTAAGCTTGCTCGCAATGGTTGCGGGCTCAGCTTTTATGCTCCTGCTGGCGCGTATGGTGACGCGGCCGTTGGAGTTGCTGGCGGCTGGCGTTCGAGCCTTTGGGGAAGGCGACCGGCAACACTCGCTGCCCGCCGGCGGCACTCAGGAGGTAAGGTATCTAAGCCTCGTCTTTTCGCAGATGCGCGATGAGATTGAGAAGACAAATCGCGCCTTGCTGGAGTCGGAAAGGCTGGCGACGATCGGGCGCATGGCAAGTTCTGTTTCCCATGACCTGCGCCATTATCTCGCCTCGGTGTACGCCAATGCCGAGTTCCTCGCATCGCCAACGCTTCCATCCAGCGAGCGAGCTGAACTTTATGAGGAGATCCGTCTAGCCGTCAATGGGACAACCGACATGCTCGACTCCTTGCTGATATTCAGCCGCACTGGAGCAGCGCTTCAGCGGATGCCCACCACCATGTTGTCAGTCGTCGAACGCGCAGTCGCGATGGTGAAAACGCATCCGGATACGGAGCGGGTCAACCTGATATTGCAGGATGTTTCCGTCGATACGACGGCTGAAGTAGACACCAAGCAGTTGGAACGCGCTATATACAACCTGCTCCTCAACGCATGCCAATCGGCGCGAGAGAGCGCCAGGCTTCGCGAAGTAAGGATCTCACTCAACGCGAATAGCAACGCCGTCAGCGTTACCATCGTCGACAGCGGCCCCGGTGTCCCTGAATCGATTCGCGACAGCCTGTTTGACCCATTTGTAAGCCAGGGAAAACAACGAGGTACGGGATTGGGCCTGACTTTGGCATGGAGCGTCGCACGCGAACACGGCGGCGACGTAAGCCTTGTCAGCAGCCGCAAAGGCGAGACCGTTTTTCGCCTGACAGTAGAGCGCCACCAGACGCCATCAACCACGAATGCCAGCCCTTCACGGAGCACAGTGTTAACACCATGAGAGTCGACTCAGAAAACAATGACAATGCCCACATCGTCGCAGATACTCTGGCGACAGAGCAACTGGTGCTGGCTGCGATGGTCCTGTCTATCTGTTTCCTTAGCCCTGTCTTGCTAGCGCAGACCGAACCCATTCGGCTAAATGCACAGCAGACAACCGAGCAAAGGGTTGAGCGTCTCACAGCAGCGGTTGCCCAGGCGCAAGCACAGATAGAGGCATATCAGAACCAACTAAGCGATCTCCGCGAGCAGCTGTCTACCCTTAAGGAACAGATGGCAACTGAAAAGCCAAGCTCAATGGCGCCGGCAAATGGGAACCAGCCTGCAACCACTGCACCTGAAATTCCCGCGACGCTTGAGGAGATTCGAGAACGGCAAGCAGTTGAAGAATCGCAGATTGCTACACTAGATGTCACCAAAGTGGAAACGGAATCTAAATTTCCACTGAAAGTGAGCGGATTGCTCCTGCTCAATGGCTTTGTAAACACCAGGCAGGTAGATATCCCAGCTGCGCCGACTTATGCAACCCCAGGCGCCGGTAGTACCGGTCTTTCTGTGCGTCAAACTGTGTTAGGGCTTGATGCGCGTGGACCGCATTTATTCTCTGCAAGCAGCCACGCGGATCTCCGCGTGGATTTCTTCGCAAGTGGAACTCCTTCTAACTACGCAGCGGGTGGAATCCTGCGCCTCCGCACGGCACATGCCGCATTGGATTGGAAAAGTACAGAAGCATTCTTCGCATTGGATCGCAGCATCCTTGAGCCAAACGAGCCGTCGTCGCTGGTCGCCATCGCACTGCCCGAACTGGCATGGGCGGGCAACCTCTGGACATGGAATCCGCAGATCGGCATGACGTATCGGTTTTCACTTTCCGATTCATCGCGAATCATCGCGCAGGCAGCCTTGATCGACACCTACGATTCGGTGCCCCCGGGAATCATCCCGAGCGGCTCAAACGTTACAGAAACAGAGCGTAGCCGCTGGCCGGGAACCGAGGCGCGCATCGCATTGCAACACGGTGAGAACGGCACAGGCCCCGAATTTGGCGTCGGCGGCTACTTCAGTCCGCATCGCAACGGCGAGGGAGATAGCTTCGATGCATGGGCGGGAACGATGGATTTGCGTTTGCCGCTGAGCCGATACTTCGCTGTAACAGCCAATGCGTATCGCGGGCAAGCGCTGGCCGGACTTGGCGCCGGTGGATACTTGAATTACTACTACTTTTATGCCGGCTCAAATGAAGTCGTGCATGCCCTGGACGATGTCGGCGGGTGGGCGCAGCTCAAGGCAAGAGCGGGTCAACGCGTGGAGATGAATGCGGGCTACGGCACAGACAACCCATTCGCGAAGGAGATTCAAGCCGCGCTGTCTTCGTCCGCGGGTGCAACCTACCCCGGCCTTACGCGCAACCGCTCTTTCTATTCGAATGTTATCTACAGCCCGAGCGCATATCTGATGTTTTCACTGGAGTACAGGCGGCTTTGGACCAACCTGAGCAGCAGCCCGACGGCTTTCAGCGATGTTGTTGGAATTGCAGCGGGGTACAGATTCTGATGCCTTATCCAATCGGCAGAAGCGTCCATTCGTTGCTGCTCCTGGCCTGTTGCATATCTGGCCTGGGCGCGCAGCCCACGCCTGCCCCGGAACAAAAGACCACCGTAATTGCTAGACTGGTGCCGGTTCATCCAGAAGTTGCGCACAAGACTGAGAGTATTCGTCCCTCAGTAATCTGGTTACAGCCTCTGCGGCCCGCGGACACGCAACTTGTGACACCGGCAAACTTCACCTTGATGCAGAAGAACAAAATGTTCATTCCACATCTGCTCGTTGTGCCTGTCGGAAGCAGCGTTGCATTTCCAAACGCCGATCCGTTTTTTCACAATGTCTTTTCCCTCTTCGATGGCCGGCGCTTCGACCTCGGGCTGTATGAAGCCGGTTCGACACGAAGCGTAGTGTTCTCCCGCGAAGGTGTCTCCTACATCTTTTGCAATATTCATTCCGAGATGAGTGCGGTAGTTATCGCACTCTCGACTCCCTACTATGGAATCGCCGGCCCGGAAGGCGAATTCCACCTCAAGGATGTTCCGGCCGGCGAATACGAATTGCATGTATGGGTAGAGGGCGAGAAACAAAGTTCGCTGGACCGGCTCTCGCGTCGTGTTCATATTGCCGGAGAATCGGTTGATCTCGGCGGAATCACCACCAACCCAACCGATCGTCAGCAACACCTGAACAAGTTCGGTCGACCGTACGAGCCCGATTCTCACCCCATTTACTGAGTCTAGAATTGCGTCGATCCGAATCTGTTACGGATTAAAGAAATGCAGCAATTCTTGCTCTTCGTGTTGGCTGAGCGAAGCTCGCACCCGCATATGGCGCACGACAGTGCCGGATATGCGCGGCGAGAAGCCATCCGGCGCCGTGTGACAGCGAGAGCAGTGTTGTTGGAACACTCGCTCACCATCATCCTGCTTCGCAGCAGCCTGCTTCCGAACCGGATCTTTGTATGGCTTGGCTTGTGGCCCACCGCTCTGCTGCGCGGTAACCGCAATTGCGGAAACCATAGCCACTACGAGAGCCATCATTATGAAATGCTTTGTGTTCATTGCTGTTTACCCTTCCATGCCGGGAACAAGAAACGATAGACGATTCCCGTCTCCCAGATATTTGCATTGCCCGCTGAAGAAAACTGCCTTGAGTAGCTGGTCAGGATTCTGGTGTTATGCGGCAGGTTGTAGTCGAAACCAAAGTCAGCCCGCTGTGTGTTCGCTAATGGCAAACCATCGCTGACAATAGTGTCTCTACGGAAGGTCTGCTGAATCCGGAAGACAGGTTCGATGCGTCCAATTACGCTGTCGAGGCCTCCAATGGCCTTGGTGCGATAGTCCGCCTCCACCCAATAGCCCTGCGCATGATGACCGCGTGCGAATTCCGAAC
>JBELAI010000333.1:0-4827 GCA_049508975.1 Occallatibacter sp. | reverse complement strand
GCCCGCATCGCGGAAGCTGAACGACCAGACACGTCTCTAGCCCGGCGCTACCGGCCTTTCGCAGAACTCCCTTGAGTTGACAGGTGCCATTCAGAGCCATTCGCGAAATCGACCTCATCCACAATCAGGTTGTCTTTGGTCACGCCGTCGCAGAAGTAGACATATCTCGATGAGTCCATCTTGTCCGCACGGGAGGCTCCAGGCTCGAGATCGGCCGGCGTGCCATAAATTGTGTCCCCCCGTTGGCGTATAGACGCAAGGTGTACGCCCTTACTTTCTTTTTGGACCGGTTCGTGATTTTGAAAGTCAGGTTGCGCAGGGATGGATACTGCTTGTCGAGGAGTGCGTGAAGGTCAGAGATTTCAAGCGGGCATGTGGGGTTATCGTGGATAACAATCTCACTCGCGTAATCTGCGGCCATATCGGCGTCAGTAAGGTGAGTTTTTTCCCAATATTCGTCGATATTGGGCGGCGAGAAATACCACTGGCCTTGATCGCGGTACGCCACGAATCTAAAGTTGCTGTTCTTTTCTTGACCATTGATTTTAAGTGTCGCAGCGCCACCAATGTACCACCATCGTTTTCCAGCGGGCATGTTGAGTATTTCGGTGCTGAATTCGAAACTTTTGTATGTGAACGCTGTCATTGGCATCATCTGCATCTGCTCTACCATGCATTTCCGCTGGCCGGGGGTTATGAGGTGGTCGCCTGTCCCCCCTCTTCGATATCGACCGAGCATGGATGCGACAACGTCCCACTTGCCGTCCCGCTGGGCTTGGGAGTACATAGCCAATCGCGCTCCGAGCGACGGCTTCAGTTCTTCCGGAAGCTCTCCTCGTTGCCGGATACTCTGCCCTGCCGCAATGCAGGTGAGGAAAGCAAAAACTGCCCAGGTTGCGTTTCTTTGGCACATCACCTCACCCCCCAAAGCCTCCAGTCACTTTGACTTCACTGCGACGGGCTACAGTTCCCCGCGCATTACACCTTCAGGAAGATCTTGTTGCGGTAAAGGATCCAGACCGGGATGAAACAGATTACGGCGTACGAGACTGAAAACGTGAACGCGGCCCAGCCTGGATCGGAGAAATGCGCGGCGATGTGGTCTGGAACGTACCACAACAGGCTTATGGGTTGGCCATTCCACTTGAAGTGAATAAGGTTCAGCGCGCCGGGCAACAGTTCGCTGACCATGTAGGCCACGATTGCATTGGATCCGAAGACGAGCCATGGCCACGCCAGTCCTTTACTCCAGCCTTTTCTGCCCCAGCCGCGCTGATCCACGGCCCAAAAGATGAGCGCGAAGAGAAGTAAAGACCATCCGGCAGCGACCAGAACATAGGAACTGGTCCACATTTTCTTGTTGAGCGGAAACCATAATGACCACAGGTAGCCCAGGGCCAGGCAAGCGGCAGCGCCCGCGGCGAGGCCCAGCGTTTTGGTCTTGATCGCCTTTTTGCCGCGCAGCCAAAGGCCGGTGAGCAGGCCGAGGAGCGCTGTGCCCAGTGCGGGAATATCGCTGAGCAGGCCTTCGGGATCGCGCAGGTTATGCGTCGTCCAGTCTTCATAAAGGTGACCGGGCATCAGGTGCCGGTCGACCCAGTTCACAATGTTCACGTTCCCGTCGAGAAAGGGAATGTCGCGGCCCGGCATGCCCGTGCCAGGCACCGGAACCCAGCGCACCAGGATCCAGTAGCCGATCAGTACCGCTGCGAGCATGGCGACCTTGGGGTACACGCGGCGGTCCCAGAGGTAGAACAGGCCAACAATCAGATAGCAGATGGCGATGCGCTGCAGGACGCCATAGATGCGCAAGTGGTCGAGATGAAAATAGGGGAAGTTGTTGACGACAACTCCGAAGAGAAACAGGATGGCTGCGCGGCGCAGCGTGTGCCAGGCCAGTTGCGCGCGCGAATCGCCGCGGGCCAGCCGCGCCTCGGTTGCAAATACGATGGAGACGCCCACCACAAACAGGAATGTGGGAAATACAAGGTCGGTGGCCGTGAGGCCGTTCCATGCGGCATGATTCATCTGCGCCCATGCGCCTGGCCCGCCGTTGTTGTTCACCATGATCATGAAGGCGATGGTGATGCCGCGCAGGATGTCGAGCGAGAGCAGCCGCTTGAGAGGCGTTGGGGCCAGGCCCGGGTTGACCATTCCGTTCTCCGTTCACTTGGAATTGAGTAATGCACAATACGCTACGCGCACTGGGCTTGGTTCGCCAAGTCAGGCCGCCAGGCGGAACACCGTGGCACGGAGACGCGCGCACTGTCACTTGAGGGGCCAACGCTGGTAAACTCGGCAAGGATTGCCAGAAACTATCGACGCGCAACTGGAGGCTGCCCGTGCAAGAATTTCAGCCGTTTGTACCGCCCGGCGAGACCCGGCCCGAGTTCACGCTTCGCGCCATTCTACTCGGCAGTTTTTTCGGTCTCGTGTTTGGCGCAGTGACGGTTTACGTAGGCTTGCGCGCCGGCCTCACGGTGGCCGCCTCAATTCCGATCGCGGTACTTTCCATCAGCATTTTGCGCGCCTTCGGCCGCGCCTCCATCCTTGAGAACAACATTGTTCAGACCACCGGCAATGCGGGCCAGTCCATCGCCTCCGGAGTTATTTTCACGCTGCCCGCGCTGGTCTTCCTGGGATTCGATCTCGAATATTCGCGCATCTTCTGCCTGGCGCTGATCGGCGGCTGGCTGGGCGTACTTTTCATGATTCCGCTGCGACGCCAGCTGATTGTGCAGGAACACGAGAATCTGAAGTATCCCGAAGGCACGGCCTGCGCCGAGGTGTTGATTGCCGGTGAACGCGGAGGGTCCTTTGCCAGCCGCGTCTTTCTCGGCCTCGGCCTGGGCAGCCTCTACACTCTTTTCCAGAATGAGAATCTGTTCAAAGCCTGGCCCGGGACGCCCGAGTTCCAGCCCGACTTCGGCCCCCAGCACGTCCTCAAAGGCGCGTCTATCAAGGCTGAGGCGACTCCGGAATATCTGGGCGTGGGCTACATCATCGGCCCTCGCATCGCCGGGATCATTTTTGCCGGCGGCGTCTTTTCATGGCTGGTGCTGATGCCGCTGATTTATTTTTTCGGCAAGGAACTCGGCCACCCGGTCTACCCAGGCACGCTCCCGATCGAGCAGATGGGGCCCAGCCAGTTATGGTCCACTTACATCCGCCCCATGGGCGCAGGGGCGGTCGCAGCCTCAGGGCTGATTACGCTGCTGCGCACGCTGCCGACGATTGTCAGCGCGCTGACCGCGGGCTTCAAAAATCTTCGTCCCAGCGCCTCTGCCAAAGCCAAGATACTGCGCACCGAGGATGACTTATCCATGCGCACGGTGGTGCTGGGCTCGATGGCAATCGTCGCCTTCACATTTTTCTTTCTGCAATTCAAGCCGGTGCCGGGAGCATTCGTGGGCTGGGCGGCAAACCTGGCCGCATCGCTGCTGGTTGTGGTTTTCGGCTTTCTGTTTGTCACGGTCAGCTCGCGGATCGTGGGGCTGATCGGCAGCTCTGCCAACCCGATGTCGGGGATGGCGATCGCCACGCTGATGGCCACCTGCGCCATCTTCCTGGTGGAAGGCTGGACCAAACCTGCGTACGGCGCGCTGGCCATCACCATCGGCGGCATCGTGGCCATTGCCGCAGCCAACGCCGGCGACACTTCGCAGGATTTGAAGACCGGCTACATTGTGGGTTCGACGCCGCGGCTGCAGCAGATCGCGCTGATGATCGGCGTGGTGGTCTCCACCGTGGCCATCGGCTTCACATTGAACTTGATGAATACCGGGTTGCAGGAATTTCACTCGGCCTCGCAACCCTGGGATCTGAGCGCCGAGCACTCCGGCGTCGCGGTCCAGAACGACGTGAAACATCTTCCTGACCAGATCCGCGTGATCGGCGCGGACAAGACCACTACCATGCACCAGAAGTCAGAGTACATCGTTCTCAACGCGCTCGGTTCATCTGAACTGGCCGACGGAAAGTATCTTTACTCTCCCGCGACCGGGCGCATCGAGGTGCAGTGGATACAGGGGATCGGGAGCGAAAAGGCCGCAGCTCCGCAAGCACGGCTGATGGCCACGGTCATCAACGGCATCCTGACCCGCAAGCTGGCCTGGGGACTGGTCCTGCTCGGCGTCTTCCTGGTGATCGGCGTTGAGTTGCTGGGTGTGCGCTCGCTTTCGTTCGCGGTTGGCGCTTATCTCTCCATCGGCACCACGCTGGCAATCTTTTGCGGCGGAATGGTGCGCTGGTTCGTCGACGCAGCGGTAAAAAAAGCGGGCGGCGACGAGGCGGATACGGGAAGCGAAATATCGCCAGGATCTCTGTTTGCGTCGGGCCTGATTGCCGCGGGCGGCATCGTCGGCCTGCTTGGCGTGGCGTTGAAGGGCTATGAGACAACCGTCGGCAAAGGCGACATTCTGAATTTTCCGCACACGTTTTTGGATAACAACTATGTGTCAGTAGCGGCATTCGCGGCGCTGGCGTTTTCCCTGTTTTATTTTGGAAGGAAGCCGCTGAAGAAGTAACTTGCCGCAGTCGTCGCCAGGTACACCATCTGTCGAGCTTTTGCGAGAGTTGAAAAGCAGAATGCTCAGGCAACCACCTGCAACCGCACCCCTTCATGCTCCTGCAGGCACTTGATTATGTTGAACAGGTTTGCGGCGGTGGGATTGCCTTTGGGGCCGAACATTTGATGCAGGCTCTTTACATGGATGCCGGTTTTCTCGGCCAGCGCGGGAAAGCCCAGCGTGGCGTTGATGAAATCGCGCAGAATCTCGCGGCCAAGTTCGCCCTCGCCGGCAAGGAGAGATTCGATTGCGTCGCGCA
>JBELAI010000332.1:0-4854 GCA_049508975.1 Occallatibacter sp. | reverse complement strand
CCTCGAATACAAGCTCAAGATCGGCCGCCAGGAGGCACTCTATCTGACCGGCGAATCCATCCGCCTGGCGCGCACCCACGTCGGTGACGTCGAGTTCTCGCCCGAAGACGCTACTCGCTCCGACCGCGATTTTCTGGTCGAGATGGTGCGCGTGGCCATCGAGGCCGGAGCCACAACGATCAATATGCCCGACACCGTGGGCTACTCGACCCCAGAGGAGTACGGCTACCTCTTCGCCGAGGTGCGCAAGCGCATCCCGGCCATCGACGAGCAGGGCATCGTTCTCTCTTCGCACTGCCACGACGATCTCGGACTGGCCGTGGCCAACTCGCTGGCCGCCATCCAGAACGGCGCGCGTCAGGTCGAATGCACCATCAACGGCATTGGCGAGCGGGCCGGCAACGCCTCGCTTGAGGAGATTGCCGCCGCACTTTATGTGCGCGGCGACCGCTACGGAGTTTCCACTGGCATCAAGCTGGAAAATCTTTACCCAACCAGCCAGGTGCTGGGTCAGATCATCACCTTCCGCCCCTCGCCCAACAAGGCCATCGTGGGCGACAACGCTTTTGCGCACGAGTCCGGCATACATCAGCATGGAATGCTGGCCAACCCGCTCTGTTATGAGATCATGACTCCCGCGCTGGTTGGCGTCGCCAAGACCCATCTGGTGCTGGGCAAGCACTCCGGCCGCGCCGCGCTGAGAAACAGATTGGAGCAGCTCGGCTTCACGCTTACCCGTGAGGAGTTACAGCAGACTTACTATCGCTTTGTAGCTCTCGCCGACCGCAAGAAGAACATCTACGACCAGGATTTGATCGGCGTGGTGCCCGATCATATCCGCGAAAAACGCCGCGAGCCGGTCTCTGAACTGGACTGAGCCGGTTCCCGACCAATCCTGCCGGAAATCCGGTGGCAAGAAGAAACCTATACCCGAAAGACAAGGAGAGCAAGAATGAAGTTGAAAGTCCTGGTTACCCCCGGGGACGGCATCGGTCCCGAAATCACCGAACAAGCCATCGGAGTATTGCAAGATGTTGCGGTTGCCGGCGGTCACACGCTGGAGTTGAATTACAAGCGCATCGGCGGTGTGGCCATCGAGCAGGATGGAACGCCTCTACCCGCTGACACCGTTGCCGCTGCGCTTGACTCCGAGGCCGTCTTTTTAGGCGCGGTGGGCGACGACAAATTCAATTCTCTTCCTGCAAGCCAGCGGCCCGAGGCCGGTCTGCTCGCACTGCGCGCGGAGCTGGGCGGCTTCGCGAACCTGCGCCCCGTCTTTGCCTTCAAGGAGTTGACTGTCAACAGCCCGTTGCGTCCTGAGATCATCGACGGCACCGATATTATGTTCGTCCGCGAGTTGCTCGGCGGCCTCTACTACGGCCAGCCGCGCGGCTGGGACAAGGAAAAGGGCGTAGCTTTCAACACCATGATTTACAAGCGCGATGAAGTGGTCCGCGTGGCCCGCGTCGCCTTCCAGTTAGCCCAGAAGCGCCGCAAGCTGGTCACCAGCGTCGACAAGGCCAATGTGCTCGAAGTTTCGCAGCTATGGCGCGACACGGTGATAGAGGTGGCCAAGGAGTTTCCCGATGTGACGTTGGAGCACCAGTTCGTAGACGCCATGTCGATGCACCTGATGAAGCGGCCGCGCGACTTCGACGTGGTAGTTACAGAGAATACCTTCGGCGACATTCTCACCGACGAGGCTTCGGTGATCACCGGTTCGTTGGGCATGCTGCCCTCCGGGACCGTCGGCGGCAAGATCAATTTGTTTGAGCCGGCCCACGGCTCCGCGCCCAAACATGCGGGCAAGAACATTGCCAATCCGCTAGCCACTATCTTGACCGGCGCCATGCTTCTGCGCCACTCCTTCGGGCTCGATGCGGAGGCCGACGCGATCGTCAAGGCTGTTCGCAAGGTGCTGGAACAAGGCTTCCGCACACAAGACTTGGCGCGCACCAATCCCGAAGGGTTGACCGTGCTCGGAACCCGCGAGATAGGTGCGAAGGTGCGGGAGACGGTGAAGGAACTGCTCGTTCACGCGTAGGTTTCAAAAGCCAACCGGGTGCCCCACCCTGGCTGCGACCTTGGTTTCGCGGGCAGGGTAGGATATTCAAGCACCCCAACTATTGAACATGGGGAATCCGATGAGTTCCGAACCGAAGACGTTATTTGAAAAGGTCTGGGAGAATCATGTGGTGGTCGCGCCGCAAGGTGAGCCTACACTACTCTACATCGACCTGCAATTGCTGCACGAGGTCACCTCGCCGCAGGCCTTCGAGGGACTGCGTCTGGCCGGCCGCAAGGCGCGCCGCCCGGATCGATGTATCGCCACCGTGGACCACAACGTACCCACTACCATCGAAGGCCGCCTTAACATTGTCGATGAGATTGCGGCAAAGCAGATTTCCACGCTGAACAAGAACTGCGCCGAATTCGGCATCGATCTCTATGGCGTCGATTCGCCCGATCAAGGCGTCGTCCACATCATCGGCCCTGAACTGGGACTGACCAAGCCGGGGATGACCATCGTCTGCGGCGACTCGCACACAGCGACGCACGGAGCGTTTGGAGCATTGGCCTTCGGCATCGGCACCAGCGAAGTGGAGCACGTGCTGGCCACGCAGACCTTGCCGCAGTCCAAGCCCAAGAATTTCCGCATCTCTGTCGAGGGCAGGCTGCCGACGGGGGTTACCGCGAAAGATATTATCCTTGCGATTATTGGCAAGATAGGCACTGACGGTGCCACCGGCTATGTGATCGAGTACGCCGGTTCGGCGATTCGTTCGCTCTCGATGGAAGGCCGCATGACGGTTTGTAACATGAGCATCGAGGCTGGCGCGCGCGCGGGCATGATCGCTCCCGATGAAACAACCTATGCCTACCTCAAGGGCCGCCGCCATAGCCCGCAAGGCACCGCGTGGGACGAAGCCGTCGCCGAATGGAGCAAATTGCCCAGCGATCCCGGCGCGAGCTTCGACCGCGAGCTTATCATCGATGCCTCGGAACTTGTGCCGTATGTAAGTTGGGGCACCAGTCCCGGCATGGTTGCGCCCATCACTTCCGCGGTGCCCAATCCCGCCGCGACCGCCAATGAATTGGAACGCATCAATCTGCTGCGCGCCCTCGAATACATGGACCTGAAGGCCGGCACGCCGATGGAAGAGGTCGCGATCGACCGCGTCTTCATTGGCTCCTGCACCAACGGGCGCCTCGAAGATCTGCGCGCCGCGGCTCGGATCGCCGCCGGCTACAAGGTGTCACCACACGTAGGAGCGATGGTCGTTCCGGGTTCGCAGGCCGTCAAGGCAGCTGCCGAGAAGGAAGGCCTGGACCGCATCTTTATCGAGGCCGGCTTTGACTGGCGCGAGCCTGGATGCTCGATGTGCTTGGCCATGAACCCCGATATACTTTCGCCGGGCGAGCGCTGCGCCTCCACCAGCAACCGTAACTTTGAAGGCCGCCAGGGACGAGGCGGACGCACTCACCTGGTCTCGCCGGAGATGGCAGCGGCCGCAGCTATAGCAGGCCACTTCGTGGACATTCGCAACTGGAAGATCAACGAGTTTGCCGCGCTGGAGGTAAAAGCATAATGGAACCCTTTCGCACACTTACATCCGTCGCCGCGCCTCTCGATCGCACCAATGTCGATACCGACCAGATCATACCCAAGCAGTTCCTGAAGCGCATCGAGCGCACCGGCTACGGCGACTTTCTCTTCTTCGACTGGCGGCAGACGCCGACCGGCGAACCAGTCGCAGAATTTGTGCTCAACGACCTTCGCTACAAGGGCGCGCGCATACTGATCGCCGGCAAGAACTTCGCTTGCGGATCGAGCCGTGAGCATGCCGCATGGGCGCTCTCGGACTTCGGCTTCCGTGTAGTTGTCGCCCCCACCTTCGCCGACATCTTCTTCTCCAACGCCGGAAAAAACGGCATCGTTCTCGTCCGTCTCAGCGAAGAAAGTGTCGCCGAATTGCTCAATAACGCGAAGAATTCTCCCAACTATCAGCTAACAGTCTCGCTCGAAGCGCAGACGGTTACCGATGGCCGGGGATTCTCGGCAACCTTCGAGATCGACCCGTTCCGCAAGTTTTGCCTTCTTGAGGGCCTCGACGATATTGGTCTAACCTTGCGCCATCAGGCGGAGCTCGACGCATTCGAGGCTGAGCACGATCAAGCCAATTGGCTAAAGCCTAAAAACTGACCGATCTTCAACCAAGGAGCCTATCATGGACACCAACGCAGCCACGCAAGCATCGAATGCCCATCTCGCCGCACCCACCCGCCTCACCGGCGCGGAGATTGTCTGGGCCACGCTGGTGGGCGAGGGCGTCACCGACGTCTTCGGCTATCCCGGCGGCGCCATTCTGCCCGCTTACGACGCGCTGCGCAAGTTCCCCATCCATCATGTATTAGTGCGCCACGAGCAGGGCGCCGCGCACATGGCCGACGGCTACGCGCGCGCTTCCGGCAAGGTGGGCGTGTGTATTGCCACCAGCGGCCCTGGCGCCACCAACTTGGTGACGGGCATTGCCACCGCCATGCTCGATTCCATTCCCATCGTCTGCATCACCGGCAACGTCTCCAGCAAAGTGCTCGGCACCGACGCGTTTCAGGAAGTCGACATCACGGGCATCACGCTGCCCGTGACCAAGCACAACTTCCTCGTCAGCCGCACTGAAGATCTCGCCCTCGCGCTGCGCCAGGCTTTCCAGATCGCCAAGTCAGGCCGCCCCGGCCCGGTGCTCGTCGACATTACGAAAGACGCGCAACAGGGCACCGCAATCTTCGACTTTGAGGCAGCGAAGCCGCGTGCCTACCGTCCGCATCCCATGCTGCGCGTGGAAGAAAGCG
>JBELAI010000331.1:0-4885 GCA_049508975.1 Occallatibacter sp. | reverse complement strand
GCTTGTTGTGGTTGCAGTTTTGGTTGCCGCGATTGCAGGTTTCGGAAAAATCTCCGCAAGCTGGCTTGGCTGGGCCGGTGCGCTGGTTGGTGTGCTGGTCGAAATCACATTTACGGTTTACCGCGACGGGGTGCGCGATCTGACCTTGCTGAGCAAAGGTTATGACGTGTGGGATCGCGTCGTGGTGACGAACTGGAGTGTCGTGGGATTGTTCCTCGTCCTCTTTGTTGCCGGCCTGGGCGTTATTGGATGGCTCGTGTCCGTTGTGGCGCGCGCCAGGAAAGTTATGGAGGGCGCAGCTACTCTATGAGCGACCATGTTGTCTTAATCGAAGATCCGCGACTCGCATCTCCAAATGAAGATGCCGGCGAACTGCGCACGCGCCGCTTCTTTCTAACAGCGGCAGGTGCGGCGGGCATCTTGTATACGGCGGCTCTTGGCTATCCGATCTACCGTTACCTGGCCTCCCCTGCGGAGATGGCTCTTTCCGCGACTGCCGTTACAGAGGTCACGCTCAAGGACGCGCAGAAGCTGCCTCTCGGTTCCGTACTCATGTTCAAATTCGGCACGTCGCCGGCCATGCTGATTCACCACGCCGACGGCCGCTGGATCGCTCTCAGCGCCGTCTGCACACACCTCGGCTGCACAGTGCAATACGAACCCCAGGCTGACCGCATTCACTGCGCCTGCCATGGCGGCGTCTACAACGCCTACACAGGCGCCAACGTCAGCGGCCCTCCGCCCAAGCCGCTCAAGCTTTTCAAAGTCGCCGTCAACGAAGCCGGCGTGGAAGTCTCGCGCGCCTGACCTCTGTTCACTGTTCACTGCCCGCTGTTCACTTTCGAAGGATTCACGCATGACCACAAAATCGCTGACAACCTCGGTTTACGACTGGATGGATGAACGGCTTGGCCTCTCTGAGTTGGCCGCCTTTGCGCGACACAAGACGGTCCCAGTCCACGCGCAGTCTTTCTGGTACTACTGGGGTGGCATTTCGCTTTTCCTATTCCTCGTGCAGTGCTTCACCGGCGTACTGTTGCTGGTCTACTACCGGCCCGGTGCGGAAGCTTACGAGTCGGTTCGCCAGATCACGTTCGTCATGCACTTTGGGTGGCTCATTCGTTCGGCACACGCCTGGACCGCCAACCTGTTCATCTTCGCCATCCTGGTGCACATGTTTTCGGTGTACTTCATGAAGGCCTATCGCAAGCCGCGCGAGTTCGGATGGCTGAGTGGCATGGTCTTGCTGGGCATCGCCTCGGTCTTCGGCTTTTCCGGATACCTGCTGCCAATGGATGAGCTGAGCTACTTCGCAACCAAAGTCGGCCTCGAGATTCCAGCGGCAATTCCCGTTATCGGTCCGGCGATCGCAAACATGCTGCGCGGAGGCCCCGAAGTCGGCGAGTTTACTGTGCAGCGATTCTTCGCTCTTCACGTCGTTGTGCTGCCCGCCTTGTTCCTGCCGCTGCTCGGCTTTCACCTTTGGCTCGTGCAGCGCTATGGAAACGCCGCGCCGCCAAGCGAAGAAGCCAAGCCCGCCGCCGAGCGCAAAAGCATTCCCTTCATGCCTAACTTCATCCGCAAGGATCTCGCCATGTGGCTCATCTCGCTGAACGTCCTTGCACTGTTGGCATCGGTCTTTCCCTGGGCTCTTGGAAGGCAGGCGGACTCGCTTGTTCCCGCCCCAGCCGGCATTCATCCCGAGTGGTACTTCATGAGCCCCTTCGAAATGTTGAAACTGCTCGGCAATGTTTTGCCCGGGGAATCCGGAGAAATCGCAGGCCTGCTGCTATTCACGCTCGGCATCGGGCTATGGATTCTCATTCCGTTTTATGACATCAAGACGCCATCCGGTCAGCGGGCTCGTGCGGCTCATTACTTCGGCCTGATCGCAGTTTTTGCGCTGCTGGCTACCACGGCTATTGGGTACTGGACGATTCGGTAAGGAAGCTTTTAGCTTTCAGCCGTCAGCTTTCAGCTTTGTTCTGCTCACACCAACAGCAAGGGCAAGATGCAGAAGCTGAAAGCTGGGAGCTGAGAGCTGAGAGCTAGGAGATACGCAACCATGAATTATCCGTTCTGGGACATTCCAATTCTGGGCTCCGGCTGGGTTATCGGCCTGATCGCGATTTTCCACGTCATGATTTCGCAATTCGCTGTGGGCGGTGGATTCTATCTCCCACTCGCCGAGCGCAAGGCACAGCGGATGACCGATCCGGCAATGCGCGCAGCCTGGCTCGCTCAGCTCGTCAGCCACTCCAAGTTCTTTTTGATCCTTACCGGCGTCTTCGGGACCGTTTCAGGCGTGGGCATCTGGTTTGCCATTGGCCTTACCCATCCTGAAGCTACCAGCACGCTCATCCACAACTTCGTCTTCGGCTGGGCAATGGAGTGGGTGTTCTTCCTCGTTGAGCTGACCACCGCCGGCGTCTACTACTACACATGGAACCGGGTCGATGAAAAGCTTCACCTCACCGTGGGTTGGGTCTACGCGGGCGCATCGGCCGCCACGCTGATCATCATCAACGGCATTCTTACGTTCATGCTCACGCCCGGCGACACATGGCTCGCCGTCGCTGGCACCGGTCATGAAGCCAGCAAATTCTGGAATGCCTTCTTCAATCCCACGTATTGGCCGAGCCTTCTGCTGCGCACCTGCGTATGCATCTCTCTTGCGGGAATCTGGGCGCTCATCACCGCCAGCCGCATCGACGGCGACAAGCAGCCAGCCTTGAAAGCTTCCCTCGTCAAGTGGAGTGTCAAGTGGCTGGTGCCTTCTTTCGTCGCCATGCCGTTCCTCATGATCTGGTACTACATGATGGTTCCCGCCTCCCAGCAGGCTTTGCTCAGCCTGGGCATCGACACCATTGGCGCCGGCACGTTCTCTGTCGTCACGCGCATGGCCCTGATCATCATTGTGACTTCAGCCACTATCATCTGGGTCACTTACTACCTGGCCTATCGCAATCCTGTGGAATTCAATCTCTCCCATGCGCTGGCCGTTCTGTTGTTGGCGTTAATGGCCACCGGCGCGGGCGAGTATTCCCGCGAAATGCTACGCAAGCCCTACGTCATTGGCCGCTGGATGTATTCGAACGGAGTCCGCGTCCCCTATGTCGCCCGCATCAATCAGCAAGGTTATCTCGCTCACTCCGCGTGGACATGGAACGGGGATCGTAGTGCGTCCACCAGCTACTCGCGCGGCGAAGCCATCTTCCGCGGTGAATGCGGCTCCTGTCACACACTGAACGGCTACCGTCCGCTGGCGCAATTGCTTGCCGGTCGCGACTACGCCAACATCGGCAACTTCGTCGCCATGCTCCACGAATACAAAGCCGACTCGCCCTATCGGCGGTTCATGCCACCCATGGCCGGCAACCAGCAGGACGTCGAAGACCTGACCAACTTCCTGAACACACAAGTCAACCCGGCCCCGCTCGGCGCAAAAAAGCCCCTGCTCACGGCTGAAAAATAACTCCGTCCCGCAAATCGATACAACGACAAAGGCCCGCGCGATTCGGGCCTCTGTCGTTGCGCCGGCATCGCCCGCTATTCGTCGCTCAGTTCGTAAGGGATACCAAAACGGCCGATCTGAATGAGTGCCTTGTCCCCCGGTGGCCAGATGTGAAGGCTCTCCACACGGCTCGATCCGGCAATACGATGTGCATCGCAAGTCCCCACCAGCGCTCCCGTTGCCGCTTCATGAAAATGAACGCTGAGGGTATCTGTCGCCATGGCGCGGTTCCATCCAAACACATATTCTCCGGGCTTCAGTGCGACTCCGCCAATGCGAATTGGGGCCTGTACGAGCAGGTAGTGCGAGTATTTCCCGTCCGCGGAATAGCCGGCCGTGAGCAACACTACGCCGGCAATGAAGTGTCCGCGGCTATTCACAATTCCCGATGCAGTGCGCAACTCCGTTTCGATGTGTTCTTTCTCAACAGGCGCGCGCGCCGGTAGCAGCGATGCCAACTCAGCGTCCGTTGCCTGACGCCACGCATTCTTCTGCGCCGTAGCAAACGAGCACGATAAAAGCAGAATGAATACGAGTAGAATTGCCCGTTTCATGATTTTGGTTTCCTCAAAGATTCGAGCGGAACAATGCCGCGCTGGATTGCAGCCGTAGCCGCCTGCGTCCGGTCGGTCACGCCCAGCTTTCCCAGCAGGCTATTGATGTGCGTCTTCACGGTGGCTTCAGAGATCTCCAGTTCCGTGGCGATTTCCTTATTGCTCTTGCCCATTACGATCTGTTCCAGCACGTCGAATTCACGCGGAGTCAGCTCTTCCGTACCCATGCGCTCGGCAAGTTTCTCGGCAATAACCGAGGGAATGTGCGACTTGCCCGCATGAACTGCGCGGATGGTCGTGATCAATTCTTCGCTTGTCATGCCCTTCAGAAGGTATGCGCGCGCGCCCGCTTGCAGCGCCCGATAGATATCCTCGTCGCCGTCGTAGGTGGTCAAAACAATGAAGCGTGCTCCAGGAGTTTCCATCCGCAGCCGTTGGATCACATCAACACCGCCCATGCGCGGGAGTCGCAGATCCATCAGGGTGACATCGGGTTGGTGCTTGCGGAATTGCGTGATCGCATCTACCCCGTCCGCGGCCTCGGCCACCACTTCCAGGCCTTCCACTACGTTGAGCAGCGCCACCAGGCCCTGCCGCACCACATGATGATCTTCAACGACCATCACGCGAATCGATTCCTTTGTCACGGTTGCTCCTCCGCTTGCCCTTCTCATTGCTAAAAGACTCAAATGCTTTGTGCATCTCTTCGCGCCGTAGCCCGCAATCTTACAGTCGTCCCGCCGCCCGGCTCACTGTTCACTTCAAGTGTTCCGCCAATCGCCACTGCGCGCTCGCGCATTCCGGTTAACCCATAGTG
>JBELAI010000330.1:0-4899 GCA_049508975.1 Occallatibacter sp. | reverse complement strand
GCCCCGTCGCTCGCCGCCAGCAGACACCGCACATCGTTTCCCGGCAACGCCGGCGTCGTGTTCTTATCGAACACCTGGAAACTGTTGCCATCGAACCGAACCAGACCCACCTCGGTTCCCAACCAGATAAATCCGTCTTTCGTCTGGACCAAGGCCTGAACGGTATTCTGCGGTAACCCGTTCTCCATGCCCCACGCCTGGCGTCCGTAGTTGGCCAGCGGCGTCGAGGGTTCAATCGCCATCGCCATCGGCGCAAGACCAAATAGCATCGATGCGGCAATTACAACGCATTGGAATCTTGCAGAGAACGGAACCAGTTTTCCCAGCCGTCCCCCGGCCTCGCCTGTCACAACGTTCGAATTGGCGTGATTTTGGGCCACAAATGCGGGTGGTGCGTGCGTTGAACAGAGTCTGTCCTGAACACTAGGCACACCTGTCCGTTTCGTGAGACGTGCAAAGGCTGCAGGTCAATGCATCCAGAGTACCGCACAAAGACTTAGGCCACTCTCCACCCATTGATGGAGCCCAGGCTCACCCCAATGACTCAAGACGCGCCTCTGGCCTGAGGATACTCTTGAGTCACTCCTGAATTAGTTACTGAACTGGTCTTCAAGGTTCGATTGTCGGGTGGTCGCCTTCCTCGCTGGGCAGCCACCCGATTCCTTTTGTGCACCTTGATTCCAGCCCATTAATCCTCGCCCGGCTACCCGTTCTTGATCACGGTCGCCCGGTTCTTTTGATAGGTGATAGTCCAGTGCTTCCCGTCTTGATCGTAGGTCACCGTGCGATCGCCTTCCTTTTCGCCGTCCGGATGCATTTTCATGCCGATGGCCATCCGCGTCTCCAACTCGCTCATGCCCGGCTTCACCTGATGTGCATCGACCGTCGTCCAAACATCTTTCGGCCAGTGGTCATAGATAGTGTGCGGGTCGTCATAGAAAAACAGAAGATCAGTGAAGTAAGCCTCCTGGCTGCCTTGGATCGCCCCGATCGGCGTGGCAAATTGCCCGGAGCCACCCGGCAGTTCAAACACAGCGAACACCTGGCGCGTGCCATGCTCCAGCGCGTCGTCCACGCCCGCCGGCACTGCGGACTTCACAATCTTCTTCACGTCCAGCGGTTGCGCTGGTAACAGGAGACCGACTCGCTTGCCAAACTCCACTTTCCCCTTTTCATAGGGAAAGTAAGGCATGGTATAGCCGCTCTTCATCCACACGCGCGTACCTTCCAGGCGCTCCAAATCCTCAAAATGCTGCGGGAAAAAGGCGCGCACCACCGCCAGATCGTCTTTGCTCAGTGTCTGGCTGGCGTCGCTCTGGGGGATGACTCCTGGATTCTGGCGCTGTTTAAACACAGAAAACAGGTAGATACCGCCGATCACGAGCACAATCAAGGTTGGAATCAGAGCCTTCTGCCAGGTCTTCACCGTGTCTCCATTCCTTACATTCGATAAGATGCTGAGGCGCGTTCAGGTGTGTTTCGGCACGCTGATGGTTTCGGATTCTATCGGCTCGGCGCACTGGCCAGCGGTGCGTCTCCGGGAAGGGGACGCCGCAACGCCTCGGATGTCAATTCGTCGGCATTCCGCAAGCGGGGAAACAGAGCAGCCCAAACCCCGGCAATCGCCAGCGCGCCCACGCCGCCAATTACCGTAGCCCGCACCGCGCCCCACCACTGCGCGGTGAGTCCGCTCTCAAACTCTCCCAGTTCGTTTGAAGCGCCAATGAACAGCGAGTTCACGGCACTCACACGCCCGCGCATTTCAGGCGGTGTGCCCAACTGCAGCAGCGATCCGCGAATGATGACGCTGACCGTGTCTGCCGCGCCGGCTATCGCCAACGCCGCCAGCGACAGCCACAGGCTGTGAGAGAGCCCGAAGACCACCGTCCCCGCGCCGAAAATCGCCACGCAAACAAACAACCGCAGCCCGGCACGTCGCCGGAACGGGAACCGCGCCATGATGAGGGACATGCTCAGCGCTCCGGCCGCCGGCGCAGCCCTGAGCAACCCTAGTCCACGCGGTCCCTGGTGCAGAATGTCGTGCGCAAAGATCGGCATGAGTGCCGTAGCCCCGCCCAGCAGCACTACAAATAGATCCAGCGAACTCGCCCCCAACAGAAGCGACGAACGCAACATGTACTGGAATCCGGCCATCACCACTTGCAAAGACGTGGCCTTATGTTCCATGCGCCCCGGCCGCACATGCAGGCTGGAGACCAGCACCAGAAACCACGCCAGCGTGCCCAGAGTAAACACGTAGACGATTCCCGCTCCTTCCAGCGAAGTGTCGGGTAAAAAGTGCGTCAACGGCAGGGTAAACAGCAGACCGCCCAGCGCCGGCCCCGTGATGTTCGAGAACTGCCAGATGGCCCCGCCCCAGGTGACCGCATTGACAAAATGCGCTTCAGGAACTAGATGCGGAATCAACGCCGAACTGGCCGGACCGGAGAAAGCCCGCGCCGTTCCCACAAAGAATAGAACCGCATAGATCGGGTACACACTGTGCAGCCCCGCCCTGGTAAGAAACAGCAGCGCTGTGGTGCAGAAAACCTGCAGACTGTAGCAAACCAGAATCACCTGCCGCCGGTCGAAGCGGTCCGCAATGTGGCCTGCAGGCAGTAGAAATACCAGTCCCGGCAAGAACAGCGCCAGCCCTGTATACCCCAGGTCGAGGGCGCGGTGGGTCATGGAATACACCTGCCAGGCCACGGCCACCGACTGCGCCTCGGCTCCCAGGATCACCAATACGCGGGCCAACTGGTACCGCCGGAAGTCGCGGAAGCCGAAAGCCTCCATACCGCGCGCCGGGCCATGCGCCGGCGGCTTTTGGGGGAGGGAATTCATCTGCTGCCCTTAGCTTATATCGCTGCCCCGCTTCGTTGCCCACGCCGCTACCGGGAACCTGCCCACACATCCCAAGGCGGCTTGCGCCCGAAATTCTGCGTCAAACCCTCAGTGACCGCCCTCGCGCCCGTGCACCACCACCAACTCCTGCCCCGCTGGGCCGTGCATCTTGGCGTGCTCGGTCTTTTTCTCGTCTCGGTGTTGGATTCCTCCATCATTCCCCTGCCTGTTCCGGGCACTACCGACTTGCTGCTTTTGTGGCTGGTCTCGCATGATGGAAATCCATGGCTGCTCGCCTCTGCCGCAATCACCGGTAGCCTCGTCGGCGGCTACACCTCCTGGAGGATCGGAAAACAAGGCGGCGAGGCAGCCCTCAAGCGGTGGGTTCCGGCCCGCATCCTGAAGCGCATCGTTGGCTGGGTTGAGAAACATCCCATCCTGGCTGTCTTCCTTCCAGCCATTTTGCCCCCACCCATTCCGCTCTCCCCGTTTTTGCTGGCCTCCGGCGCATTGGGCGTTACCCGCAAAGCGTTTCTGCTTTCCTTCTCCGCGGCCCGCATCCTGCGCTATTCATTTGTTGCCTGGCTCGCCGTTGTTTATGGGCGTCATATCGTCCGCATGTGGTCAGGGACCCTGGAGAAGTGGTCGACCCCGCTGCTTTGGGTCTTCGCGACTATAGTCGTCTCCGGCATTTGCCTCGGGATCGTCAAACTCCGCTCCAAGGTTTAGTCGACGGCTCAAAGATTGCTGCATTCCTGGTCCAAAGGCCTTAAATTCCGACAGACTCTACGATGTAAGTTGTTTGTTTTGGCAGGTCATTTTGGGTTTTTTCGACGTAACGTTTTTGTTTTCAGGAGCGTGGGAGGAAAAGGGGGGAGGGGTGGGGTATTTTGTGCGGGACGCAGGTTGGACTGAGGGCATTGGGGGATTTGCAGCGTTGTGGAGGTCATGAATTGATTGTGCGCGTTTCAGCGAATCAGACTGCAAACTTCGGGAAAATATCTGAAATTAGTTTTGTCGGCAGGCTTCTTCCTGCCATTGCCCATGGGATGAGTCATTTTTCGAATTCCATACCCGGCCTTTACAGTGTAAAAAGAGACCATGACGCAATACATCGCACTGTTGCGCGCGGTCAACGTGGTGGGAACCGGGAAGCTCCCGATGAGTGAGCTCAAAGCCATGTGCGAGGCGGCCGGCTTCAAGTCCGTCAGGACCTACATCGCCAGCGGAAATGTCGTATTCAAATCCAGCAAGGCTGAGGCGAAGGTGAAAGCAATCCTCGAGGCCGCCGCTACCGCATATGTCGGAAAACCTGTAGGCGTCATGGTGCGCACGGCTGCGGAGATGGCGGCTGTTCTGGCAAGAGATCCATTCCCCGAACTGCCCCGCAACGGTGTGCTGGCCATCTTTCTCGATACCCCTCCGCCCGCCGATTGTCTGGGCGCTGTTTCAGGAAAAGTGAATGAACTGCTTGGATTGGGAGAGCGGGAGATCTACGTCTACTACGCCGACGGCGTTGGGGAATCCAAACTCAAGATCCCCGTCGCCAAATGCGGCACAGGCCGCAACATGAACACCGTCGCCAAGCTCGCGGAATTGGCCGCCGCTCTCTGATTCCCAGCCCTGTCGCAAGACATGAAATTGCTGTTTTTGCTGAATCAAGAGCGGAACTGACAACAATTAGGCAGTAAAACAGCAAGCCAATCGTGCCGGGAGCGCGGAACAGGGCCTGATTTTTGATCACAGCGAAGGGCCGGATTGATTTCCGGCCTTTCGCTGTGCTGCTCTGCTTACCGCTCGATGAAGCTTACCGCTCGTGCCCCTTGGGGGAGGGCTTGGGTGTGGGGGTGTTTTGTTTTCCGCTATAGCTCGGTTTGCTGTTGTTGTTCTGTGCGTTGTAGGCTGGCTGCTTCGGTTGTTGGTTAAGAGCGCTTCCGTTGGCCGGGCGCACATTGTTGTGGGCCGGCGCCAGGCTGCTGTTGGTGCGGGCCGGTGCCAAGCTGGTGTTGGTATGGGCCGTTGCGAGGGTGCTGTTGGTGCGGGCAGTTGTTCCTG
>JBELAI010000033.1:0-36911 GCA_049508975.1 Occallatibacter sp. | reverse complement strand
GCTTCGAGCAGCTCCTTCATAGTGATCGTGGCCATTGGCCTCCTTCGTGGATTGCATCCGGGTGGTCGATGCCTGCGCCCGAATTTAACCCGCATTCGCGGGAGATTGAAAAACCAGGGCCTGAGGGGCTCGGGACTAAGGGACTAAAACTTGTTGCGTCGGCTGAATCTTAGTCCCTATTCCCTAGACCCCATTCCCTGCAAGCGCTAGCGCTTGCTGAACTGGAACCGCTTGCGAGCGCCCTTCTGACCGTACTTCTTGCGCTCCTTCTGGCGCGCATCGCGGGTCATAAGGCCTTCCGCCTTCAAAATCTTGCGCAGTTCGGGGTTGAATTGGACCAGCGCGCGGGCAATGCCCAACTTCACGGCATCGGCCTGCGCCGCAACTCCGCCGCTCTTCACCGTAGTCACCACGTCGAAGCTGGAGGCCAATTCAGCCACCACCAGCGTCCGCTTGGCGGCCGCGCGCTGCTGCTCGGTCACAAAATACGTCTCAAAGGGCTTGCCGTTGACTTTCCACTCGCCCGTGCCGGGACGCAGAAACACGCGGGCAATCGCCGACTTGCGCCGTCCCGTCCCGTAATACTGAACCAGATCTGCCATTCTTTTCCTCTTAGCTCTCAGCCGTCAGCTTTCAGCCGTCAGCTTTGTCGTGCTTCCATTCAAATCTCTGGGCCATCCTGAACTTTCCACATCAGCAGGAAGAACTGAAAGCTGATAGCTGAAAGCTGATAGCTGCCTTACTTGACTTCCATCGCCACCGGCATCTGCGCCTGGTGCGGATGCTTTTCGCCGCGATATACCTTGAGCTTGGTGCCCATCTGGCGGCCCATTTTGCTCTTCGGCAGCATGCCCTTGATGGCCTGCTCCAGAATCTGCTCCGGCTTGCGGTTCAAAAGCCGTACAAACGACTCTTCGCGCAACCCGCCCGGGAAACCAGTGTAGCGCCGATAGAGCTTTTTCTGCGACTTCAAACCGGTGAGGCGGACCTTCTCCGCGTTGATGACGATCACGTGGTCGCCCACGTCGATGTACGGCACATACTGGGGGTTCAGCTTGCCGCTCAGCAAATCGGCGGCCTTGGTCGCCAGACGCCCCAGCGTTTGACCGCTGGCATCCACTACATACCACTTGCGGGGAATATCTTTCCCACTCGGAACAAAGGTACCCATCTCTCTCCTGCCCTCTAAAAAGATCCTGCCCGGCCAGCCAAAAAACCAACCGTCTCAACCCAAAACCTTCGCGCAAAGCGCATTGGCCCACGCAAATCGCGCACGGGCCCGATTTCTACCCACGTCCAAACAAATCTGTTCGGGTGAGAACTGCCGGCGTTTGCCCTTACATGGGCTCTCACTCTGCTGAAATTACACGCCTTACAGCGCATACAGCAGCCGGTGGCCTGTTCCAGCCGATCCCTGTAAGGGCATCGTCCAGCCGAGTCCGGGTGGTTACACACAGACCCCAGGCGCAACACCGCGCAAGGTCTCCAGAATACCCGAATCACACTATAGAGTCAACGAAAACGCCGATTGAGTAGTCTAAAGCTCGCTAAAAACCCGTTGCGCAGGGGCGAGGCAATTCTTTTTGATGGATACCTCTCCTATCGACCGTCAACGAGACGTCTCTATATTCAACTTCCTTGCTTCCTGAGTTGTCTATGAATGATGGCGGCCTGCGCAAACCACAGAACGCCGAATAACCCCACGAACAAGTGGACAAATGGGCTTAGAGATCCGATGTCCGGCCGCCAGAAATCCGGATTGAAAGACTCCGCCACGAAAAACGAACCCAGCCCAAAGGAAACCACGAGGCGAATTCGATTTTGAAGTCCTCTCATGCCGGCATTTTCTCACAAGGCGCCAAACATCGTCACGGAGAAACCTCCGTCGGCGTAATCTCAGTTCCGTCCTGCGTAAACTGAAACTGCAGAAGCCAAACGCTGGGGACAGCCTGACCGCCGACCTGAGGGGGTTTGAACTTCCAGCGCTGCGCGGCTTCCATGGCAACCCGGCCAAAGTACTTGCTCGGTCCGGGCACATCGAACTCCGCCTCGGATACATTGCCCGCCGCATCGACTGAAAGCCGTATCGACAGGTCGAACCCGCCGTGAATCGACGCTTTTGCGGCTGGCAGGATGTCAGGTAAAGCCCGCTCGATGACCGCACCATTCGTCTCCTCGCCAGTTGCTGCTACTGCCTCAGGACTTGCGGTTATCGCCTCACCCTTCGTCCTGTCGATTCTCGCAGCCGGCGTCTTGGGCGAGGGCTTAGCGATGGAGGGCGGCGGTTGCCGGGCATCGTTCGGAATCGACATTTGCGCTTCGTTAGAGGCCGTTCGATGCTCATGCGACCGCAGCATCATTGCACCGACCGCCGCGACCAGCACCAGCACCGCTACAACCATCAGCGCCGCCACCGGCCGCTTGGACGACCGAGGCCCGCTAACCCGTCCAGCCGGAGCTCGTTCAGGTGAGGCCGGTTCAATTTGAGCCGGCTGCGTTTGGGCAAGTCCGAGTCGCGCGCTGACGTCGCTGAGCGTCCACCTTCGCGCCGGATCGATCCGCAAACACCCCTGTACGATGCCGAAGAATGGTCGCGGAATGGATGATGGGACGACCGGTTCAATCTGAGTTAATCTGTCCCAAACCGGCTGATGCTGCGTCAAGGCTTCGACGATCGTAACCCCAAGCGACCAGACGTCCGCAGGTGGGGAGGTCGCTCCGCTGTCGGACTCCGGTGCGTCATAGACCCCAGCCGCGGGAAGACCCACCCCGGCCTCGCCCGCAAGACTGAGCCCGTCTGAGGAGAGCTTCAACTGGTCATCCACAACCAGGATGTTCGATGGCTTCAGGCGCCCATGGACGAAGCCTTTTTCATGCAGGTAGGTAAGCGCGTCGAGAACCGGCCCCAGCATTTCTTCGGTCTCGGTTGGCGTGAGCGGGCGTTCGGGAAGGATCTCCGCGAGGTTCTCCTCGGCATATTCAGTGACAACGTAGAGCAGCGGGGCTGCGTCGACTTCACAGCGTCCGCTGTGAAACAGGCGCATCAGGTGAGGATGGGAGACGGACCTTGTCACCGTCCAGTGAGCAATGCACGTTTCCGCGTCGCTGGCATCGGCGGCAATCAGTTTCAGGGCAGCTTTCCGCGACCCCTGCCCTTCAAGATCTGTCAGGAATACACCGCTCCAGCCAGAGCCGCCTAACCACTGATGGAGAGTGAATCTTCCGTCGATGACCCGTCCCACCCAATCGCTACGAATTGGGGCAGTCGCCATGGCTTAAAACATTCTATCCGACTCCCCATAACGGATTGAACCGGCAGGGCCTTAGTCGAGCCACCAGCCGAACAAGCCAGAGCTTGCACCTTTCAAAGCTGCGATTTTATACCGCGGCCCTTTCGGGTGCTCTTGAGGTCCTCGATCACAGCCATAGCGGCATTGCGCCCATTAATGCCGATCACGCTGCCGCCGGGGTGCGTTGCCGCACCGCACAGATACACGCCGACCATGGGGGTGCGCGCAGAGAGCCGATTCGACCACATGTATTGCGGCAGGCATTCGCCCTGAAAAATGTGCCCGCCGGTGAGACCGACTTTCTGCTCGATATCCGGCGGACCAAGCACCTGCGCATCGATCACCGCATCCGGAATATTCGAACAGAATCGCGCCAGAGAGTTCATCGCCAGTTTGCGCACTTCATCGCGTCTCTCATCCCATGTGCCGTTCGCAAATTTATAGGGAACATACTGCGCAAACACGCTCATCGTGTGTTCGCCAGCCGGCACAATCGAGGGGTCGTGGACGCTCTGGAAATAGAGTTCGCACCAGAGATGCTCTGGCAATTCACCACGGCGCGCCGCGGCAAAGCCCGCCTTCCATTCTTCTTTTGTTAGCGGCGCATTGATCTGGCCGTAGTGGTGCGGCTGGTCTACTCCAGGCCTTGCCGTGAAATTCGGCAACTCGCGCAAATGAACATTGAGCTTGACAGTGCAGCCTTCGATGGGAACCCGCTCGACCTGAGTACGCCAGGTTGCGTCGGCGCTTTTACCGAGAAGGCGGAGCGTCTGTCGCGGGTCGGCATTTGAAACAACGGAACGAGCCGAAATGCGCTCTCCGCCTTCCAGCTCGATGCCTTCTCCGGGGATGATCCTGGCCACCGGCACGCCTGATACCACCGTAGCTCCAGCCTCGCGCGCGGCATCGCAAATGTAGAACGACACCATGCCCATCCCGCCGCGTACATAGCCCCACATGCCCGCCATTCCACCCAAACGGCCGGACGAGTGATGAAAGCGAATCGAAGCTGTGCCTGGGTCGAAGGGGCTGGCGTTGGTCCCGATCACTCCTTGACCAAGATATGCAATCTGCAGCCGCTCGTCCTGAATGTAGTGCTCGACATACTCGGCCATCGACCAGTCGAACAACACGGAACGAGCTTCGGCATCGCCGGCCAATCGATCTTCGAGTTGCTCCCGTGTGGGCGAGTCCCCAATCCAAAGATCGCCTGCGCCCGCTGGCCGAAGCGCGTCGCGGAGCCGTCGAATCACGTCGCACATGGCGCGAAAGCCTTCCACATCGCCGGGAGCGAGGGCGTGCACCTCCGCCTCGCAAAGCTTGTCGTCATCCCATAGCTGAATGCTCGAACCATCGGGGAACGGGACAAACAGGCCATTCACAGCGGGCGTCCACACATAGCCGCGACGGGGTAGCTCCAATTCCTCAAGCACCAGCGGATGTAACAGCCCCGCAAGATATGCACACGGGGACATCCGCACGCCGGGAAATGGCTCCTCGATGGTGCAGGCGCCGCCCACGCGTTGACGGCTCTCGACCACCAGCACGCGCTGCCCAGCACGCGCAAGATAGGCCGCGCATGCCAGCCCATTGTGGCCAGCGCCCACCACAATCGCGTCCCATGTTTTAGCCGCAAGTTCGCGGAGTGGAACCGGCAATCCGATTTCGCCTAGGACATCGGCCGTAGCTGAATTCATATTCGCTTTACCCTAGCATTTCCTCCTTGCGTGTTGAAAGCTGAGAAAGAACGAGACCCGGTGCGGCCTTCCATTTACAATCGCTGCACCAGCAATCCCCAACCAAATATGACAAAGCCCAAGAGTGAAATTGCACCTGAGGAAGAAGGTTTCTCCCTCATCCCAAACCGGAAACTGCTCGCCATGTACGCGGCCATGCTCCAATGCCGCAGGATAGCCCAAAGCTCCCGCAAACAGAGCAAGACCAGGTCGCCCGCCGACTCGATTCTGGGCCACGAGGCTGCTGCGGTCGGCGCTACTTTCGATCTTGGACCACGCGATACCGTCGCCCCCTCCCCGTGGCCGGATGCTGCATTCAAAGCCATCAACCCCTCTGTCGTCGTTGCGTCCGGGTTTGCCCTGGCCGCCCGGTCAGCCCTGGCCAACAAAGACAACCAACAGATCACCTTGCTTTTCTCAACCGGCAAGGCAGGCTCGCAGTCCTCATGGCTCAAGGCCCTGGCCGTGGCCGCGGAGCGCGACTTGCCCATCCTCTTCGTTTCCCTGGAAAGAGAGACAAACTCTACTGAAAATGGCCATTCGATTCCATTGAAAAAAAATGGATATGCGATGCCCTTCATTTCGGTGGATGGGAACGATGTTGTGGCCGTCTACCGTGTCGCATCCGAGGCCATAACCCACGCCCGCAAAGGCAATGGACCGACCCTGATCGACTGCCGAATCTCCTCCGCTTACGATCCTCTTGAAAACATGAAGAAGTACCTCATCGGCAAAGGGTTAGACCCAGGAATGCTCACTCCCTAGGTAAATCCCAACTTTGCCGGATTACGGACCGCCGGTCAATAGACCTTTCAACCAACCCTTCCGCGCTTATAGTCATCAAACACCCGGGAAGCGATAGACGACAAGTCATTCATTTTCAGAGACAAAGTATATTCCGTCGAGTTATGTGAGCCGCTTTGTCAGGTCAACTTTTCATGCCTTCCGACGGTCCCGCGGGTGGTAAAGTGAGGGAATGACCGTGAGTAGACGATCGGCACTCATCTCTTATATTCCAATAGCAGCCATAGTTGCAGGACTCGTCTTTGCCACCGCCAACCCGCTCAGGGCCGAGGAGCCACGCGCCACGCAAGGTGGAATTCAACAGGGAATCAACCCAAGCGATCCTGACTCTGTCTGCGATACTTCCGCGCTTGACTCGCCATACATCCCTGTCGATAGCTGGGTCTACCCTGCCGTGTGGCGGCTCTACGCGTTGGGATTCATCGACACGGTTTACCTGGGTATGCGTCCATATACGCGCTCAAGTTTGGACCACATGCTCGAAGAGGCCGACGCCCGGCTGGAAGATGTAGACTCTGGTCCAACGTCGGATGAAGCACGGTCAATTTATGAGGCGCTGAACCACGAACTCCATTTCGATGTCCAGGGCCCTTGCGGATCGCATAAGGGCAAGGCTCGCATCGAGTCAATCTATTCCGTAGAGCGCGCGATAAGCGGAACATCGTTGCGCGACAGCTTTCACCTGGGCTCTACGGTGATCAACGACTACGGCCGCCCTTACCAAAACGGATTCAATGACTATTCCGGCGCCAGCGGGTACGCATCTGCCGGCCACTTTCAGCTATACGTGCGCGGAGAATTCCAGGGCGCGCCTTCGGGGACAGGCTATTCGACAGCACTCGCCCAGACGCTGGCTAATATTGACATGACAACTTCGTTCTACAACCCTTCTTGCGTGCTGTACCAAACGTCGTGCACGCCAATCCCTTTGAACCAGCTATCCACAATTCCGGTTGGACCCATCGCCACTACAACCACCGGTCGCATCATGGAAGCCTACGCTTCCGCCAACTATCTCAACCACGAGATCTCCTTTGGCAAACAGGACGACTGGCTGAGCCCCGCCCAGGGTGGAGCGATGGCGTACTCCAACAACGCCGAGAATATTTATAGCTTCCGCATCAACCGCGTCGAGCCGCTCCACATCCCCCTGCTCTCCTATTTGACCGGGCCTTTCCGCTATGACTTCCTGGTTGGATCTTTGAAAGGTCACGTTTATCCTAACGATCCTTGGGTTCACGTAGAAAAGGTGAGTTTCAGGCCAACCCGGGATCTTGAGTTCGGGTTCGAGCGCACGGTGATCTGGGGAGGAAAGGGACACGTACCGATCACCCTGCATACGTTCCTGAGGAGTTTCTTCAGCTTCGCTGCGGCCCAGTCGGCAGTGAAGAACAGTCCGGCCGACCCCGGTGCACGATTTGGTGCTTTTGATTTCTCCTATCGGCTTCCATGGATCCGCAACTGGCTCACGCTCTACGCGGACTCGGAAGTTCATGACGATATTTCTCCGATCGACGCTCCGCGGCGCGCAGGCTACCGGCCCGGTCTTTATCTCTCGCATGTACCGGGAATTCCCAAGTTGGATATACGCGCCGAAGCTGCCTCGACCGATCCCGCCGCCTCAGGCGGGCCCGGCCCCGGCAGTGCAACCGAAGGCCAATTCATGTACTGGGAAACCATTCAGCGACAGGGCTACACGAACAAGGGAGTGCTCTTTGGCGATTGGATCGGGCGTCAGGACAAGGGCGGGCAAGCATGGATCACCTATCACCTGAGCGGCAACGAGTGGTTCCAGGTGGGAATGCGGCGTCAAAAGGCTGCCAAGGAGTTTATTGAAATCCCTCCGATTCCGGCCACGGCCACAACTCCCTACATCCCCCCTGTCCAATACGGAACCACACTCACCGATATCAACTTCCAGGTGGTCAAGCG
Organism: Occallatibacter sp.; assembly: GCA_049508975.1. GTDB lineage: Bacteria > Acidobacteriota > Terriglobia > Terriglobales > Acidobacteriaceae > Telmatobacter. Next base: position 29,149 of record JBELAI010000033.1, on the reverse strand, counting down.
AATCGGCAAAGACTTCGAGATCAATGGCGCCTTTGCCTACGAGCGGTGGAAGACTCCCATCTACGGCCCCGGCCAGCAAAGCCCAACAACTACCACAATTCAACTGACCTGGTATCCGAAGAACAAGTTGAGTTTTTAACCGATACAGCGGCCGTGCACGTCAGCGAAGCATCGTCTTCATTCGCAAACTCGGAAAGCACCAGAGCGTCGTCTCCCGTTGCGGACAGTTCGCGGCTGGCGCTCGCCCAACCGGCGCGAGGAGCGGCTTTTGGCTGGCGCAATACCGGCGCATCGTTTCCGACACGCGACTCTGCCCGATCTACTGAACCGCCTTGTTGCAGAAGCGGATGCCGGATCGGAACTCTCTTCGAGTTGCTTAGGCACCGAATCTTCATGAGCATTGCGCCTCCACTTAATAACAACAATCTTCGCACAGAAGTGGCTCAGGGGGACTCTGTGCTGAATTCTCGCGATGACGCAAGTTGCAGGCATCTGCCCCTACTTCGCCCCCCCCTACTTCGCCCTCGGATGCGTACGGTCGTAGACCTGCGTCAATTGCGCGGTCGTCAACTGCGTGTAGCGCTGTGTAGTCGACAGCCGCTCGTGACCCAGCAACTCCTGAATGGCGCGGAGATCGGCGCCTTCTTCCAATAAATGAGTTCCAAAGGCGTGGCGCAGGGTATGCGGATGCACGTCCGCGGAGAGCCCGCGCATGATGGCGATGCGTTTTACGATACGCCCCACACTGCGTGTAGTAAGTCGCGCCTGCCCGCCGACTTTCGATAACCCGCGCAATTGCAGATTGACGAACAACGCAGGTGTTGCACGCGCCTTCGTCTGTCCGGCGGCGGACAAGCGTGCCGAGCGTTCGGCGATATAGGCTCTCAGCGCCTGCGCAGCTGCATCTCCCAATGGCACATAACGCTGCTTCTGTCCTTTGCCGCGTACCAGAATCGCATCGTTGGCCCAGTAAATATCATCCAGATTCAGCCCCGTTAACTCCGCGTTGCGGATGCCGCATCCATACAGGACTTCGAGGATTGCCTTGTCGCGAGCAGGCCAGCTGGCGGCATCTTCACCTACGGAATCCATCGCGCAATTCATCTTTTCGATCGACGGCACACGGGGCAGATGCTTGGGCAGCTTTGGAGTGGAAACCAGTGAAGCCGCGTTTTGCTCCACCCGGCCTGTGCGCGCCAGCCACTTGAACCAACCGCGAATCGACGCCAGGGCTCGCGCAGCCGAGGCCTTGGAGAGACCGCGTTGATAGAGCAAGCCGAGGTAGGTGCGTATCTGCATGTGGTCAATCCTGTCAACGGTTTCAACGCCTTCGTAGCGCTCGGCCATGAACGCAGCGAAACCGCGCAACTCGCGCTGATAGGCACGCAAGGTGTGAGCCGAGGCGCCGCGCTCGTTGGTCAGCACCCGCAGATACTCCTCCACCAGCGAACTGAGCGGTGCGGCAATTGCCGGAGTGGCCGTCGCACTCATTTTGTTTCCTTACTAATTTCGTTTTCCTCAACGGTGTCGTGGACGAGATCGGGAACAAGCTCGGGTACGAGTTCTGGACCGCTCGATTCGGCCGCAAGCCTGGTTGCGCGCGGATGATGCGTGCGATGAACCTCTTTCAACCTACCCAGCGCAAGGTGGGTATACACCTGCGTAGTTGAAATATCCGCGTGGCCAAGAATGAGCTGGACGCTGCGCAGATCGGCTCCGTGCTCCACCATATGGGTGGCGCAACTGTGGCGCAACTGGTGCGGGCTTGCGCCATTGTTCGCAATCTTGACCAGATGCCACACCCATTGCCGGGTAAGCGGCATGCCGCGCAAGGAGAGAAACAGGCGCGTCGCGTCTTGCCGCGCAGCATTGGCCTTGCGCGCGGAACTGATGCGCGCCAAATGCGGGCGGCCAAGGCGCATATACTCATCCAACGCTTCAATCGCGGACCGGCCAAGTGGGACAATGCGTTCCTTGTCACCTTTGCCGCGCACGTGTACCCGGCCCGCATCCATGGCCAGGTCGCCGGTGGAGAGGGCGGTAACCTCTGAAACGCGCAGACCGCCGGCGTAAAGCAGCTCCAAAATCGCGCTATCGCGCAGCGCCGTGGCCTTCGCCTGGGGATGCGATGCAGCCATGCCGGCGCGCTCAAGCATCTCCACCACTTCCGGTTCAGCGAGAGACTTGGGCAGAACCTTCCACGCCTTGGGCGATTCGATATTGACGGTAGGGTCGTGATGGATGCGACGGTCAAGCAGCAGCCATTTGTAAAAGCCGCGGAGACAACTCAGCTTCCGCGCAACCGAGCGCGAATCGATGCCGTGGTTGCGGAGGTGCTCCATGAAAGCCGCCACGTCCTGCTGCGCGGCGGTCAGCAAAACGCCGTGGCGCGTCTCGATGAATTCGGCAAATGTCTTCAGGTCGCTGTCATAGGCTTCGCAGGTGAGCGGACGCAGCCCTTTTTCCACGCGCAAGTACGTCTGGTAGTCGTGCAGAAGCGGAAGATTGCGCGCACTGTCCACAGGTCTGATTATCCGCGTCTGGAACGCTTCTCAACCCATAGCCGGACGGTTGCCGAACCTCGTTCGCCACTGAATCAACATCATCAATATCAAGATTCTAAAGAATAAAAAGCGGTTTCCCCTCTTTATCCCCTTGACATCTTCTGCCAGTAGATGGAGTAACGCTCATCCATCACCTGGTAGAGCGGCTTCAGGGCGAAATCCTGTACCTGGCCGGCGGTTTGGAAGCGCAAATCTCCTTCTGCGCCCTTCTTCACCCAGGCAGGTGTCCTGGCCGTCCCCTGACTTGTCTCGAATTTCGGAAGAGGCAACGCAGGGAGACGGTCCATCTTCGGCCCCATGGATCCTTCGATCATGTCGCGGCTCAGACCGTCGCGGCCCATCTGCGCAGCCAGGACGAGCGGGCCGTACGAGAGCGACGCCAACTCCGGGCTACCGGCCACTGGCTCCTGGCGCAGCGACATCGGCAGCGTAGCCTCGACGTGGTCGCCCGCCTTCCATATGCGATTCAGTGCAATGTACCCATCGCTCCCGGGAACGGCGTGCTCGGGGCGGCCATTCACCGTGATGGCGACGCCCTCCGCCCAGTGAGGTGCGCGGATCCTGAGCCTAAACTCCACCGGCTTTTCGGCATGGATGGTGATGGCCGTGCGCTCTTCTTCTGGGAAAATGGTCTGCTGCACAAGCCGCACGCGCTTCTCAGGCCACGCGACTTCAGAGGCGACAAACTGATTCACATAGACGCTGTCTTCATCGTGAAAATAGATCGTGTCAACGAGCTTGGCATACTCCTCCACGCCGCTCCCGGTGCAGCACCAGAACGAGTCGTACTGCTCGCCAAATGTCTTCCATCCACCGGCGACTGTGGGCACATAGTACATCAACATGCCTTCAGGATTCTGGGTGCCCGCGCGCACGTTCCAGAGCAGGCGCTCGTAATAGTCCATGCGTCGCGCTTCAGGCTTCCATCCAAACAAATGGCGCGTCAGCTTGAGCATGTTGTAGCTGGTGCAGCATTCCTGGCCACCGGAGGCGAGATGGCTGCCCAGCGTATCCGGCTCGCTCCAGCCCTCGTCGTTGTTCGAGGTTGCGCCGGTCGCATAGGCGTGATGATCGACCACGGTCTGCCAGAAAAACTCCGCAATGGTCTTGTAGCGCTCATCGCCGGTGAGTTCGTAGCCGCGCGCGGCGCCAATAACTTTGGGGATATTTGTGTTCGTATGCAGGCCGGCAAGTTTGTCTTCGCGCGCCGACAGCGGATCGAAGAAACGCTTATGCTCAAAGCGCAGTCCGCCATCGAGATATTTCTTCTCGCCCGTGACGGCATAGAGATTGAAGAGCGCTTCATTCATGCCGCCGTGTTCGGTCAGCTGCACCTTGGCCAGCTCTTCGTCGCTCAGCGGCGCAACCCACTTGATTGCCCAATCGGCCATGCGTTTCGCGGTCCAGAGCGCCACGTCACTCCCACAGTAGAGATACATATCGAGATGCCCGGCAAGGATCTTGTGATAGGTGTAAAAAGGCGCCCAGACCGGCTGATATTTTCTCAGGCGATCGTAAAAATTCTCTGGATAAGCGCCCAGATAGCCGTTCTGCTGTTGGCATTCGGCGAGCCCCATCACCAGGGCTTCCGCCTTCTGGCGCAGCGCCTCATCGCCTGTCGAGGCGTACATGAGCGCGCACGCGGAAAGATAATGTCCTCCGGTGAAATGGCCGCGTAATTCTCCGTCGGGAGCCTCCCATCCGCCCATCGGCTGTGCCGTGGAAGGCTTGCCCGCTGCGAGCCGAAAGCTATGCAGCAGGCGGTCGTTGGGCAGCATATAAAGGTAGACGCGGTTGCGCTCCTGCATATCCTTGAGCGGGCCTGACCGAAGCCGCACCTGCGTCATGGGAAAGGGTCTTGCCTTCCACGCAATCTTCTCGTATCCCGTGTGGTTGTTGGAGCGCGCAACATCGACCGTCGGATCCTGGCCGATCGCCCAGACCGAACGGGGCAACAACGCTCCGCCGGCGGCAACCGTTGCCGAGGTCTGCATGAACTTTCTCCGCGTTACGCTGTTGCTGCTCATAATTTCTCCTTGTCGGGGTTCAAGGAACCCACTGCGCCTATACCGGGGGAAACGCGCTGTTCCGTCTCAATTTCAAGAATGAGTATACGTTTTCCCAACGGCGAAGCGGCAAGGATTTTAAGACTGGTCCCTCGCCTGGCAGCAATCCCATCCACCCTCGTATACTTTGCGAGGAGCGTTTCCACAACCAGCATGGGCAATGCGCAAGTACCTCTTCGCCTGGAAGTTATTGACTCGCATACTGCGGGCGAGCCCACGCGCTGCGTAATCTCAGGCGGCCCCAATCTGGGCTCCGTCCCGCTTGCGGAGCGGTTGGAACTGCTTCGAAGTGACCACGATCATTACCGCCGCGCCGTGCTTTGCGAACCGCGCGGCTCCGATGTGCTGGTTGGCGTGTATCTACTCGAGTCCTCCAATCCGGCAAACGCCGCAGCCGTGATCTTCTTCAACAATGCGGGCTACCTGGGCATGTGCGGCCACGGCATGATTGGCCTGGCCGTGACGCTGGCTCATCTGGGCCGTATTCAACCCGGCGAACATGCGATTGAAACGCCGGTGGGGACGGTGCGCGTTCAAATGCACGAAGGCAACCGCGTCACCATCCGCAATGTTCCGGCATATCGCCATCAAGCGGGTGTTACGGTAGACGTGCCCGGATATGGCGCGGTGACCGGCGATGTGGCGTGGGGCGGAAACTGGTTTTTCCTGGTTGGCGATCATTCGTTCTCGCTGGGCATCGATAATGTGGAAACACTGACCGCATTCACCTGGCAGATTCGCAGCGCATTGACTACCGCCGGAATCACCGGGGCGCATGGCGAGGAGATTGACCACATCGAGTTATTCACCAAAGCACACGACCCTGCGAACAGTGGCCGCAACTTTGTTCTCTGCCCCGGCAAGGCGTATGACCGCTCGCCATGTGGCACCGGCACCAGCGCCAAGATGGCCTGCCTCGCCGCCGATGGACACTTGAAGCCGGGGGAGAAATGGCGGCAGGAGGGCATCCTCGGCACCGTCTTCGAGGGCAGTTACACTGTTGGCGAACCCGGCACCGAAAGAATCATTCCCACCGTCACCGGCTCGGCATTTGTCACTGCGGAATGCACGTTGATTTTCGATCCCAACGACCCATTCCGAATGGGAGTTCCGGAATGAGCGTCACCACTTCGCAATCGTTTGACGTGGTGATTGCCGGCGGCGGCATTGTTGGCGCAGCTTGCGCGCTGGCATGTGCGCAGGCGGGGCTACGCGTAGCGTTAGTGGAGCGAGACATCCTCGGTAGTGGCGCAACCGCAGCCGGCATGGGCCACATCGTGGTGATGGATGACTCAGAGGCGCAATTCGCATTGACGCGCAGATCGCAGTTATTGTGGCAGGCCCTCAGCCCCAGCCTACCAGCCAGCGCGGAGTATGAATCTCCCGGAACCATCTGGGTAGCGGCGAATGAAGAAGAGCTAGCCGAAGCAGCCCGCAAGCAGGAGTGGCTTGCCGCGCGCGATGTTCCCAGCCGCTTGCCCTCCAGCCGTGAACTGGCAGCGTTGGAACCAAACCTGCGCAAAGGCTTGGCCGGTGGATTGCTCGTGATCGAAGACGCCGTCGTCTATCCGCCAGTTGTCGCGCTGCATCTGGCACGGCAGGCAGAGGCTCTGGGCGCGACGCTCATGGTCGGCCGATCTGTGACGAGCATGGCCAACGGAGAGGCCTTGCTCGACGATGGAACATGCCTGCGAGCGAACCGGCTAGTCAACGCACTTGGCGCAGAAGCCGCAAGCTGCACCCCCGGTATTCCACTGAAAAAACGCAAGGGACACCTTGCAATCACCGATCGCTATCCCGGATTCGTGAGCCATCAACTCGTCGAACTCGGCTACTTGAAAAGCGCGCATTCGGTGTCCGCAGATTCGGTTGCGTTCAATGTGCAGCCGCGACAGACCGGACAGATTCTCATCGGCTCTTCGCGGCAATATGGCAACGAAGATTCCGCTGTCGATCAAGCCATGCTGAGTGCCATGCTGCAACGTGCACGGCTTTATTTGCCGAACCTCGCGTCGCTGAACGTACTGCGTGTTTGGACGGGCTTCCGCGCCGCAACGCCCGACAAGCTGCCGCTCATTGGCCTATCCCCTGGCGACGCGACACTCTGGCTTGCCACGGGCCATGAGGGCCTAGGCATCACGACTGCACTGGCCACCGCCGAACTGCTGGTCTCACATTTCACCGGCTGCGCGCACACTATTCCACCAGAACCGTACCTGCCAGCACGATTCGCGCCGGCTCAAGGCCGGGAAACAATCCTTCAGGAGACACTATGAAATTCGCAGGCGTTATGCCGGCAATGACAACAGCGTTCGACAAGGATCTCAACGTCGATGATGCATTTGTCGCACGCCACGCGCAATGGCTCATCGAAAACGGATGCACCGGGATCATCTGCCTGGGTTCGCTCGGCGAAGCGCCGACATTGCGCTTCGATGAAAAGATCGGCATTCTCAATACAGCGGTAGCGACTCTCAGCGGAAAAGCACCCGTGGTGGCTGCCATCTCCGCGCTTTCGACTGCTGAGGCCGTCGAGTTGGCCCGATCGGCTCACAATGTTGGCTGCTCAGGGCTCATGATCTTGCCACCGTATGTTTACAAAGGCGACTGGCGTGAAAACAAGGCGCACGTAGCGGCCATTCTCAAGGCAGCGCCGTTGCCGGGGATGCTTTACAACAACCCAGTTGCGTATGGTGTGGACTACCTTCCGGAACAGATTGCGGAACTGGCGCAGGAGCATCCCAACTTAGCTGCGGTGAAGGAATCTTCCACCGACGTTCGCCGCGTTTCTGCAATTCGCGCATTGATTGGAGACCGCCTTGCGCTTTGCGTTGGCGTGGACGACGCCATAGTCGAAGGCATCGCTGCAGGAGCAGTGGGGTGGGTAGCAGGACTCGTGAATGCTTTTCCTCGTGAATCGGTAGACTTGTTTAATTTTGCAGTTTGCGGAAAAACAAGAGAAGCCTTCGAGCTCTATCGCTGGTTCCTTCCACTGCTGCGCATGGACACCGTACCCAAGTTCATCCAGCTGATCAAGCAGGTACAACACGAGTCGGGAATCGGCTCGGCACGCGTGCGCCCACCCAGGCTCGAAGTCGTTGGCGAAGAATTGGCCACCACATGCGCAGCATTCGAATTCGCACGGGCACATCGACCGGCTATTGCTGTCGCGAGCACACCATTTAAGCTTTAACTTGATTTCGGAGTTTTAAACATGGCCCTCACCGGACAATCTTTCATCGGCAGCCAGCGAGGCGCGCTCGCGGGCGCACCGATTCAGGCACTCAATCCCGCAACGGGTGAACTGCTCAATCCCATCTATCACTCTGCATCGGCCACTGAAGTTGACCAGGCCGCGCAGATTGCGTCACAGGCATTTCCTGTGTACGCGGCAACCAGCGGCAAGACGAAGGGCACGTTCCTGCGCAGCATCGCGGATGCGCTGGACGCAATTCAGCAGCGGCTCGCCGAACGCGCTCATCTTGAAACCGCTCTCCCCATGCCTCGCTTGCTCGGCGAGGTGAGCCGCACCACTGGCCAGCTTCGGCTCTTTGCATCTCTCGTAGAGGAAGGGTCGTGGGTGGAGGCGCGCATTGACACTCCATTACCCGATCGCAAGCCGCTGCCTCGGCCCGGACTGCGGTCAATGCTGCGGCCGTTGGGTCCAGTGGTCGTGTTTGGACCCAGCAACTTCCCGTTGGCCTTCTCCGTCGCTGGCGCAGACACAGCCTCAGCGCTTGCCGCCGGATGCCCAGTCATTGTGAAAGCCCATTCCGCACATCCCGGAACCAGCGAGTTGGTTGCGGAAGTCATGCAGCGCGCAGTGGCGGTGGCAGGGCTGCCAGAGGGTGTGTTTTCTCTGCTCTTCGATGCGGGCATAGCGGTCGGCGCTGCGTTGGTACGGCATCCGCTTGTGCAGGCGGTCGCATTCACCGGCTCTCTGCGCGCTGGCCGAATACTCATGGACATGGCCGCCGCGCGGCCGCGCCCCATCCCCTGTTTCACTGAGATGGCCAGTTGCAATCCGGTCTTCATTTTGCCGGGTGCGTTACGAGGTGGTGCGGATGCCTTAGCCCAGGGCCTGTTCAATTCCTTCACTCTCGGGGCCGGCCAGATGTGTACGAAACCTGGAATCGTGCTACTCCCTGAGCAGGCAGAAACGGCGGGCTTCACGGCGAAGCTCACTGAACTCGTCGTACAGGCTGCGCCCTTCACGCTGCTCACCGCCGGGATCGCAAGCGACTACGCACGCGCGTCGAGCCATCGTGCAACGCAGGCCACTCTAACAGCGCAGGCATCAATCGCGGACGGCGAACCAGCTTGCCCCGCGAATGCGCGGCTATTCACGACGAATCTCGAATACTTCTTGCGCGAATCGGAACTCTCGGAAGAGATTTTTGGCCCTGATACTCTGTTGGTTCATTGCGAATCGCCCGCCGAGTATCTGCGCGCAGCCCAGGCGCTCGACGGTCATTTGACCGCAACGATCTTGGGCAGCGAAGGAGACCTCGCTGCGCACTGCGAGCTCATCGCAATCCTCGAACAGAAGGCCGGGCGCCTGATCTTCAACGGCTTCCCGACCGGTGTTGAAGTCGCTCATGCCATGGTTCATGGCGGACCGTATCCAGCCACCTCAGACTCGCGTTACACATCCGTGGGCTCGAAGGCGATTTACCGCTTCGTGCGCCCTGTGTGCTTTCAGAATTTTCCCGACGCGCAGGTGCCGGATGAGCTGCAGGCCGCGAATCCATTGGGGATTCTGCGGCTTGTCGACGGTGTTCCGAACCGCGAGCCGGTGCAGAACCCCTGATTCGACCGCAAATCGAATACGGATTCCACCGACTGCTACCACTACCGTGTGACTTTGTAATTCACCATCCAACTGTGGGTGCCCCCGGTCTCGCGTTTGAGACCGGGGAGACTACTAATCCAAACGGTCTAAGTATCAGGGCTTGATTGCCAGCGTTGAAACGGCCGCTGGAAATATGGGCGGACGCGTGTTTTGATTTTCCCAGTCAAACAGGAATTCCGTCGCCGAACCGCAAACGCGTCCCTGGCAAGCACCCATGCCACACCGTGTGTGAAGCTTCGCCTGGCGCCAACTTGCGCAACCCTGCAACGCGGAGTGCGTGACGTCTTCACAGCGGCATACGACCGTATTCGCTTGGGCCAAAGTGCGCAGTTCCGAGCGAAGAGCAAAGGCGCGGTCAAGACGGTGAGCGAATTGTTGCAGGCGTTGTCTCTGCGGTACCAGCCGAAGCGCGTCTCTCTCACGGCCGGCCGCTGACAATCCGGCAATCTGCCCCTCCACAAGCGCCTTTTCAAGACCGCCGATGCCGGTCAACTCACCCACACATGCAACTCGCGCCACAGATGTGTTTTGTAGACGATCGACTTCAACATAGCCTGCAACGGTGCGGCAACCAAGCAGACGCGGCAACTCTAGGTTGGGCACAATATGGAATCCGCAGCCCAGCCAATCGCATTCCACACCCCACGTTTTGCGGCCATCCCTGAGCGTGACGCGCTCCACGCGGCCGCGGCCTTCCGCATGGACAATCCATGTGCCTGTGCGATACGGCGCATGCATTGTCTTGAGCCAATAGCGGCCGCCCTCAACAAGCTTGGCAGGATGCGCAAGCAGCGTGAGTGCAAACCCCGCCAGCTTCGATATTGGAGCTTGCTCGTAGATGCCTGCCACAACCGCTCCAACGCTCGCCAGGCCTGCGGCCACCGCTAACAACAACGGCCCGCTACCCGCCAGCACAATTCGCTTGCCTCGAGGATCGAGCCCCCCTTTAACCAATGCCTGCAGGCCTCCAGCGCCCATCACACCAGGCAGCGTCCAACCAGGAAAGGGCAAAAAACGCTCCCGCGCACCGGTGGCAACAATCAGATTTCCGAATCCAACGTCGCATATTTCTCCGCCACGCTCAAGACGCAATAAGCCGGAAGCCGGCCGATCAACAGCCTGACAGCCTTGCCAGACGTCACACCTTGTCCGTTGCAGCCGAACCGTCCAGTCGATGAATCCGTTTCCGTGCGGATACTTGCGCGCGGTCTCGATCTGGAAGCCACGCCAGATCTGGCCACCGACGGCAGGGTTGTCATCGAGAAGACAAACTCGGCAGCCATTTTCCGCAGCCACCGTTGCCGCGGCAATTCCACCGGGGCCCGCGCCAACAACGACTAAATCGAAACTGTCGCTCATCCGGTCACCACTTCCATACCGGCGGCGCAAACCAACAGGCAGGTCCGCTGATGAGCCACGCCATTCACAGTGGCACGGCACTCCATGCAGATGCCCATGCCGCAGAGCGGGCCGCGCGGCTCACTGCTCACGGAAAAGCGGCACGGTTCATTGGCCATCATCACCGCCGCGGCTACGCTGGTGCCTTCCAGCACGCGCATTGTTTTGCCGTTCACCGTGATTGAAAAAGCATCGCTCATATTCCAGGTAGTTGATTTCCGGATCCACTCAATTATTGCGCACCATTTTCCCCGTTCGGCAGAGTCTTCAAAAGAAATCACTCTCCAACAGCGGAATTGAACCCCATAATGGTTGCAAAGGACATTGCCAGTGCATTTGCGAACTTCTCGATTTTTTGCTTGTCTTGTTCTATGCGCGTTTCCGTCTTTCCTGCTGTCGTCAGCGCCCAAGCCTGCGCCTGCCATTAACCCAGGCTCGGCAAACCCCGTGCAGGCGCTGATTGAGCGCTACTCCGCCGACCATGACACGCTGGCCAGCGTCTACACAGACCCGTTCTCGCCTGCCACACGCGATCGCATGAGCCGCTTCTTCGCAGCGACGCGGCAGCGGTTGGCGGCAGTCGACTTTGCCAGCCTCGACCAGGAAGGCAAGGCCGACTACCTGCTGCTGGCCAACCATCTCGCGCGCGAGGAACACGATCAATCCCTAGCCGTCACTCAGTGGACGGAAGTCGAACCGCTGCTGCCAATTGCGCCCACCGTTTTCACACTGGAAGACGCAAAGCGCCGCGGAGACCTTCCCAACGGCGAAAAGATTGCCGCCCAGTTGAACGCGATGACGGCGGTACTGACCACGCGGCGCAAGGAACTCGAAGCCTCAATCGGAAAGGATGCAAAGACACCAAGCGCGCGGCCGACGCCCATCGCCGCATGGCGCGCAGCGGACGACCTGGATCAACTCCGCGATCAGCTCCATCACTGGTTTGAGTTTTACAATGGCTACGATCCCAGCTTCACCTGGTGGGCAGCGCAACCATGGAAACTGACCGAAGACGCGATGAAGGACTACGCCACTTTCCTCCGCGAAAAAGTCGCCGGCATTCCGCATGACGATAGAACTACGATCATCGGCACACCTGTTGGCCGCGACGCGCTCCTGGCGCAACTCTCCGACGAGATGATTCCCTACACACCGGAGGAGTTGATCGCCATGGCAAAGGAGCAGATGGCCTGGTGCAAGCAACAGATGCTGGAGGCCAGCCGCGACCTTGGTTACGGCGACGATTGGCACAAAGCCATGGAGCACGTGAAGAACACTTACGTTGAGCCGGGCAAGCAACCCCAGCTCATACGCGACTTGGCCATCGAAGGAACGGAATTCGCCGAAAGGAAAAATCTGGTCACGGTGCCGGACTTGGCCAAAGAAACCTGGCGAATGGAGATGATGACGCCCGAGCGACAATTAGTGAGCCCGTTCTTTCTCGGCGGAGACACCATCCTGGTCAGCTACCCCACCGACACGATGACCTTCGAGCAGCGCATGATGAGCATGAGGGGTAACAACCCCGGCTTCTCTCACGCGACTGTTTTCCACGAGTTGATTCCGGGGCACTGGCTGCAGCAGTTCATGACCGCGCGTTATCGGCCTTACCGGCAGATTTTTTCTACCGGTTTCTGGATTGAGGGCAACGCATTTTATTGGGAGATGGTCTTCTGGGACCATGGCTTCCAGGCCACTCCGGAACAGCGGATCGGCGCGCTTTTCTGGCGCATGCATCGTTGTGCGCGCATCGTCTTTTCGCTCAGCTTCCATCTCGGCCTGATGACGCCCCAGCAAGCTATCGACTTCCTGGTGGATGAAGTAGGCCACGAGCGCGACAACGCCGCCGCCGAGGTGCGCCGCTCGTTCAATGGCAGCTACGATCCGCTGTATCAATGTGCATACATGCTGGGTGCGCTGCAATTCCGCGCACTGCATCATGAACTGGTGGACGCGGGCAAGATGACCGATCGCCAATATAACGATGCCATCCTGCATGAGAACATGATGCCGGTTGAGATGCTGCGCGCAATTCTAACCAATGAGAAACTCACCCCGGATTTCAAGAGTTCCTGGAAATTCCTGGATGAATTGAAGGACACGCCGTTCAAGGACGGCCGGGAATCCGCAAGACAAGGTAAGTAGCACCACTCCGATCCTGCATTCCCGCAGAGTGACACTCTAGTTTCTACATCAAACATTCACATGCAAAGCCGGGGCGGTTGGGTTGAGAATAGTGTTGGAAGAGTTTCGAATAAAACAGGATTGAACGACGTTGACGACAATGCAGATAGAAATTCCCAGATGGACCGCCGAGGAATTTGAGCGGCGGGTTCTCGAATGCAAGCCAAAGATTGCCGTGTTCGATTGCGATGGAACCATGTGGAGCGGTGACTCCGGCTACGGCTTTATGGTCTGGAGCCTTGAACAGGGTCTGGTTTCACGCTCCACAAGCGATTGGATCGACACGCGCTATCGCGGCTATTTGTCCGGCAAGGTAAGCGAGTTGGAAATGTGCGGCGAGATGGTGCAGATCTATGCCGGCCTGCGCGAACAGGAACTGCGCGCGGCCGCGGCTCAATATGTGAACGAGTTCGTTCGCGGCCGTATTTTTCCGGAGGTCGCTTCCTTGTTGGCTACTCTCAAGCAGGATGGCGTGGAACTGTGGGCAGTGAGTTCGACAAATCGATGGGTCGTGGCCGAAGGCGTCCGCGCGTTTGACATTCCGGAAGAACGGGTATTGGCGGCGGCAGTGCGCGTCACGGACGGCGTGATCTCCAGCGAGATCCTCAACGTCCCGACCGATGAGGGCAAGGCGGAAGCGCTCAAGAAGGCAGGGCTGCCGGCTCCGGATGCTGTATTCGGCAACTCCATACACGACTTGGCCATGCTTGAGATTGCGCGCTGCGCTTTCCCTGTGAACCCTTCGCCGGCGCTGCTCCAGGCCGCCCAAAAGAATGGCTGGGGCTACTTCCGGCCTCGGGAAGCCGAAGGTGTTGGGGCCGCCGTCGCGGGTGAATAACCGGGTCGCGACAGAGTTGATGCTTCTCCGTTTTCAGCGCACCAAACCCGCCAATCCCCGCCGGGTACTGCGCGTCTTTTGAAGCGTTTACACTAAGTGTGTGTCTGACGCTCCCACAAACTCGAATGCCCGGCATGCCGGAGCTCTTCGCTTTGTGGCGGCTGCGCTCATTGTGCGCGGCGGGGAAGTGTTGATTGGCCAGCGGCGTCCAGATCAGCCTATGGCCTCGCAGTGGGAGTTTCCCGGCGGCAAGATCGAGCCCGGCGAAAGCCCGGAACAAGCCCTGGCCCGCGAATTGGACGAAGAACTCGGCATTAAGGCCGTGATCGGCCCCAAGATTACGCACATCCGGCACAACTACCGGCATGGCGGCGCGGTCGATCTGCTGTTTTTTGCCGTCCACGAGTTTTCCGGCGAAATCGTGAACCGCATCTACCACCAGGTGCGCTGGACCAAGCTCGAAGACCTTCCCGACTATGACTTCCTGGCTGCGGATCGCGGGTTGATCCGGGACTTGGCAGCGGGGAAGCTGCTTTAGAGGATCGTAGCGCCGGCATCAATGCCCCGGCATCAGCCCCCACAGCATCACCAGCGTCATGCCGATCACGATGATGCTGGTTCCCCAAGCAATCCAGTTCCACATGCGCGAATTTTTGTGTTCGCCCATCAGGTCCTGGCGGTTGATTAACAGCAGCATCAAAATGATGACCACCGGGAGAAGAACCCCGTTCAACACCTGCGACAGCACTGCCGATTTGACCAGCAGAGCGTCGGGAAGAAATAGAACGGTTGCCGCGCCACCCACAATTAGAAGCGTGTAGAGCCAGTAGAAGAATGGCGCTTCCTTGAAGTTCTTGTCAACACCGGATTCAAGCCCGAGCCCTTCGCACACCGTATATGCGGTCGACAGCGGCAGAATCGAGGCCGCGAACAGCGAGGCATTGAAGAGGCCGAAGGCAAAAAGTATAAAGGCATAATCCCCGGCCAGTGGGCGCATAGCTTCGGCGGCGTCCGAAGGCAGAACAAGATCGCGCATTCCGTGCAGCCAGAGCGTCGCGGCGCAGGCAACGATGATGAACCAGGCAACGATGTCGGTGAACAGGCTGCCGACAATTACGTCGAGGCGCGAAGCCGCGTAATCCTTGACGCGGATTCCCTTTTCGACGATCGACGATTGCAAATAGAACTGCATCCACGGCGCAATCGTGGTGCCGACCACGCCGATGGCCGTATACATGTAAACCTTGTCGCGCCAGACCGATTTATCAGGAAGCTGCACCGTAGCCAGCAGCGCCGTGTGCCAACTGGGCTGCGAAAGCACCCCGGCAAAAATGTATGCGATATAAACGACCGAGGCTACGAGAAATATTTTCTCCGTACTCTTATAGCTGCCGCGCACCACCATGTACCAGACCAGGCCGGCGCAGAACGGCACCGAAATGAACTTCGACACGTGAAACAGTTGCATCGAGCCAGCAATGCCGATGAACTCCGTGACCACGTTGGTGTAATTGACGATGACCAGCATCACCATCAGGATGAAGGTCAACCGCAGGCCGAACTCCTCGCGGATCAGGTCGCTCAAACCCTTGCCGGTAACCACGCCCATGCGGGCACACATCTCCTGCACCACGATCAGGGATATGGTGATGGGAATCATGGTCCACAGCAGCGAATAGCCGTACTGCGCGCCCGCTTGCGAATAAGTGAGGATGCCGCCGGAGTCGTTATCGACGTTGGCGGTAATAAATCCGGGGCCCAGGACGGCCAAGAACAGAAATATCCGGATTCGCCAGCGTTTCCACATTCGAGCGGGTTCCTAAGGAGGATTCATCGAGTTTCCTCACTGACCATAACAGGCCGGGGTGGGGCATGCGAACCCTGCTCCACCCGAATCTTCAGCGAACAAAGAAAGTGACTTGACGAAGATCAATTACCTAGGTACATTATTACCAAGATAACAGGAGAAATCCATGGCACAGGAACAGCAGAATCGCGAACCTGTCGTAGTTGAGCGCGTCCAGACCGGAGTCCGGCTGGAAAAGCGCATGTTGAAAGTTCTCAAGGCCCTCGCGGAGCAGAAAGATATGACGCTTGGCGACCTTTTGGAAGGAATTGTCCTCCACGCCTTCGAGGGCAAGATAGTTCCCTTCTCTCCCCAGACGCTGAAGGAGATTGAGCAGTTCAAAGCTCTCTACGGCATGACCTTGAAGGCCAGCGACAGCCACAACTTGAAGGAGCGCAGAAAATGAGAACCCTCCAAATGTTCGTCAGCATTGCAGCAATCGCTCTTCCCGCACTTGCCCAAACCCCGGCCGCACAACCCCTGCTTCATCTGAGCGCAAGCTTTGATTTCATCGTCCACGCGCCCTTTGCCAAAGCCACCCCGTTGTTTGGTCCCGAGGGAGAACGAGCGTGGGCCGGCATCCACTGGGTTCCCGAATTCATCCATCCTCAACCCGCCCGCGATGTCGAGGGCGCCGTTTTTACAATCCAGCACGGAGGCCGCAAAGCGGTCTGGGTAAATACCATGTTCGATCTGAATGCGGGACGGTTTCAGTACGTGTATTTCATTCAGGACCTGATGGTGACAGTCATCGATGTGCGTTTGCAGCGGGATGGCGCGGACTCAACCAAGGTCAACGTCGTATACACGCGCACGGCACTCACAGCCGAAGGAAACGAGCACGTTTCCAGCATGAACGAAGGCGACAAACAATCGGGCAAGGAGTGGGAAAAGGCGATCAACGACTACCTTGGTGGTCATCAAATCGGGTCCAAACCCTAAGCGCGCATTACCGAGAAAAACAATCCCATGGATTTCCTGGCCTTTCTATCAGCGTCGGATGCGGTACGGGCTCATCGCACGTTGGAAAAAATGCGCCTGCACCGAATTGACGCGTTGGTTCTGACCGGCGGCATGGCGATAGAGCTTCACATGATGAAGCACGTGTCTGCTAACGAAGAGCGGCCTCTCAACGACATCGACTTCCTGGTGGATTCATTCGACGATATACCGAAGACACTTGGAGCGGATTTCCGGTTTCGACACGTGCATCCGAACGACCCACCGGGGAAGACGCTGTTGCAATGCGTCGATCCGGAAACGGCAGTTCGCGTGGATATTTTTCGCGCCTGCGGAACCGCCGTCGCTCGCGCAGTGCCCATGGAACTCGACGGAGCGACCATGCGGACGATCTCCATCGAAGACCTTGCCTCATACACGGTCAGACTTTGTATGGACCTTGCGGCCAACACTCCGATGCCGGCCAAACACGCCGAAGACCTTTTGCGGTTGCTCCCTGTTTTAGATTTAGTCGCCGCGGAACTCGCGTGGCGGAAGAATCGCAAGGCCAATCATCCGGAAACTTTCAGATCGGCCGTTGACCTGGTCATGGACTCAATCGCGACAAGGAAAGATCTGCAGTTCGTGCCCATTTATTCGCACGACGTTGAACAGAGGTGTTCACGGTGCCGGGAAACGGAGAATTTCCCGCTGGCCTGCGCGAAACAGATACTCGCTATCCTCGGTTATTGTTGAGTCTCGAAGCAACGCTTGACAGGCCCCGGCGCGCGAGACTACAACACGCTTTCACCACTCTATTCGCCGGAGACCTCATCCTATGCATTTTTCCGCTCCAAATGAAACCCTGCCCATCCGCCGCAAGCTGCTGGGCGCTATGGCTTCTGTTGCCGGAGTCTCGGCTGCCGGACTGCTTGGCTTGAATGCCACCGCGGCATCGGCAAGCCCAGTTCCGCCCTCGGGTAGTGGCTACCCCGCAGAGCCTCAGGAGGCGCCGACGCAGCCACCGGAGGAATTGTTTGCCCAGGCTCGGCTCCGCAGCTACAAGACCTTCCGCTCCTCAAGTTGGGACCGGACTGGAGCCAATGACGACTCCGTCAAAGTGGAATCCGGCGCCGTGGCCACGCTGCTGGATGTGACCAGTGCGGGCGTGGTCACGCATATCTGGTTCACCATCAACTCGCAGGACGAGCATCATCTGAAAAACCTTGTTCTCAGAGCCTGGTGGGATGGGGAAGCCACGCCCTCAATCGAGGTCCCGATTGGCGACTTCTTCGGCCTGGGGCTGGGTGAGTATTTCACCTACCAATCGGCTTTGCTGGCCGTTGCGCCCATGAAGGCGCTCAATGCCTACTTCCAGATGCCGTTTTCGACTGCCGCCAAGCTCACCGTGACGAATGAAGGCAAAACTCGTACGGACAATCTCTACTTCGCCATCGATTATGTGACCTTTCCTTCCCTTCCCAGCGACGTGGGCCGTTTTCATGCGCAGTACCGGCAGGCTGCCCCCAACAAGGGTTGGACCAACGACTGGAAGAACAATTGGGACGATCCTGTTGGCAATAAAAAGAACCTGAATGGCGTGGGAAACTACGTCTTCATGGAGGCTGCGGGCAAGGGGCATTTTGTCGGGGTAACCCACGCCGTAGAGCAGAATCAGGACGGCTGGTTCGGCGAAGGGGACGACATGATCTTCATCGATGGCGACACCCTGCCCACCATCAATGGCACCGGATCGGAAGACTATTACAACGGAGCATGGGACTTTGGCGGCCAGCCGTTCGCCTACATGCATAACGGCGCGCCGGAAATTACAGACCCGAAAGAGCGGATCGGGGGCCGGTATTGCCTCTATCGCTGGCACATCGAAAGCCCGATTACGTTCGAAAAGTCAATCAAAGTGACCATCGAACATGGCCACGCCAACCATCGGTCGGACAACTTTTACTCAACAGCCTACTGGTACCAGACCGAACCACATGCGGCATTCCCGCCTCTGCCGTCGCCGACTGAAAGGATTCCCAAACTATTTCATGTGGGTGGACCGGGAGCAGCCGAACCCGGGAGCTAGGGTTTGAAACGTCTCCGATGTAACTCCTTTGTTTTGATAAATCGGCTGAAGGCGTAAATACGTAAGTCCTTTGTTTTCAGATGCAAAATCGGCTAATTTTGATGTAATGTGTTTATTTTCAATGAGATGTGGATTTTTCCGGAAAATGGCTGTTTTTTTATGCCGGGAGAATCGTTCAATTGAGGGAGTGCTACGGTTGCGGAGTAGATAGCTTGGGCCATGATGGGCTCTCTGGGCAGAGGCCTTCTGACCCTTGCATTTCGATTATGCGCCGGAGAATGGAATTGGACTGCAAAATTGGGATGGAAAATTCTCGCGTGAGGCACTGCGCATTTGCGGCGGCTGGACTGGGTCGTGGTGCAGGATGGCGGATCGTCTCAATCAGGTACGGCGAATTGTTCGTCAGGCAGTAGCGTAGACGCCGGATTCGATCTCCGACTCAAGCGGCAAGGCGCTCATAAGGGAAGCCACCACGTCCGCAGCACAATAGGACTCCTCGCCGGGAGCCAGGAATTGGGCGATGGAATTCAAGTCGTCGCCCACTGTCACCAGAGGCAGCTCTTCTGTCCCATCCTTGCGTTTCTGGGCGTGTCCAATATTCGCCATGAGCGCGTTACAGAGGCATTTTCTTCCAACCGTATCCTCAACTTTGCCACCTTTGGCCACGTAGTTGGTCACCGGCTCAGCGGCGCAGCGGTATCCAATGTTTCCTTCGGAAACGGCGTAGGGTTCCCTCAGATAACCCAGGTCGCAGACTCGCTTTCGCTCCTGGTAGATCGGAAAGGACGAAGAAGTACCTTCCAACTGGGCAACTTTAAACGGGAAACCGGTAGGCGAGGCCAGAGGGTCGGTAAACACCACGCCGGAGCCAGTCTTCGCCTGGGCGATAAGCTTTTTCTTCAGATCAGGCCGCATGCCGGATTCGGCAGAGAATGCAAACGCGGTTCCGACCTGGATTCCCGCAGCGCCCTGTTCGACAGCTTCGCGCAGTTTTTCGGCGTTTCCATACCCGCCTGCCAGCCAGAAAGGCACTCCCAGCGCACGCAGCTCCTCGATATTCACATGGTCGCGCTCGCCGTAGACCGGCTCCCCGGCCGCGTTCAGCTGCAGCTTCCCGCGTGGGGGCGCATTGTGTCCGCCAGCCGTCGGTGTCTCGAGAATCAAGCCGTCCACGCGGCCGCTGGCACGCCGCAGCATGGTAGTCGCCAGCGTATTCGAAGAGACGATAGCCAGGAACTTGGGCCGCTTCAGCGTGGGAAGAATGCCCTCGACATAGTTGGCGGCGTTCAGATGCATCATCGTATCCTGCCCAACGACGGCACCGGTCACCTGCAGCTTGTACTCGGCAATGTGGTTCGCGGCAAAGGCGTCCAGCACCCCTGGAATGTGCAGCGGAATGCCTGCGCCCATGAGCACATAGCCGACACCGGCCAGCATGGCTCCATATATGGACGCCAGGTGGGGCATCTGCACTTTTTCAAGGAAATTGATGCCGACCGGGTTCTTGTGGCCTTCCCTGGCCAAGAATACCTCGACGAAGTTGCTCACCATACACAGCTCAACCAGCTTCCACGGACTCGTCCGTTGATGCATTGGCACGTTCGGGTAGGGAGCATCGGCGGGCTTGCCGCCAGGAACGAAATACTCCTGCCAGATGCGGCGGGCCATCTCCGGGAACGGAAACGCATCCAGCCCCCGCTTCATATTGCCGCCTTCATCCCCCTCGGCGAGCCGGCGGACAAAAAGCTGATCGAGCGCCGTGCCGGAGACCACGCCGAGCTGCCCGAGCCGCGACACCGCGTTGGCCAGGCGCCAATTGGAAACGCCGACACCCATGCCGCCCTGAATGATCTTGGGAAACTGCATCATCTCTGGATTCTTTCACAAATCCGGTTAAGTCATACTACTTTCTGCAAGATTAGTAGCAAGAACGGAACAGGACTGTGCCGTTTTGGACAGATTTGGTCCCGGAACAGTCTTATTATCGGCAACCCAGCCCTAAAGTTTCTCCCGCAGGAAGCTTATTACGTGGTCGGCCTGCACCTCGCCGACCATCCGGCCCAGGGTATCGACCACGGGAAGAGCGTGGAGATTGTATTTGTCGAACAGCTCAGCCAGCTCATTCTGGTGCAAGTCTGCCGGGCACGAAAGCACACGCGGCTCAGCCAGCACGGCCACGCGCGACTCAGGAAGCGCCATCACCAGCCGCGCCAGCGAGACCGCCCCCCGCAGCACACGCTTCTCATCCAACAGGTAAACCATAGTCACGCTCTCCGGATCGCCGTCAAAGTTGCGCAGCGCCTGCACCGCCTGCGCCACCGTCGATTGCATTCCCAACGCGATGAAGTCGGTAGTCATGCAGCCGGCTGCCGAGTTCTCGTCGAACTCCAGCAGCTCCTCAACCTCGTGCCGCTCCTCCGGCTCCATCTCCTCGAGAATGGCGTCGGACTGCTCCTCAGGCAGCTCTGCCAGCAGGTCGGCGGCTGCTCCGGGGTCCATTTCCTCCACGATGTCGGCGATCCGCTCCTCGTCCAGCTTTTCCAGGAGGGCCTTCTGCAGCTTGGGATCGACCTCTTCGAGCGTCTCCGCGGCCACCTCTTCGTCCAGCGAGGTGAACACCGCTTCGCGCTCTGCCGGGGCCAGATCTTCCAGAATTTCAGCCAGGTCGGAAGGATGCATTTCGGCCAGGCGTTCATATTCGATGCGCAGCTTCACGCGCCGCGCCGGATCCACCTCGATCACGTCGACAAACTGCCAGGGAATGCCGCTGGCGCCGAGTTTGCGCGAGATCGTCTCCAGCGCGGCGCGGGTCAGCAGGCCTTTGAAGACGCGGCGAAAAGCTCCGCGCAGGCCAACTTCGACTTCAGCCACACGCAGCAGGTGAGCCGCTCCGCGCCCCATCCACTCCAAGTCGACATCGTTCACGCGGACCACCTTGCGCCCGTGAATGTCGATGATCTGGCGGTCCATCAGGTCCTGCTGAAGATAGAGATAGTTCCCATCGTCCTTCAGCGGAACCAGCGCTCCCGCGGTTCGCAGCTCGAGCGTGCCTGCGGGTGTCTCCATCACGTCCTGGGAGGGAACAATGCAAAGCCCGGTGCGCGTCTTGAGCACCAGGCCAGCCACTTTGCCGGCATCGGGCCCGGTGGCCACGGCAATATCTTTCAGCCGCCCGCGCAGATGGCCCTGCGCATCGGTCACCGGTGTGCCAAGAAGCGCGGTGAGGCTCACGCGAGCTGTTGTGCGAGGCTGCATGAAGTGAGTTTATTCCCTCGATGCCTATTTGGGGCCCGCATGCATCCTATTGCACAACGGGCAAGTTTCGAAGCCTCAATTGCGGGAAAACCACGACAGGATTCCGCTCGACGATATTTCGAAATGAGCAAGTCTGTTCAGCGCCAGCAGCTCCCCGCTTGACACATTTGTTCCCAGCAACGAAACTTGCCAGCAAGGTTGCTGAGGAGCGGCGATGCGCGCCTGGCGCTTCCGCTCCGGAAGGGGCGGACACGAATCCGGTGAGCGCACCCAGGGAAGGACGGATGAGTTTTTCGCTGAGTTCCACCATGGAAAGCGTCAGCGAGGTGGAGGCTGCCGCGGACAAATTGGCCGAAACGGCCGGTCTGGACGAGGATGAACGCTTCCGGCTCGGCATGGCGGTCCGCGAGGCCGCGGTAAACGCCGTGCTGCACGGCAACGAATACGACCCCAGCAAAAAGATCACGGTGAGCCTTGAGAACACCGGTTCTCAGCTTGTGATTTCAGTCGCCGACGAAGGCAAGGGTCTCGATCCGGACACGCTTCCCGACCCGTTGGCCCCGGAAAATCTGTTGCGCGGCACAGGCCGCGGCATCTTCCTTATCCGATCCTTCATGGATGAGGTACACTTTCGACAACTGCATCCTGGAACCGAGTTGACGCTCGTAAAACATCTGGCGCCGGCCGGCGAAAAAACTTGAGAGCACTTCGGCAGCGGTCACGGGCCTGGGACGGATAGAAGCCATTCAAGCCAACTAAGCCGTCCAGGCCGGCGCATCGGGCAGTCAGGGTTGTTGCCCTTACTGCCGCCAAAAGTGCTATAAACGAATCACCAAACAAGGAGGAATTTCCGTGGCACTTACTATTGCTTCCCGTGAAGTTGACGGTGTTACTGTTCTGGACTTGAGCGGGCGGATCACATTGGGCGAGGGCAGTGTGCAGTTGCGCGATGCGATTCGCGACCTGATCAGCAAGGGCTTGAAGAGCATCCTGCTGAACCTCGGCGACGTGAACTACATTGACAGCTCTGGGTTGGGCGAGCTGGTGAGCGCATTCACCACGTCGAAGAATCAGGGCGCTTCGCTCAAGCTGCTGAAGCTGACCAAGAAGGTCCATGACCTGCTGCAGCTGACCAAGCTTTACACCGTATTCGACATCTACGACGACGAGGCCAGCGCCATCGCGTCCTTCAAGTAAACCGGTCCGGCGATCCCGTGAGCCTAACATCGAAAGGCCATCCGCCGCAACGGATGGCCTTTGTTTTTTTGATCTCGTAAGGCCGCCCAAAATCCCGGGTGCCCCAGGTCTCGATTTTGAGACCTGGGAGACCAGAGATCTACTCCGTCGTTCTTCTAAAACTTCACGTTCGGCACAGTCCGAGCGGATTCGCTAGCCTCAAATCGAGCATTGTTCTGCTGGTATCCAGCCATTCCCGCCCAAATGCTGTTGGGGAACTGGAGGATATACGTGTTGTACTCCTGCAGCGCGTCGTTATAACGCTTGCGCGCCACGCCGATGCGATTTTCCGTTCCCGCCAGCTCATCCTGCAATCGAATGAATTGATCGCTCGACCGCAGTTGCGGGTAATTCTCCGTGAGCAACAGCAACCGGCCGATTGCCCCGTCGAGCTGACCGTTCGCCGCGATCTTTGCCGCCGGTCCTTGCGCATTCAACATGCCTGCACGCGCATTGGCGATATCTCCAAAAACCGTACTCTCTTCCTTGGTAAAGCCTTTCACGGTCTCCACCAGGTTAGGAATCAGGTCTGCGCGCCGCTGAAGCTGGACGTCCACATCAGACCACGCCGTCTTCACGGCCTGATCCTTGGCCACCATCTGGTTTTTGGAGGTCACATAGCTGCAACCCGCCATCAGTAAGCCCAGAACCAAAAGACCACCAAATCCCAAAACAGCCAAAAGTCCCTTACCCATACAGTTCCCTTCTCCTCCCGACCTCTTTGAATGAAGCCCCGTCAACAAACCTGAATAGCTTACCAGCTTCCAGAAGACCCGCCGCCACCGGTGTCGCCACCGCCAAATCCGCCGAATCCTCCACCGCCGCCGCCACCACCGCCGCCCCAACTGCCGCCCCCGCCAAAGCCACCCCCGCCCCATCCGCCGCCGCGCCAGCTGCTCATCAGCCCCAGGCCAAAGAGCAGCCGGAAGAGCCAACTCCCGCCAAAGAAGAGGAGCACGAGCACAACAATAATCAGTTGGAAGGCCCCGCCACCATGGTGCACCGGCCGTGCGACCGAGTCAGCGCCCTCGTTATTCAGCGTAACCTTGGCGTCGTCGGCAATCACCTGCGCCACCTGGCTCACTTCAGACAGCGCCGCGTCTCCGTACTCACCGGCACGCAACAAAGAAACCGCTGACCGGCCGATGTCGCCTGTCTTGCCATCGGGCAGAATCCCTTCCAGGCCGTAGCCGGTAATAATTGCGCGCTTGTGATCCTGAATGGCGAAGAAGATCAGCACGCCTCGATCGCTGCCCTTCTTGCCGATCCCCAGATTGTGGTAAAGCTGCGTTGCGTAGTCGAAGGCGTCCTCGCCGTCCGTGGTCTGCACGGTCACCACCGCAATCTGTGCATTGGCCTGCGAGTGGTCAAGCTGGATGGCAATCTGATCGATCCGCGCAACCGCCTCAGGGGAAAGCACATGCGCGTAGTCGCTCACATAATCTGTGGGTTTGGGTAGGTCCTGAAGCTTCTCGGCCGTCAGTGTGGCAGCGAAAAAGACTGCGGAAACGGCCAGCAGCAGCCGGAAAAGGGTCGAATGTGCGCGGCGAATGCCTTTCATCGCTCTCAATTGTACGCGGGAGGGCGGCCGGAAGTTCCACCGCGCGGTTCAAAGCCTGCCGCCGCATTTGAACTAAACTGGGGAAGATGACTGAACCCGAGCTTCCCGCACCGCCCATCGCCCACAAGGAACATACCGAGACCCCAATGCATGGCGCAATTCTCACCGACGACTATGCCTGGTTGCGCGATAAGCAGAATCCCGACGTCACGGCGTATCTGGAGGCGGAAAACGAGTACGCCGAGGCCGTAATGGCGCCGCTGGCCGGCCTCCGCGATGAGCTCTACCACGAGATGCTCTCGCACATAAAGCAGACCGACGTTTCAGTTCCCTTTCGCGACGGCAACTGGTGGTACTACACGCGGACCGAGGAGGGCCTCCAGTACGCCATCCATTGCCGCACGCATGGCTCTCCCAATGCCACAGAAGACACGCCGGAGCAGGTAATCCTCGACGGCAACAAGATGGCTGAGGGCCACGCCTTCTTCGCCGTCGGCGACACCGACATAACCGACGATGGCCGCTGGCTCGCCTATACCACTGACACCACCGGCTTTCGCCAGTACACCCTGCACATCCGGGATCTGCTCACAGGTGAGACGCTACCCGGCGAAGTGGAGCGGGTCGGCTCAACAGTCTGGGCCGCCGACAATTTGACGCTCTTCTACACCGTGGAAGACGAGGAACAAAAGCGCCAGTATCAACTATGGCGGCATACCAGGGGCACGCAGCACTCTGAGGATGTGCTCATCTATCAGGATGACGATGAGCGCTTCAACCTCGGCACCGGTCGCACCCGCGACGGCCGCTTCCTTATCATGGAATCTTCAAGCCACACTGCGAGTGAATCCAGGTTTCTTCCGGCAAACGAACCGAACGGACAATTTACACTGATCAGCCCGCGTCAGGATGAGCATGAATATTCCGTAGAGCACCGCAACGGCTTCTGGTACATCCGCACCAACGATCGTGGCCGAAATCTGCGCCTGGTTACGGCACCCGTAGCCACGCCTGGGCGCGACCATTGGACCGAGCGAATTCCTCACCGCGACAGCGTGATGCTCGAAGAAGTGGACCTGTTCGCCGGCTTCTTTGTTGCCTGTGAACGCGAAGACGGCTTGCCGCGGCTCCGCATCTGGCGCTTCCTCGACGACGGCCCGGAAGCTGCACTGAGCAGCGAAATCGCCTTCCCCGAGCCCGCGTACAGCGCGCAGCCTTCGATCAATCGGGTCTTTGAGACAACTACTTTTCGTTACGCTTATCAATCGCTGGTCACACCCAGTTCGGTATACGAATACGACATTGCCAACGGCGCCTCGATGCTTCTCAAACAGGTTGAGATTCCCGGTGGATTCGACCGCACACTCTATGCCAGCGAGCGTGTTCATGCTGCCGCGCCGGATGGCGTTCGGGTGCCAGTCTCGCTCGTTTACCGCAAGGACGAACGCAACCAGAGCGGTAACCCGCTCTACGTCTATGGATACGGATCCTACGGTTACTCGCTACCCCTCGGGTTTAGCGGGAATCGCCTCAGCCTGCTTGATCGCGGCGTGGTGATGGCCTATGCGCACATCCGCGGCGGAGGCGACCTGGGCAAGCCGTGGCACGACGCAGGCAAGATGCTCGTCAAGCGCAACACCTTTACCGACTTCATCGCCGCCGTTGAGCACCTCACTGCGTCCGGCTACGGCGACCCGGCACGTGTGGCCATCGAAGGCGGCTCCGCCGGTGGGCTACTCACGGGCGCGGTTGTGAATTTTCGCCCCGATCTTTTCCGCGCCGTCGTCTCCCACGTGCCGTTTGTCGACGTGATGAACACCATGCTCGACGCCACGCTCCCACTTACCGTCCCCGAGTATGAAGAGTGGGGAAATCCGAACGACTACGCTTATTTCCACTATATGCTGAGTTACTCACCTTACGATAACTTGAAGGCAGCGAGTTATCCGGCAATGCTTGTGAAGACATCGCTGCACGACAGTCAGGTTATGTACTGGGAACCGGCCAAGTATGTCGCCAAACTTCGTAGTTTGAAGACCGACAACAACCCCTTGCTACTAGTGACCAACATGCAAGCAGGCCACGGCGGCGCCAGCGGGCGGTACGACTATCTGAAAGAGATCGCGTTCGACTATGCCTTTCTGCTGAGGGAACTGGGGCTCCTCTCCTAGCAGAGCGGCCCTGCCAATAAAACCTCAGATAGACAAACGCAGGCAAACTCTGCGGGGAATAAAGTGCCCTTGAAGACCAGCGAGGATAAAGCGCGCGAGGAACCGGTCGAAGGATCGGGCGTGTCGCACGCATGGCGCGCACTGAGGCATAGGAACTTCCGTCTCTTCTTCGGCGGCCAGAGCATTTCGCTCATCGGAACTTGGATGACGCGGATCGCAACCAGTTGGCTGGTCTTTCGATTGACGGGATCGGCGCTACTGCTCGGCACGGTCAGCTTCGCAGGGCAGATTCCAACCTTCATTTTCGCCCCTCTTGCAGGCGTCTGGGTAGACCGACTCGATCGTCGACAAGTGCTCGTCTGGACGCAGACCTTATCCATGATTCAGTCGCTCGCGCTGGCCGGCCTCACGCTCTCGCATTGCATTACCATCCCTTGGGTTCTGGCTCTCAGCGTCATGCAGGGCATCATCAATGCGTTCGACATGCCCGGCCGACAGTCCTTCATGGTGCAGATGGTCGAGGACCGCCGCGACCTTTCGAACGCCATTGCTATCAACTCATCCATGGTGAATATGGCGCGTCTTGTGGGACCATCGCTGGCCGGCATGTTGATTGCGGTTACAAGCGAAGGCTGGTGCTTTCTTATCGATGGCATCAGTTATCTGGCAGTTATCGCCTCACTCCTGATGATGCGCTTGAGTGTAGCGCCATTGAAGCGGTATGTTAACTCGACGTTTACCGATCTGAAAGAAGGTTGGACTTATGTATCGGAATTCCTTCCCGTGCGTACCATCTTGCTGCTGTTTGCCATAGTCAGCTTGATGGGAATGCCGTTTGTGGTACTGATGCCGATCTTTGCCGCGAAGGTGTTGCACGGCGGTCCGCACACACTCGGCTTTCTGATGGGAGCAATGGGCGTTGGCGCGCTTATCTCTGCGCTTGCACTGGCGGCGCGCAAGAGCGTGCTGGGCCTGGTGCGTATGATTCCCGTGGCTGCGGCTCTATTTGGTTTGGGGCTCATCGGATTTGGCTTGTCGCACGTATTCTGGCTTTCAATGATCATGGTCATGCTGGCGGGCATGGGCATGATGCAGGGGATGGCCGGCAGCAACACCGTCATCCAGACAATCGTGAGCGAAGACAAGCGTGGCCGCGTGATGAGCTACTACACCATGGCGTTTGTGGGCATGGCTCCATTTGGGAGCTTGCTGGCCGGGTCCATGGCGCATGCGGTCGGCGCACCATGGACGGTGATCGCGAATGGCTCCGCTGTACTGCTGGGTGCGGCCTGGTTCTGGACGAAGTTGCGCAAGGTGCGTCGCGCCATCCGGCCTATCTATCAGGAGATGGGAATCCTGCCTCCAGCGGAATCCGTCCAGCAGTGAGTGCTTTCCCAGGTCTCAAAATCGAAATCCTTCGACAAGCTCAGGACAGGCTCTGGGGCACCCAGCCATTAAGCATTCAATGCATCGCCGCAGAGATGCACTGTGACGCCTAATGCTGCGAACATAGAAGCTTTCGCCGCAAGAGCTTTTCCGGCAGCCTCTGCCGACGGTGCGTAAGCAATGTTCACGTGGTTGGCGCGGTGGCGGGCCATCATCTGATTCTGAGTCACGCCATGCAACACCGTGTGTACGATAGGCCAAGGCGGCGTAGTCTCACGCCAGCGGCGTTCTGTTTCCTTGATCGGCAACGTGACAACTGTCCCTCTTCCAATATCCGCATGAAGCGCCCCACCCTCAACAAACACGCGGCTCCAGACGATTTCACCCGGCTTGCCGATGCCCTTCAGCGACCCGCCTCCAAGCGGAAAATACATCGCCGGTTGCCGCTCGCTGCTGGCCCCCGCATAGCCTCCTTCAAAATGATTCGCAGGCGCGGCTCCCGAAATCTGCAATACCCAGACAAAGTCATCGATACCTTCGCCTTTGTAATGCTCGCCCCAGCGGACATCGTGCAGCGTCGTCGACGGATCAAACCCCAGCGCACTCCAACAACGATTGGTGATCAACCCATCCACACCGGCGCATTCATCCACTTCATTGAAGTGCACCAGCGGTCCGCCTGCATAAAGTTCCTCGTGCGTGCCTTCCGCGAATACCGGAGGACGATCCGCATTGTTCAAGAGACCCTCGGCCAGGTCCGACGC
>JBELAI010000329.1:0-4917 GCA_049508975.1 Occallatibacter sp. | reverse complement strand
CGTGCTCCTACAGTGGGTTCCGAGGATGCCAATCTCGGAACGCAAGGCGCATCGTGCTGCCGCTGTTTTGCTCTTCGTTCTCGCTTTTGTAGTTGGGCTGATTGCCGTTGGGTCGTTAGTTCTTCGCTTGCAGCCCAAGACAAGTCGCGCCGGAATCGGAATCACCATTGCGGCGCTGATTGCAATGCCGGTTCTGGCCACCCTCAAGCGCCGCGAGGCTCGCCGCAACGAAAACGCGGCCCTAGCCGCCGATGCGGTGCAGTCCGCAACGTGCGCCTATATCGCACTCATCACCCTGGCTGGCCTCGCGTTCAACGCAGTATTTCATATCCCTTGGTTCGATTCGATTGCCGCTTTGCTGGCCATTCCTATTCTTATCAAAGAGGGTAATTCGGCATGGAAAGGCCAAGGGTGCGCGTGCTGCTGAGGGACTAACCTCGAATCCGCGTCGCTGTTCCTGCACTGTCGCGAACCTGGAACCAATCTTCAACTGTCGCAAACAGCCCGCTGCGCGTTTCCACAATCGTTGCGACCCGATACGAACACTAAAGCTTTCGCATCGGTTTACCTTATACGCTCCCCTTTGATGCAGCCGCATGAACGCGAGTCTGCTTCGGAGCCGTGTGCGGAGCGGGCGGTTTCCCGACAATGTGTTGCGTTGGCAGACTGAATTCAGCGAAAGGATTCTGTCCTTTCATCAGCGAGCCTGCAAAGTAGCCGAACAATATCATCGCGCTCAGCAAGCCCCATACAATCACAACGGGCTTCCACGGAATCATAATCAGCATGGCTCAACCTCCTAAGGTGAAGATCGGCTTGCAACGTTCAACCTAATGCTATTACTGAGTAAATCGTTCAGCAATGGGGTCCAATTATTTTTGGAATTGAGACCATTTGGGGGAGGAATGGCCTCAATTCCATCTGTTACGCCAATCAGACGATTGGCAGGGTTAATTGCTCTGCTGGCTTCAGGCTTTTGTGCCGCGTCACAAACTTTCGCACGAATTCACTGATGAGCGGTGTCTCGTTGCTGACAAGCGTTGCCAGATGCGTTTCAATGCGAATGCGGTCATCAATCAGAGGGATATGTACAAGTCCGCGATTCGTTACGTGCTCCGTTCCAGCAGGATTCAACCAGGCAATGATCTTATCGTTCGTCAACAAGGCACTGACCTGATCGACATGAGTGAGTTGATGAACAATCTGCGGTTGGAGCCTTTCCTCTTCCATTCGACGCAGGATCAAATCGTGCAGGTGTGCATGAACGCTGCGTTTGAAGAACACCCAGGGATACTCCGCAATATCCGCAAGCATGACAGATTTCCTGGTTGCGAGTGGATGGCTTTGGCGGACTACTATCCTGAATGTGTCAATCGAAATGCACTGCATCGTGAGTGCAGACCTCTCTGTTGGGGAAATAACGAGAGCCATCTGAATTCTCCGCTGTCGCAAATCGACTAATAGGTCCGAGGAAAGACCTGTAAAGATTTCAATTACCAAATCCTTATAGAGCGTCAGTTCAATCGACTGGAGCAACTCGATAAGGTTGGCCGGGAGGTAGGCCGAAACACCGATACGCAGCTTGTGCCGCTGACCGTGTTTGGCCTCATGCGCTTCGTGGACGGCGCGATAATAGGAATGAATACTCTCCAGGATATGGGCTACAAAGGAACGGCCAGAGTCGGTCGTTGTTACGCCGTCGTAGTTGCGATCAAAGAGAGTTTCCTTGACTTCGCGCTCGACCAGCTTGAGCCGCTTGCTGAACGCCGGCTCCGTAATGCCGACGCGCTTCGCGGCTTGGGTGAAGGTGCCTTCTTCGTGCAAGGCGACCACCAATTCGAGATCGCGTATCTTCAGTTGGGCTGTCATTGCTCATAGACCTCCTACGCAGATCAACTGCGTAAACCAAGGCAAGTCGAGCAACGGTCTTTCAGCAAATCGAAAAACAAGCCCCCATAGTATTTGAAAAAATAACGCAAAATTGAAACGGCGTCAATGAGTTATTCCGTTTGTAAATATTTATTCACAATCCGGAGGATGCACTTGCAGGTCAAAAATCGATGACAGAAACAGGAGGCTATTCCATTTGGTTATAGCCTACTTCCAAAAAGTTATTGGACAAATCGGCCTCGATTGAAGCACGGTAGCGGAATGGAACGTATAGGAACGCTTGGTGCTCAGCGTAACATCAGGAGGTCCAACTATGAATCCACAACCCGCTCCCCACGGGAAGTCTTCAAGACTGCCAAAGCGTCCTCCGCTTTCTGAAATCCCGGAGCGCCTGATCGACAGCGAAGAGGCGGCTGCGATCATCGGCATTCATCCCAAAACTCTCCAACGATACGCGCGGCGTGGTCTGATTCGCGGTGTTCACGTTGGCAAGCTGTGGAGGTTCCGCGGATCGACGATCGAAGAATGGATCGAACGGGAAGAACTTGCAAGTTGAGTACGCCCGATTTTGCACGTGAAATCTCCTGGCCTCGCACGTCTGCTTGGACTACGCTTGATGTAGGCCAACCGTGCTCGCCACACGAAGGGAGAGGAATATGAGGCGTGCACGACATCAAAAAGGAAGTTTGCAGCGAGTCAAACGCAAGTCCGGCGAATCGGTTTGGATCTTTCGCTGGTACGAGGTACAACTCGACGGAACCAAAAGCTATCGCAAGGCTGTGATTGGTTCGGTCAGCGAGTACAAGACCGAAGCTGAAGCGCAGAAAGCCGCAGACGCGCTCCGATTGGAAATCAACGAACAAACCCCGCGACAGAAGTTGCAGGCTATCAGCATCGAAACGCTGGTTGAACATTACCGGCAACATGAGTTGCCAGACATTGTTCAGGGCACACGGCCCCTGGGCAGTGAGGCTGGGGAAGACGAGACACGGAAGTCCTACTCGACGCAGTTAACGTATGCAGGCTATCTGCGCAAATGGATTCTTCCACGCTGGCGCTCGTACAGGCTGACTGATGTGAAGCCGATCCACGTTGAGCAGTGGTTGAAGTCGTTGCCCATGTCGCGAGGAACGAAGGCAAAGATCAGGAATATCATGAGTGCTCTTTACAGCCACGCGCAACGGTGGGAGTGGACAACCTCCAATCCCATTACACACGTGCGTCAGAGCGCAAAGCGTTCCAGCATTCCGACGGTTCTCACGACTGATCAGCTCAAGGATTTTCTGGTGAACCTTGCGGACCCCGCCAAGACCGCCGTGTTGTTGGGGGCGGTCACAGGTCTGCGCGTCGGAGAACTGCTCGGCCTCAAGTGGTCCGATGTCGATTTCGAGAAACTCGAAATTTGTGTCAGCCGCGACGTGGTCAAGCAGCGGATCGAGCGATGCAAGACAGAGGCATCAAGAAAGCCGATTCCAATGGATGCGGAGATCGCGGAGACGTTATGGGCATGGCGGCTGCGCTGCGCCTATAACCAGCCGGAGGATTGGCTCTTCGCCAGTCCCCATCGCAAGGGCCAGCAGCCGTACTGGCCGAGTTCACTTTATCGCGTGTATCTGAAGCCGGCACTGAAGGCCATCGGCATCACTGAGCCGGTGGGCTGGCACACGCTGCGCCACACATTTGGAACCCTGATGAAGGCAAACGGAGAGGACGTGAAGACGATCCAGGAACTTCTTCGCCACGCCAACTTCAAGGTGACGATGGATGTGTACACGCAGGCGGTGACGGAGGTAAAACGTACGGCGCAGAGCCGGGTGGTGCGGCAGATCATGGGAGAGAAGGAGGTTGCAGATGAGGAGGAGTGAAATCGTACTTTTCTTATCGAACCCTTTCAAACCCTCGGGAATCGGTTCGATTTTCTCTAAGTTCTTTGTTTTGTTGGCGTCCCCGACGGGATTTGAACCCGTGTTATCGCCGTGAAAGTAGCCCCAACTGAGGTAACTGATTGATTCTATGCGGGACAGGTGGCTCCCTCAGTCCCTCTTTAGCCCTCTCGGCGCGCGGTATTGGACCGCTATCGGACCGGCGGTAATCCCCTTCAAATGCCCATTCTTACCATCCTACCGGCTTGGCGAACGTCCCCTTGCGATCTGTCAACGTTCTGGGAAACTGGCTCGAAGCAAGATCACCTTGCCGGATGCGCTTGATGAACGTCGCATACTGCCGCAGTTCCCGGCTGTGAAATTGATGCGGATTGAGAATGCCAATCGGGAGTCCAATCTCCTGGGCTACTATCCTTACCGGCTCTGCAAGATCGGAGTCGTTGGTGATCAGCACTGCAACTTCGAAACGCTTCGAGTAGGCGTCCCGCAGCAGATGGGAAGCAAGGTTCACATCCGACCCCTTCTCCTCAGTCTTATCTACCCAGACCTTCTGAGCGGGCGTGACGTTGGTCAGGTACATGGGAACTGAGTGCGTCAGAAAATGACCATATTTGATCTGCAAGTTCGGAATCGTCTTGAGCGCACGAATGTATAAACCCTGGTCGTGAGCGGCTGTTGGGTTGTAGGCTCTTGAACTGACCCGAGCAGTGAAATAATGAAGTTGCTGAATAGTATCGGCTGGCAGCAGGGTTTGCGCCAGTTTGGCAAGGTCCAGCCATTTATACGGAGTCCGCTTCAAGGCCCCGTAGTACAGATTGAAGCCGTCGATGTAGACATTAACAATTGCCATAAGCCGCTCCGAAAATCCGGCATTGACACATTTTGCCGGATGTGTAGAATTGTGTTAGAAACTACCCCTGTCCCTCGGTGGACAGGAAGCGAAGCCAGTCCGCAAGGGCTGGCTTCAGTGTTTGAGCTCGGCCAAGCCAGGGGACCGCCTATTCATCCGGCCAAGTCTGGAGAGGCTCTCGCTCTGCCAGAGTTGGCGCGTGCTGTGATCCCCACTCGGTGAGCGTGCTGATCAGATGCAACACGGCAACACCCAATGATCTTTCAAGGGAATACTCCACGTGCCGCAATCGTG
>JBELAI010000328.1:0-4923 GCA_049508975.1 Occallatibacter sp. | reverse complement strand
GAAGCAGGAGCCGGATCGGATGACGGCTGGGGCGGGCATGGGACCGCGGGTGATGATTTCCCAAGCCGCATTGGCCCGGACCGGGCTGATTGCGATGGGCAGCAGAGCGAGCCAGCGGCTGCTGCTGAAGCTGCCTGAAGTGAAGAACACAGGCCTGAAGACAAGCGCCGGTACGGTTGATCCAGTGAACATGCGAAAGCAGCTTGAGGACGCGTTACCGGATGCGCAGGTGATGGATTTCCGCGAAGGGAATCCGGGGCTGACCCAGGGGCTGGATAACTCGACTGCGATCTTGAGCTTGATTTGCCTGGTCGCCATGGTGCTGGGGGCGATTGGCGTGGCAATGGCGATGCATGCGCATCTTGAACAGCGCATGGATATGCTGGCGATTCTGAAGGCTGTGGGCGCGGGATCGGGGGATTTGCTGCGGATATTTCTGCTGCAGACGCTGGGGCTGGGGCTGGCGGGAGGTGTGCTTGGCGTGGCTGCGGGCGTGGGCGTGATGATGGCGCTGCCGGCGGTGTTTGGGAACCTGCTGCCGGTTCATGCGGCGCTGAATTTTCCTTGGAGGTCCGCTGCTGCTGGGTTGGGAACTGGGCTCTTAACCACGCTGCTGTTTTGCCTGCCGCCGCTACTGGATGTGCGCGGGGTGAGGCCGGTGCTGGTGTTGCGCAGGCTGGTAGAACCGGGGCCTGAAGGGATCGGCGGATGGTTCGCGCGCTGGTGGGCGCGGCGGTTGCAGATTGGTATTTCTGTTCTGGTGGTTGGGGCGCTGGGCGGAATTGCCTGGGCGCTTTCGGATTCGGCCAAAGTGGGCACCTGGTTTGCGGTGCTGTTTACCATTGCTCTGATTGTGCTGCTGGTGATGGCCGCGGTCGCGCTTTGGGTGCTGCGACTTTTGTTGGCCAGTGTCCGGCTGCGGCTGCCGTCGTTTTTGCGGCACGGGCTGGCGAATCTTTATCGGCCGGGCAATCAGTCGGCTGCGGTGCTGGCTTCGCTGGGGCTGGGTGTGATGCTGATTCTGGCGGTGTACCTGATGCAGGCGGCGTTGCTGCGAGACTTGCGCGAGACTGCGTCACCGAAGCTGCCTAATATTTTCCTGATAGACGTGACTACCGATGAGATTGCCGGCGTGAAGGATTTCTTTGCGCACCAGAGCGGGATGATTGGCGGGTTGGACCTGATGCCGATGGTGACGGGGCGGTTTGTTTCGCTGAATGGGAAGACGCTGGATCAGTTGAAGGAGCAGCATTTTCCGAGGCGCATGCTGGAGAGCGCACGGCTAAGCTGGGGCGATGCGCCGCCGGATGGCGACAAGGTGTTGCAGGGAAAATGGTGGACGGATGGTGGCGCGGCAGCGATCGCCGTGGGCACTGGGGTTGCGGAGCGACTGCATTTGGGGATTGGCTCGGCGGTGGAACTGGAGTTGGGCGGAACGGTGCGGACGCTCAAGGTGACGGCGATCTATCGTTCGGATGGGCAACACCTCGGGACTCAGGCCTCGTTCGTATTGCCGTCAGGACAGGCGAAGGATGAGGCGTCTACATGGTACGGCGGGGCGCACATCGATCCGAAACAAGTGGGCGCGATGGAGCGGGCCTTCTTCCAGGCTTATCCGACGGTTACGGTGATCAACCTGGCGGATGTGCTGGAACGGATTGAGAGCGTAGTGAATCAGATTACGTTTGTGGTGCGGTTCTTGGCGGGCTTCTCGATTTTTGCGGGGTTGATGATTCTGGCGTCGAGCATTGCCAGCACGCGGTTCAGGCGGATGCGCGAAGCTGTCGTGCTGAAGACGCTGGGGGCTACGCGGATGCGGATTGTGCGGACGTTCAGCGTGGAGTTCAGCGTGCTGGGATTGCTTGCCGGGTCAGTGGGCGTGGTGTTTGCGAATATCCTGACACGCGTGCTGCTGAGCAGGCTGGAAGTGGGGTTCCATATTGAGTGGTATGCGACGGCGATTGCGTTGGTTGGGACGGCCGTGCTGGCTACGGCTACGGGATGGATTGCTAGTTATAGGATATTGGGGTTGAGGCCGTTGGAAGTGCTTCGCGAGGAGTAGGGCAGGGACTGAGGGACTCGGGAAGTAGGGACTAAGGGACTAGCCCGCGCCGATCTAGTTATTTGGCTTCCCACCCATTTCACGATGAAGCTGTGAAATGGATGGGGCACCCGGCGTTTTCGGTCGAATATGTAAAAGCGTTCAATAAACTTGTGGAATGTTTAGAAGTCTTCGTTGGCTTCTACGGAGGGGAGTATGTCGTCTTCGCGGGCTACCCATACGTAGAGGGTGGGCAACAGGAAGATACCGATGACTAGATTCGCGAGAAGACCGCCAACGATGACGATGGCAAAGGGGCGTTGCGAATCCGATCCGATGGCGTGCGAGAGCGATGCTGGGAGCAGGCCTAGCGTGGCTACCAGCATGGTCATCATGATGGGGCGGAGCCGGAGTACTGCACCCTCAATGGCGGCTTCGACGATGTGCTGCGCGGTTGTTTCTTCCATGCCGCGACGGTGGGCGCGAAGTTGGTTGATGTATTCGAGCATGATGACGCCGGTTTGAACGGAGACTCCGAACAGGGCGAGGAAGCCCACCGCGGAAGAGACGGAGAAGTTGGTGTGGGTTATGAAGAGCGCGAGCGGGCCGCCAATCGACGCCATGATGACGGAGCACAAAATGAGCATGGCCCATTTGAACGAGCGAAACATGGTGTAGAGAATCAGAAAGATGGCCATTACCGTGATGGGAATGACAATGGCCATGCGCTTGTTGGCGCGCTTCTGACTTTCATATTCGCCGGCCCACTCGGTGTGGTAGCCGGCGGGAAGCGTCACATTCTTGTTGACCTTGCTAATAGCTTCTTCTACGGTCGATCCGAGGTCGCGGCCGCGCACGGAGTACTTGATGGCGATGTAGCGCTGGCCGGCTTCGCGATAAATCTCTTCCGCGCCGTCGTCGGTGGTGCTTGTGGTGAGTTGTTCGAGCGAGACACGCTCTCCGGTAGGCGCAAGCAGACGGATATTGCGGATGGCTTCGCGGGTGTCGCGGTACTGCTGCTGATAGCGCAAGGTTACGTCGAAGCGGGCTTCGCCTTGCTGAACCTGAGTTAGCGCGTTGGCGCCTACGGCGGTTTGCACAGCGTCCTGGATGTCGGCAACGTTGATGCCCCAGCGAGCGGCGGCGTCGCGATCGACAACGTAGTTGAGGTTGGGTTGGCCGATGATGCGGAAGATGCCCAGGTCTTCAATTCCCTTGACGCTTTGCATCTGGGTTTGAATCTCTTCGGCTTTCTGCTCAAGGGTGCGGAGATTGTCGCCGTAGAGCTTGACGGCTAGCTCGCCTTTTACGCCGGAGACTGCTTCTTCCATATTGTCGGAGATGGGCTGAGAGAAGTTCCAGATGACGCCGGGGAACTTGGAGAGCTCGGTGTTCATGGCGGCGATGAGGGCTTCCTTGTTTTGATGGAAGACGGGACGCCATTGCTCCTTGCGCTTGAGGTCGACGAAATATTCGGTGTTGAAAAAGCCGGTAGTGTCGGTGCCGTCGTCGGGACGGCCGGTCTGGCTGACTACCTGGATGACTTCCGGGAAGGACGCCATGACGAGGCGGGCTTTGTTGGTGAAGTCGATGCTCGCGGTTGGTCCTTCACTGGGCGGCAGCGTTCCGCGAACCCAGATTGCCCCTTCGTCGAGATGCGGCAAGAACTCCGACCCGATGGCACCGCCGACAGTGAGATAGACGGCGATGGCGAAGAGGACGGCCGCGATGCCGATGGTGATGATGCGATTCTCAATGGCGGCTCGAACGGCGACGCGATAGTGGCGAATGAGCCAATGGAGGACGGGGTTTTCCCATTCCTTGGCGCCTTTGCGGAAAAGGATGCTGGCAAGAACCGGAGCGATGATGATCGAGAAGGTGAGCGCTCCGAGAAGCGCGAAAGCCACAGTCCATGCCATGGGTTTGAAGAGCCGGCCTTCGACCGCTTGCAAGGTGAAGATGGGCAGGTAGGCGGTGATGATGATGGCGATGGCAAAGAAAACGGGGCGCTGCACTTCATGCGATGCTTCGCGGATGTTCTGCATCGGCGTGTGCGTGTCGTCTTTGTGGGTGAGATGACGGACAATATTCTCGATCATTACCACCGCGCCGTCGACGACCATGCCGAAGTCCAGCGCTCCAAGGGATAACAGATTGGCTGGAATGTGTGCGAGGTTGAGACAGATGGAGGCGAAGAGCAAGGCGAAGGGGATTGTGAGCGCGACGATGATTGCGCCGCGCACGTTGCCGAGGAAGAGAAAGAGAATAATGGAGACGAGGATTACGCCTTCGGTGAGGTTGTGCTCGACGGTCTCAACAGTGTAGGCCACCAGTTTGGAGCGATCGAGGAAGGGAACTACCTGCACTCCTTTGGGCAGAATGTGCTGGTTTAAATTATCGACTTCGGCGTGGATGTCCTCCAAAACGGGATCGGAGTCCGCGCCTTTTTGTAGAAGCAGAATGCCTTCAACTGTGTCGGGATTGTCGACGATGGTGCCGTCTGCGCGATGGGTTGCCTTGCCGATTTGACCGAGACGAATCTTGGGGCCCTGGGTTACCGTGGCTATGTCTTTGATCTTGATGGCTGAGCCGTTGGAGTTCTTGACAACGGTCTTTTCAATGTCCTGAACCGTGGTGAACAGGCCAACCGACTGCACGTTGATTTGCTGCGCGCCTTGTTCGATGAAACTGCCGCCGCCATTGGTGTTATTGTTCGCGATCTGGCTTTCAACCTGGCTTATGGAGAGGCCGTAAGAGACAAGCTTCTCGGGGTCGAGCTTGATCTGGTATTCCTTGGTTGGGCCGCCAAAGCTGGATACGTCGACTACTCCCTTGACGCCTTTGAATGATTTCTCAATGAACCAGTCTTCGAGCGACTTCTT
>JBELAI010000327.1:0-4937 GCA_049508975.1 Occallatibacter sp. | reverse complement strand
CGGCGGAGAGAATTCAAACAATGCCGTTTGGACATACGAAGGACCGTATGAGGCAGTTGCGAGCATCGGAGGATACCTAGCGTTTTATCCCACTCGGGTCGATGCGATCGAAGTTGTTTCTTAAGCACATTCAGTCGATCTATGCAGGAGTTCATGTGATTTCGAATCAGCCACTTTTCACACCATATCGAATGGGAGACATCGATCTCCCTAACCGAATCGTCATGGCGCCTCTCACTCGGATGCGTGCTCATCCCCACGATCATGTGCCCACGACTCTACAAGCGGAGTATTACGCGCAGCGTGCCTCGGCAGGACTGATCATCACCGAGGCCACCGCGATCAGCCCGGAAGGTTTTGGCTGGGCGGATACGCCAGGACTGTGGACGGAGGAACAGGTCTTTGGATGGCGACGCGTTACAGACGCTGTCCATGCCGCCGACGGCCGCATCATCGCACAACTCTGGCACACGGGAGCAATCTCGCATCCTGAACTACTCGACGGCACACAGCCCGTGTCCGCATCGAACATCGATCCAGTTCAGATTTCAGTCACTCCGACCGGAAGGAAGCCCACGGTAATACCGCGGCCTCTGACCAAACGGGAGATCCAAGCCACGGTTGCGGACTTCGCGCGGGCTGCGCGAAACGCGGTGGAAGCCGGTTTCGATGGCGTCGAGGTTCTCGCAAACTATCTTTATTTGATCTCGCAGTTTCTCAACGCCACCACCAACCGCCGTGCAGACGAATACGGCGGAAGTCTGGAAAATCGTTCTCGCTTTCTCTTCGAGGTAGTCGAATCGGTCCTGAGTGAGGTCGATTCACAGAAAGTAGGAGTCAAGATAAGTCCGATGCACGAGGGCGGTGCATTTCAAGCCAACAATGAGACCCTGCCCGTCACCGAATACGCAATTCAAAGATTGAGCACCTACGATCTTTCGCACTTATTGCTCATGGGCAATACCACCGACTTCACCGGTACGCCACTTGAGAAATTGGCAGACGACGGCATGTTCCGGCATTTCCGTCCTCTGTTCAAAGGCACACTGATCGCAAACGTGAAGATGGACCGTGATCGCGGTAATCGCCTTATTGCGGAGGGACTGGCAGATCTGGTGGCCTTTGGTCGTCCATACATCGCAAATCCCGACCTGGTTCAGAGGTTCGCCGAGAACGCCCCTCTTGCTGAGGTTGATTGGGACACCGTCTACGGTTCGGGGCCTCGCGGCTATTCCGATTACCCAACTTACCAACCATCACAACTCACACGGAGCTGAACATGCCAAAGACAACACCCGAACAGAACAAGGCGGTCGTTCTCGAAGCCTTTGACACACTCTTCAACAAGCGCGACTACGCGGCAGCGGAACGCTTCTGGTCGCCAAAGTACATCCAGCATAGCGCACACATCGCGCCAGGACGCGAAGGACTGTTTGCTCTGGTCCGGGCCACGCCTGATACGTTGCGCTATGAGAACCAGGTCATCGTCGCTGAAGGCGATTACGTCATTGCACACGGCCGATTCTCAGGAATTGGAAGGCCTGCAGCCTGGATAGCGGCCGACATTGTCCGGTTCGAAGACGGACTCCTGGCGGAGCACTGGGATGTATTGCAAGATGAAGCCACGCGGGAAGAATCGGTCAGTGGCCTTCCCATGTTTGGCGAGATATTCCCTTCGTAAGTGTTCGCATCCTCATTTTGGGAACAACTGAGAGCAACAGGGACGGAGGACGACTACTGATGATCGAAACCAAGAAGCTGCAAGGAAAAGTAGCAGTAATTACTGGCGGCACAACTGGGATAGGACTGGCTACCGCAAAGCTCTTCGTTAAAGAGGGAGCCTACGTCTTCATCACAGGCCGTCGTCAAAGGGAGCTCGACGAGGCCGTGAGAGCAATTGGCAGCAACATTACTGGCGTTCAGGGAGACATTTCGAAATTGACCGACCTTGATCGTCTCTACGAGGCTGTGGCGACCAAGGGAAGAATCGATGTCGTCTTCGCCAATGCCGGCGTCGCTGAATTTGCTCCCCTTGGCAAAATCACTGAAGAGCATTTTGACAGGCTCTTCGACATCAACGTCAAAGGAACGCTGTTTACCGTGCAGAAAGCCTTGCCGCTGCTGAACGATGGGGGCTCGATTATCCTCAACGGTTCTGTAGCGAGCGTAAAAGGCACGGCTGCCTTCGGCGTCTACGGCGCAACGAAGGCAGCCCTCCGTTCTTTCGTCCGAACCTGGACCTCCGAGCTCAAGGACCGCCATATTCGTTCCAACGTCATTAGCCCCGGTCCGACCGATACGCCGGTTATCGATGGGCAACCCGCAGACGCCATTGCACGGATTGTGTCCACCATTCCTATGGGACGCATGGGGAAGCCTGACG
The DNA here is from genome assembly GCA_049508975.1 of Occallatibacter sp. GTDB lineage: Bacteria > Acidobacteriota > Terriglobia > Terriglobales > Acidobacteriaceae > Telmatobacter. The sequence goes on along the minus strand of JBELAI010000327.1, from coordinate 2,554 downwards.
AAATTGCCAAAGCGGCGTTGTTTCTGGCGTCCGATGATTCCAGTTTTGCTACGGGTATCGAACTGTTCGTGGATGGCGGCAGAGGGCAAGTCTGATCGAGAGACGCTGCCTCGCCACTTTCAGGCGGGATGCTTTAGAAGGTCTGCCACCGTCTTCACAATTTCGCGCGAAAGCGCCTCATCCGATACGGCGCGAGCCAGCGACATGGCTCCTACGAGCGCGCTGAAAGTCAGGATCGCTCTCGACCTCGCCGCACGCTTGTCCCTGTCTGGCAGCAACCCGACAATTAACTGAATGTCATCCTGTACTTGTTCAGAGGTAAGCGCACGCGTCCGCTTGTCGCTCCGAGCAATCTCTGGTGCCAATGCGCTGAAGGCGCAGCCGGCACCTGGATTCTTGCGGTGCACATCGCTCACATAAACGTCGATAAGCTTCTCAAGGGATAGCGTCTGTCCGCTGGATTCAGCAGCTTCCTTTTGGCGCTGCCAGACACCGAATGCATCGCTGAGTGCCTCCGCCACGAGTTCGTCCCGCGAGTCGAAGTGCTTGTAGAAGCCGCCTACCGTCAAGCCGGCTTCTTTCATCAACTCCGCAATTCCAAATCCCCCGAGGCCCTTCTCGCGGAATCTCTTTGAGGCAATGGCAACGATGCGCTTATGAGTTTTCTCCTTCTGCGCCTGGGAATAACCCATCTGAACCTCCCCGAAAATAATCTGCGACCAAATCAGGATTACGAATCTAATCCTGTAATGAGGATTATAGCAGTAATCCACAGTACTCAATGAGGGCGAGTGGCTCAGGCAATTCGGGACCTGCTGGTGGTTTCGATCGACATTAACAATCTCCAGGTTGCGGCCCAGCGGCGCAGGCCGGGAGTGACATGGGAAAAGGGAGAACCAAAATGCGTGCAATGAGAGCGGAGCAATTTATTGGTTATGAAGCGTTGAAGGTCGTCGAGCTTCCCAAACCAACGGTTACGGACGGGAGAGTCCTGGTGCGAATCACTGCTGCAGGCGTCACGCCGCTCGATCACACGATTCTCATCGGCGATTTTCACATCCCGGAGAAGCCGCTCATCTTGGGCAACGAAGGAGCGGGCGTGGTGGAGGAGGGAGGCGGAGCGGATTTTCCCGCAGGCTCACGGGTGATGTTCTGGGGCACCTATGGCGCTTTTGAAGATGGGACCTATTGCGAGTGGATTGCTGTGCGGAAGGAAGACCTCTGCTTGATTCCCGACAATGTCGATGACGCAAGTGCTGCTGGTATTCCGGTCGCATATCTCACGGCGCAAGTGGCGCTTACCCTGGCTGGGTTTCGTCCCGGAAGAACCGTCCTGGCGCCGGCGATCGGAGGATCAGTCGGCAACGCAGTGACACAATTGGCGCGCGCTCTGGGAGCAAAACACGCCATATCGAGCACGACCAATCATGCGAAAGCGAAGCAGGCGAAGGCACTCGGATTCAATGAGGTCATCGATACTTCCGTGGAAAAGTTACCTGACGGCGTGCGTCGTATCACCGACGGCTACGGCGCAGACATCATCATCGATGGGATCGGCGGTGAAGTGTTGAGCGAAGCGGTCAAAGCGCTCGCGCCGGGAGGAAGCCTCATAACACTGGGGTATTCCGCAAGCCGTAAGACAACTATTGACTTGACAAGTCTCATCGTGTCGCAGACCAGCATCCGGGGATTCAATATGTTCTCTCAGCCGCAGGCGATCGTTGCTGACGCCTGGAAATCTACTGCCTCTCTGCTCAAATCCGGCGCGATCAAACCGAACGTGGCTAAGACCTTCCCCCTAGCAGAAGCGGCTGAAGCTCTGCGCTACCTCGTAGAGGACCGCCCATTCGGGAGGGTAGTTCTCACAGTCTGACGACAATTGATGGGGGAAACATCACAGGTATCCCGCTCCGCAATTAGCAGCAAAGGGTTCGCACCGCGCGCGGGGTAGTGCGAACACAAGTTGCAAAACCAACCTAACTGCGCTCGGACGAGCTTACTCAGAGAGAGGAATCAATGACAACAATAAAGGCGATCCGGCTGGCTTCGCTCGTCACGGCAATCAATGTCCTGGTCGCGAGCTGCTTTTCCATTCTGGGGATCATCCGTCCGCAATACCTGGTCCCTGCGGGATCTGTTCCAACGCAGGCGTCGTTGATATTAGCGATGTACGCGGCGGCGCGCACAATTCCCCTGGCTTTGTTCGCATTGGGGGCCATTTACAAACAGGCGACATCCGCGTTGCTGATCCTGGGTGCGCTCGCCGGAACCATCCAATTATTGGACGCCGGCATCGGTCTGCTTGAGCATGATCCGGGAAATGCGCTGGGCCGCTCTTCATCGCCGTCCTCCAATTTGTCGTGCTGTATCTGCTTCACAGATCCGTGCGGATCGCATCGCAAACCGAGCGTGGATAAACGCGCGCTTGTTGCCGCGGATATCGGAGTTGAACTACTCTGATTTGGTGGAACGTGGACGCGCCTTTTCTCGGCGGTTTATATTGAGTTGTTGCCCGAAGGGAGGTCGGCGTGGCTCGCACGCAAAGTGTTCTGAA
>JBELAI010000326.1:0-4986 GCA_049508975.1 Occallatibacter sp. | reverse complement strand
CTCACCGGAATCCGCGCGGGAAATTGCAACGCGAAGTTTGCACTGAGGCCAGATAGCTCAGTGGTAGAGCGCGGCCCTGAAAAGGCCGGCGTCGGCGGTTCAATCCCGTCTCTGGCCACCACATTCTAAACGACTTAGTGAAAACCAAAAACAGGCTTTTTTTAGCCGCGGGAACAATACGGGAACATTTCATGCGATGTGTTCCTCCCTCCTGATTTTATGTTCCCTCTTTTGTTCCCCTGTTCCCTGATCCAGCAGTTTCCAAAGTTCGCGCGCCGTGTTGCCGGTCCTGGCAATGTGGCCGCGCCCCAGCTTCGCATAGCGCTCGGTCATCTTGATATTCGAGTGGCCGAGGATCTTCGCAAGTTCGTAAAGATCGCCGCCATTCATCATGTACCAGGACGCGAAGGTGTGCCGCAGATCGTGAAATCGAAAGTTCGAGATCCTCGCCCGTTTCAGCAAATCCTCGAAGCTCCCTTCCAGCCTGCGCCGCTTGCCCTGCGCTCCCTTTCGCGGCGGGAAAAGCCGGTCATCGGAAGCATCTGCCGGGTAACGCCCAAGATCGCCGGCGACCTCGGGAAGCAGCGGAACGTAACGCATCTTGCCGCCCTTCAGCTTTGCCCTCACCGCCAGCAGCCCTTCGTCGTACATAACGTCCGGCCAGCGCAATCCGAAGATCTCCGATGCCCGCATCCCCGTTGTCAGAGCAATGAGCACAATCAGCCTCATCCGTTGAGTTGTCCGGTTGGCGTCTTTCGTGCCCTTCCGCAGTCGCTTCTCGTCAAGCGCAACTTTCAGCCTGCGAAGCTCGGCTTCCGACAGGTATCGGTCGCGAGCGTCGTCCGGCCTGCGAACTTCCACGCTATCCGCCGGATTTCGCTCCAGTCCGGTTTCCTTCGTCCAGATCGTCGAAGCCTTCTCCATCATGTGGTGCATGACGTTGAAGTGCCTCACAGCCGTTCCATCCGAAAGTCCCTGAACCGCGGTGAGGCTTTCGTACCAGCGGCTGACCGCGACTCCGTCCACCTCGCGCACAAACATTTTCCCGAGTTCGTCACGAATGCCTTCGGTAATGCTCTTTTCCCTTTCCGCCGGAAGCTTCTTCGCTCCATAGTGTTCCCAGTACCGGTCGATGAGATCTGACATGCGGAAGTTGACCTCTTTCTTGACGTCGAGATGCCGGTTTTCATCCCGAATCGACATTTTCTTTCTTTCGATTTTGCGCGCCAACTCATGGCTTCCGCGAACGCGCTGGCTCCTGTTTCGTCCTCCTTCCCTCCAACGGACCCTGAATACACCGTCAGCAATCTTGTGTATGGACATTTCGCTGCTCCTTTCAGTCAATGACTTCGATTGTGTGTTGCTCGATGTAGCGATTGAGTGCCTCGACATCGAACTTCAACGCACGACCGACCTTCACAGAGGGAACCTCCCGCAGCCGCGACTTCTTGTAGACTGTGTCCACTTCAAGGTCGAGGTATTGGGCGGCCTCCCTGACATTCAGGAGCCTCCTACCGATAATTCCATTTGACACGATTCCGGACGATTCTTTTCGGGATAATCCTGGACGCGTTCTGAATGGCGGTAGTCTGGTAATCAACATTGTTCACCTCCAGGGGTAGAGATCAGCTTGCCACTTGCCGTCTATAAGTCCTCACAACCTTGCTTTGCGCAGCCCTCCTGTTCGAACTACCGCGGCGCCAGGCAGAGGTCCACGTTCTCGATCAAATCCGAGAATTACGACTTGCCGAATCCCTAGCTGAACGCCTGGTCAGCCCGGAAGCGGACAATTGTCAGTCCGAGCGGGTTTACGGCCAACTCGTTGTTCTTCACAGTTTCGCGGAAGACGTAAGTGACGCTTGCTGTCCATCGCTCCCGCTTGAGTTCAGTGTGATCTGAAGGACTGGTGTACACCTTCTCAAACTCGATTCGCGCAGAATAGGGTGACTGGCGGAGGTCATCGAGGATCACGTTCTTCACTTCGACATCGACGAAAGGGAGCGTGCTGTCCCTGGCGTAGGACTGGATGAAGTTGTCCTTCTGCTCCTGGTTGATGACTGCGCGCTGCACGTCGTCATTCAAAAAGTAGAGCGAACTCGTCTGATCGCGCTCGATGGTGAAACGATTGCGCGCGAAATACAATTCGGCCCAGCGACTGAGGTAGTATTTGTCCTCGGCTTCCTGCGGGCGGTACTGAAAGTTGCGATAGTCGATCGCCTCGGCCCGGCCTACATCGTTGATGCGCACGATCATCGGGCGCATGTTGGCCAGGGCCATCTGGCTCCTGAAGAGAAGTACGGAGAGAGCAATGCAGACAACCGCAAGCACCAAGATGGTGACCTTCAGATAGGTGTTCATCACAAGCGGATCGCCATACTGTTCGAGGTAGCGTTCCGCCGCTCGCGTGATTTCCGGTGAATGCTCGGTTGCCGTAGACATGACGGTCCTCCTATCTGACTAGAGTGCTCTCAGAATGAGTGCGGCAATCACTCCTCCCATGCCGCTGCTGTGGCCGCCGACATGGCCGGAGAAAAGGGATGCAGTCATAGTTGGAATCTTGAGCAGAATGAAGCCGGCCACGAAGCACAGCATTAGGAGACCAGGCATCAGATAGACGAGCCTCGTAGGGCTGTCTAGATTCATCGATCCACTCATGAGATAGGTGATGAGCAAATGGTTCATCACACTCATGGTTGCCGCTGCAACTACCTTATAAGATTCGAAACCGATGAAAGCCTTCAGCCATCCCCAGAAAAGAAAGTCGGTTTTGTCGAAGACCATCCACGGTATGAAAATCGGTCCAAGGAGCCCAATGATTGTTGCGCCGATTGCTCCGTAGGCGATGATAACCATGATAAGACCTGTCAGGATGCTGAGGACGACCTGCACAGTGTAGGTACAGATCATCATGTAAGGCTCGATCAAAGACGGAGAGAGCGTACCTACTTTCTCCATTGCGGCGTGAATTGCATTCTGAACCTCTTGGGTAGAGTCAGAGCCGATGTAGTCAACAAGACTGCTGGTTCCCCCGCTAATGAAGCCTTTCAACGAATAGCCGATGCCAGGGATGCTTCCGTCGTAGAACCTGACGAAGCAGTAGGCAAATGTGATCAACACAAAAAAGCTGACGAATTTCGCAATATTGAAGCCTGATCCGCCCTGCGCTGAGGCGAGAGCTTCCTGCACACCAAACCACACGAGCATGATCGTGGCGAGCGAGATCACCATGTGCAACCCAAGGGAGTCGAGAGAAGGAGCGACCGTTGCGGTGAGGTTGTCACACCCGTTCTTGATAAGGATTAGAAGGTCCATGGTCGCTCCTCCTCGCGCTCAATAGTGGAACGCCCAGTTCGTTCCGGCGCTAGTCTGTTGAGGCGTCGCCGCGTTGAAGCTCTGCTGATAGCCGTTTCCAACTTGAAAGAGCGATTTCAGGTTGTCCTGCTGCGTCTTTTGCCCGACGATCTGCTGCAAGGTATTCGCCTGACTGATCTGGTTGGCCTCCTGTTGTTCCTGAAGGAGCAAGATAAGAGCCAAGTTAATGCGCTGCAACGTTGCCAACTCCGTGTGCTGCGACAGATCTGCTGACTGTGTCGCACCTATGAGTGCGTTGATGTCGGCCTGGCGTTGGGTGGAGTTCGTTCGGATCGTGCCCAGGGTTTGCATGCCACTCACGGTTATTGCGTCGTTCAGATCCGCGGTAGCCCCGCGCGCAGCAATCTGTTGCTGTCCCAGTTGGCTCAGATTCCCAAATCCATTGATCTGGCCAGTGTGTGGTATCGAGACTTGCTGGTATCCGATGCTTGCGCCCGCTCCAGTGTTTACGGCAATCGTCCATTGACCTGAATTGCCGTAGGTGTTGGCCGCGTGATTCAATTCCATCCAATAGGTTGAGCGCGACAGAAACGGCTGGTAAAGACTTCGTGGAACCATCATCATTTGGTGCGCAAGATTATAGGTGGCGATTGCGTTGTCGGTCAGTTTTACAGTATTCGTAAAGATCTTCTGACCTTCCTCAATCTGCTGGATTTCGTTTGTGATTGATCTCTCTTCGTTCTTGATCTGGATCACGGCGTGTGTGGATTGCGTCGGATCATACACGACTCCGGAGCCGAATTGCGCGTTCGCTAGCGGCGAGATAGTTGCGATTCCAAGTGCCGCAAATAGCAATGTGTTTTTCATGATTGACCTCCTTTGTTACTGATTTGCGCGTTCCGCCTGCAAACGATTCCATGCGTCTTTCAGCTTCCTGTCTTCATCCGCGCACTTCGGACTAAGATCAGGCGGCACTTTCAACAACTCGCCAGAACAATCGTTGGCGAATTGCTGATTTAGCCGGTCATATTCCTTCTTTAGTGCATCGACTTTGGATTGATGGCTCTGGCATCCGGTAGAGACAAAGCAAAGAACCATCGTTAGAGTGCAGATCTTTTTGAGGTGGCGCATATTGGTCCTCTCCTTAGAACGTCTGCGAAATGGTGTGGTTTTCGTATGCTGGCAAGAGCATGTCTTGAGTGAAGTAGACCTTCACCCGATGCCCTTCACGGATAGTGATGGTTGGCGGGATTTGAGTGAAGCGGTCGAGAATTGTGGATGCCGATTGCGACACACTCCCGGCCGCTCCTGTGGTGAACGCCTGTGAACCGCTTGTCGAGATTGTGCCGCCCCCCTGTGTGATCTCTCCCGCTCCGGAGATAACGCCCAGCGCGATGGATGCGCCGAAGATCTGGAAGTAGTGATTGTTGACCTTGTCTTTCATGCCTTCCTCGCCGATCTGGTCGAGGCCGTGAAACTGGTCAAGATCCACGGAGTATCCGTCCGGCATGATCATCCTCGGCAAATGAGGTGAAGATGCAGCGGGTCAGGAATTCGGCAACCTGCTTCGGAGGGTAGTGCGATTCAAGATTGCGCGCGAGGACGGCCAGCTTGCCGGCAACTTCGCGAGTGACCTTGGCGGTTTCGCGCGATGGGTCCAGAGAGAGCGGATCG
>JBELAI010000325.1:0-5010 GCA_049508975.1 Occallatibacter sp. | reverse complement strand
GAACGTCTGGGTAGGGTTACCGAACAGCTTGGCACAGTCACTGAGGAGTTGACCCGGCTACAAGCGTCAGCGCCAGCGGGAACAACGTTGGAGCAGCTTGCGGCCATGTTCAGTGTCTTCGTCGGATGGGGCACCTACGACAGAGAAGACAGGCGTAGACTACTCTCGCTCTACCTCCCCCGCATGAGGGTCAGAGATGGGCAAGTGGTGAGCCTCTATCGCTTGCTTGACGGTTCTGAGACCCGTTACGATAGTGAATGCTCAAGGAACTGATCATTGTCCGCACCAGCCAGGTCAACGTTACCCCCTACTGCCTGGCCAGCCACACCATCCTCGCCCGCAACCTTGGCTGGAACGACGACCAGCTTGCCCACCTGGCCGACTGGCCCCAACGCCAAGACTTTTCCCCAGCGGAAAAGGCCGCACTGCGCCTGGCGGAGACCGTCACCCGCGACGCACAGGCCGTCAGCGACGAACAGTTTGCCGAGCTGCGCTCCTTTTACGCCGAAGGCGAGATCGTCGAGCTGCTCTGTGCCATCGGCCTCTTCAACTACTTCAACCGCTTCAACAACGCGCTCCAGATGGAGCCTACCAAGCCAGGTGAAGGCGGCTGCGCGGCGCCAGAACCTGAACCCGCTCGCGTCCAGGAGACCATTCCCGCATGAAATTGCCCATCCCCGCCGGTGCCTTCAAGGCATATCTCTTCGACTGCGACGGCACCATCGTCGACTCCATGCCGCTCCACTACATCGCCTGGAAGACCGCGCTTGCCGAATGGAATTGCCCTTTTCCCGAAGATCTCTTTTATTCATGGGGCGGCAAGCCTGTCGACGAAATCATTTCTACACTGAATAAAATGCACCGACTCCAAATGCCGGTCGAGCAGGTGGGCACCCGCAAAGAGGGTCTCTACTTCGATCTTCTGCCGCAGTTGAAAGCCATCCCAGAAGTCGTCGAGCATATTGATGCCCAGCAAGGACGCATTCCGTTCGCTGTTGTATCCGGCGGGCGGCGCAACTCGGTCATCCGTTCGCTCACCGCCGTCCATCTGCTCGATCGATTCCAGACCATCGTTGGCGCTGAGGAATACAGCAACTCCAAGCCTGCTCCGGATGCTTTTCTGCTTGCCGCTGAGCGCCTCGGTGTTGCGCCTGCGGATTGCCTGGTCTTCGAAGACACCGACCTTGGCATTCAGGCGGCGACTGCGGCCGGAATGGCGTCGGTCCTCGTTCCTTCGCCGATGGAGAGGATGGTCAGTCTCTGAACGTAAGTCCTTTGTTTTGGTAGGTCGTTTAGGGTTTTTTCGGCGTAACGTTATTGTTTTCAGGGGCGTGGGAGGAAAAGGGGGGAGGGGTCGGGTGTTTTTGGGGTGTGGGTACGGACCGGGGATGTCCCTGACAGATGGAAGGTGCGTCTAGCTCGGCAGGCCGGTCGTGATTCAAGTGTGCGCTTTTCAGCGGAATAGACTGCAAATTGGGGAAGGAATTTTTCAGGTTGATTCTGTTGGGTTTAGGGGATTTTCGCGAGGCGGTGGGACGGTCGTCGGTTTGGTCGCCAATTGGCCGGGATTTGACACGGCCATGGGGTGACTGGCGGGAAGCCGACTAGTCAGGACGAATCCGCCGTTGAGGAGCGCTTAGGCGATTTAACAGAGATCGAAATCGCCCCAGCCATCAATCCCCGTGTTGGAGACGACCCGAGTGTATACGCGTTTCCCTTATTTGTTTCAACTCACTCAGCCCTCAACGCCTTTGCGGCGTCAATCGAGGCAGCCCGCCTTGCTGGAATGATTCCGGCCACGCACGTTGCCACCGCCAAGACAACAACGGCAGCGGTCATCAACCGGGGATCGGCGCTGGTGATCTGATAAAGCTGAGACTTGACGAATCGAACGCTAAGCAGTGCCACAGGAATTCCAATGGCGAGCCCAAGCGCGGTTTGAATGAGAGCGCCGCGCATCACCATCGCGACGACGCCTCCACGCGCCGCGCCGAGGGCCATGCGAATGCCGATCTCCGGAGTTCGCTGCTCGACAGAATACGCGGTGACACCGTAGAGACCGATAGAGGCCAGCAAGAGCGCCAAAGCACTGAAAAGCATTGTGAGGCGCGCAATCAACCGCTGCTGGGTGAACTGGATCGCGATCTGCTCACTAAATGTCTGAAGCTGGACCACGGTCAGATTTGGATTGATGCCGGCGAGAGTCTTGCGCGCAATTTTCTCCATGTCGTTGATGGGCCGCTCGGTTTCAAGCACCATGGTTCCTGCATAGAGCGACATATCTTTCTCAATCGGAGATTTGTCGCTTGGTGGTCGCTGCATCATGGGCACGAAGTACATAGGGTTATCCTTCAAACTTATGTCGGTGTAAACGGTATTCTCCACTACCCCTACAATCTCGTAATCGCCTTGCGAATCCGGCGGCCCAATTCGCTGCCCTATGGGATTCTCCCCGCCCAAGAACTTTTGCACAAAGGCCTGATTCACCACGGCCACCGTGGGAGCGGTCGAGGTATCCCGCACATCGATTCCACGTCCCATTAACACCTTCGTACCAACCGAATCGAAGTAGTCCGCGTTGGCTTTCACAAAACCAGCCAGGCCCTTCGCTTCAGGGTGCCTCTGAACCATAAGGTAGTTGCTCCAGCTGTTGTCTTCCATCGGAACATAAGTGGAGATGCCGACTTTGACGACGCCCGGCACAGCATGAAACCTGTCCTCCATGGTCCGGTAAAGAGTCTCCAGCTGGATTCCCGCGTAGCCGGCCGCCTGGGGATTGATGTGCACGATATAGCGGTTGCCAGCATCGAGCTTAAGATCAGTATTCTGAAGCTTGCCCAGGCTCTGCGCAAACAATCCAGCGCCCACCAGCAGCACCAGCGATAAGGCGGCCTGCAGCACCACCAGCGCCCGCTGCAACAGAGAGGTTGCCGAAGAGGTGGTGCGTGTACCGCTGCGCAAAGCATCGGCGGGCCTGGCTTGTGCCGAGATCCATGCAGGCGCAACGCCAAACAGGATTCCAGTCAAGATCGAAAGCCCAAATGCAAAACCAATTACCGCGACGGACGGCACGGCATGGATGGGGACACTCTGGGCGCCAGGGAAGGCGAGCCACAACAGCGTGCGCGCCCCGATGTAAGCCACGGCCAACCCCAGAAGGCCGCCGAGACCTGAAAGCAAAATGCTCTCCGTTAAGAGCTGTCGAACAATCCTGCCGCGCATAGCTCCCAACGCCGACCGAACCGACATTTCTGTCCGTCTTCCCATGCCTCTTACCAGCAGGAGGTTGGCGATATTGGCGCAGGCGATTACCAGAACCAGCCCGGCAATCCACATGAGCAGATGGAGATGAGAGCCGTAGCCTTCTTGCATTGTCTGGATGCCGTCACCACCCGGCGCCAGAGTTGCATGCGCCCTTGGCAAAAACTTCTTGCCTTGCTCGGTTGAGAAACTGCTTTGTGTTGCGAAGGCTTGCTGCAAGACGGCATTTACCTTCTGTTGCAACTGGCCCAGGTTCGTCCCAGGCTTGACGCGCCCAACGATGTAGAGCCAATTCGTCTCCGGGTCATTTACATAGGAAGCGTTCGCCAGCGAGGCCATCGTCTGAATCGGCAGGTAGAAATCCGGCGGAGTGACTGCCATTCGGTCGCCGAAAAACCCTCGCGGCGCCACTCCGACTACTATCACCGGCTTGGTATTCACCCGGAAAGTACTGCCGACGATTGCAGGATCTGCGGCGAAGTCATGCTGCCAAGTCTCATAACTCATGACGGCGGTAGCCGGTGCGCCTGGCAGATCGTCCGCATCGATGAGCAATCGTCCCGCTTCGGGGCGCAGTCCAAATGTCTCAAAGTAATTTCCCGACACAAATTCGCCCATGACCGAACGAGCTTCAGTCTCGGCGCCATCGCGCCGCGCTATGACCGGCCGGTAGCTCCAACCAGCCTGCATCGCCGCCAACTCTTCGAACTCAGGCAGATTCTTCTTGAGTTGCATGTAGGTGTCGGTTGAGAAGTTCGAGTAATCCCCTTCTTCTCTGGTGCCGTTGTGGCCGACGCAGCAGTCGTGGCCGTTATCGCCCAGATGCACGAGCATCTTTGGATCGGCGACGGGCAGATCTTTCAGCAGCACCGCGTTCACCAGCGTGAAGATCGCTGCATTGGCTCCGATGCCCAGGGCCAGCGTGAGCAGCACGGTTGCCGTGAATGCCGGAGTTCTCCGCAACTGGCGCACCGCAAAGCGCGAGTCCTGCACCAGCCGCTCAAAGCGCAGCCATCCCCATCGCTCGCGCGTCACATCCGCAATTAACGGTACATTGCCGAACTCGCGAACTGCGGCTCTTCTCGCGTCAACGGGAGATTCCCCGCGGGCCACTCGGTCTGCAGTGGCCATCTTGAGGTGACTCTCAATCTCATCCGTCAAATCCGTTTTGCGGCGAAAGATATCGAATAACTTCATACATTACCTCGCCTGGAAGTCATGATTCCCTCGATGGTGGCGACCATTTTTCCCCAACGCTCATAGTCGGAGGCCAATTGCTCTTTACCTAGCTTTGTGATCTTGTAGAATTTGGCCCGCTGATTGCTCTCGCTCTGTTTCCACTCGGCGGTGACCCAACCCTGGCGCTCCAGCCGATGAAGCGCCGGATACAGCGATCCGGTTTCGACCTGCAAAACATCGCCTGAGGTAACGCGGATTGCCTGGCTAATTCCGTAACCATGCTGAGCTCCCCATTGGAGTGTTTTCAGGATGAGCATGTCCAATGTTCCCTGCACGAGCTCAATTCGACTTTGATAGCTGTTTCTCGTAGCCATAGGCTGTAGACCCTCTACACCAACATGTAGACAATCTACCCCCTTCCTGGCAAAAAGGCAAATCGGCTGTTCACGAACTCGTGCCCGCATCTCAGGAGCCGAGCACGATAATCCGGTCAATTTCGAGCTGCTGGTTATTTCTTGGGACAGAGTGGGCACCGAAGAGACCGAGAATCCAGCGCCGTATTGCGATAGC
>JBELAI010000324.1:0-5015 GCA_049508975.1 Occallatibacter sp. | reverse complement strand
AGAGGCCCGACGGTGCTGCCCACCGTCATCTCGAACATCAGGAGCACCAGTTTTTCATTGGCGAGAAATACCTGCTGAATTATTGCCGGCTTGATGGGGCGGCCCGGCGTGAGCGAAACATGCAATACCTGCCAGGACCGTTCCAGCTGCATCACAACCAGGTTGGTTACACTCTGCATCAGTTCTTCGTCAATCTCAGTAAGCTCCCGCGACTCGTCTCCGGGAGTACCCGATCCGCCGAGCAACAGATCGATGATAGGGAACACCAGGGGAGCGTCCATCTCCATGAGAAAATTGCTCTCCATGATATTGAGCGCGCAAGGCAACAGGTAGCTGTTCGGAGACATGCCTCCGATATAGTCGGTAATTGCCATCTGTTCCAACGACAGCAGTTTCAAATGCAGAGAGGCGCCGAGATAGAGTTCCAGCGCAGTAGTCACGTTCAAAGCAAATTTTTCGTGCAGCGCGGTCAACGCGCGGGCATTCTCATTTGACAGCCGGCCGGCATAGCGGAAGTTGCACGAGTGAACATTGCGCGTCCTCTGCTGCAGCGGGTTGGCCATGGTCGTTTTCATCGAAGTATCCGAACCCGCCGGGAGTGTCATAGACGCCGTCCGTACTGACGGTTGTCCATCTCACGATAATTAGCCTGCAAATTGTGGACCGGGGCCGGCACCGGCGCAGGCGCCTTGGAGCGTTCGCGAAGATGGTTAAGCGAGGCGCGCAGCTTGACCATCGCGGCGGCGTGGATTTGCGATACACGAGAGACCGCGATGCCTACAACCTTTGAGACTTCCTTCATGGTCAGCTCTTCCTTGTAGTAGAGCGAAAGGATCAGCTGTTCTCTCTCTGACAGTTGGGATACCGCTTCAACAAGCTGTGCTCGGCGTTCGCCCTGCAGACAAACATTAAAGGGGTTGTCATCGTCGGAACTCTGCGCGGATTCGATGAGGTCATATGAATCGGCGTGATCGTGGGAAGGACTGGTGCGCTGTCCGACCAGGTAAAGGCCATCCAGCTGGGTCATCGTGCTCTGCAGTTCGTCCAGGGTCATCTGCATGTCAGCCGCAATCTCTTCTTCCAGGGGCTGGCGTCCGAGCGTGGATTCAAGCTTGGCCACCGTGGTGTTGATCTCGCGACCGCGCCGGCGAAGTGTGCGGGAGCCCCAGTCCAGCTTGCGCAGGCTATCGACGATTGCGCCGCGGATTCTGAATTTTGCAAACGTCGAGAACTGAGCGTCCTTCAGGCTGTCGTAATTACGGCAGGCCTCAAGCAGGCCGATGACGCCAGCCTGGACCAGATCCTCCAGGTCGACTTGCTTGGGCAACCGCTCGCGGATTCTTGCGGCCACGTAATAGACCTGGGGCAGTTCGCGCATCACAAGCTCGTTGCGCTCATCTATTCCATCGCTGTTCTCACGGTATGCTAATTCTACTGCTGTCATCGACTCACTCCCTTGTTCAGGCACTAACTCATCAATGCTTCCCTGCCGGTAACTCCATATCTTTTCCAGAACTCCACCTTGTCACCGTCCTGCGTTCCTCCTAAGTGCTTCAATGGAGGACTCCAACGGACTGTACCGGCGTCATTGGTGGAATCTCCCCTGGAGATATGACGACGATTCTTGGGATGAACGGCTCCAACAAGCGGCGAAGGTAGAAACGGCCTGGGGAAGAGCAAAGCAGCACCGGTGGCGCCGAACTGATTTCCTTCCCAAATTCTGCACGTAACCCATCCAGCACGCGGCGTGCCAAAGTTGCCTGTTGGGGTGTCGAGATCCCCGCGCTCTGCTGCTGATTTGACCCGCGCAGGCACTCATCTTCGATCGTGGTATCGAGAGTGACGACTTTCAGTTCTCCCTGATCATTGAGCAAAGGCTTGATCAGCGCGCGTCCCAGCGTGTGGCGGACTGCTTCAACCAAGGCGATCGGGTTTTTATTAAACGCGGCCGCTTCGACCAGCGTTTCGAGGATTGAGCCCAAATCTCTAATGGAAACCTGCTCCCGAAGCAGCTGTTGGAGGACTTTTTGAACCTCGCCGAGGCTCATTAACTTGGGAATCAGCTCTTCGGTTAATTTTGGATGAGACTCGGCCAGCCGATCGATCAGTCTGCGGGTCTCATGCCGCGACAAGAGCGAGCTGGCGTTCTGTTTGATGACCTCGGCCAGATGGGCAGCGAGCACGGAGGTTGGTTCCACGACCGCGTACCCGGCAGCAATTGCCTGGCCCTGGGTCTGCGGAGTGATCCATTTTGCCGGGACATCGAATGCCGGTTCGCGGGTGTCCTGGCCGGGTAGAGCCGGCGAGCTTGCGCCGGAACTGATGGCCAGCAGCGAGTCCCGTCGTAACTCCCAGCGGGCAATTTCGACACCGCGAAGATAGATGACATACTCCCGCTCTTTCAGCTGGAGATTGTCCGTGATATGGATCGAGGGAACCAGAAAGCCAAGCTGCTGAGCTAGATTTTTGCGCATGGATTTGACGCGGGCCAGGAGTTGCCCGCCCTTCTGCGCATCGACCAGGGGCACGAGGCCCGTACCGACTTCGAGCATGAGTTCGTCGAGCTTGAGGATCGCGTCCATGGGATCGACTGCCGGGGCCGCTGCTCCACCGGGCAACGCTGCTTTGGCGGCCGCATCCATCTCTTCCATCTCATCCTTGATGATCTGTGGCTTCATTTTCCATGCCGCGAACATCAGTACGCCGGCCAGGGTGAAGAAGGAGAATTTCGGCAACCCAGGAATCAAGCCGAGAGCGAAGAGCGCACCACCTGCGATCCAGAACAGGCGCGGACTGTTCAACAGCTGCTTGCTCACGTTGACGCCGAGGGATTCTTTCGAAGCGGCACGCGTGACCACGATGCCGCCGGCGACAGAGACAAGCAGCGAGGGTAGAATCGTAACCAGGCCATCGCCCACCGTAAGGATGGTGTAGGTCTTCAGAGCTTCCTGGAACGGAATGCCCTGCTGGAAGACGCCGATCAGGAATCCGGCAATGATGTTGATGGCCATAATGAGAATGGTGGCCATTGAATCTCGCTGGCTGAATCGGGCCGCGCCGTCCATTGCGCCGCAAAACTCCGCTTCCTTTGCCACTCGTTCGCGACGTGCACGGGCCTGTTGTTCATTGATGAGGCCGGCATTCAAGTCGGCGTCGATCGCCATTTGCTTGCCCGGCATCGCGTCGAGAGTAAAGCGGGCTGTGACTTCTGCCGTGCGCACCGCGCCATGGCTGATGACTAGAAACTGAATCGCGATAAGGGCCAGGAAGAGAACGAAGCCGACTATATAATTGCCGCCGACTACAAACTGGCCAAATGCTTCGATAACTTTGCCGGCGGCCGATGTGCCCTCGTTGCCGTGAAGCAGAATGCGGCGCGTGCTGGCCAGGTCGAGAGACAAACGAAGCAGCGTAAGCA
Organism: Occallatibacter sp.; assembly: GCA_049508975.1. Lineage (GTDB taxonomy): Bacteria > Acidobacteriota > Terriglobia > Terriglobales > Acidobacteriaceae > Telmatobacter. The sequence goes on along the minus strand of JBELAI010000324.1, from coordinate 1,597 downwards.
AAAGCAGAAGGCTCGGAAAGACCGAGAACTGAACGGGGCGAAGAATCTGAATTGCCGTCAGCAATACGAGCATCGACGCGGTAATGCTGATGGTCAGCATCAGGTCGAGCATGAAGCTCGGCAACGGCACGAGCATCACAAATACCATTGAGATCGCGGCTATGGGTGCTATCCAATCACCGAACTTGCTGAGTATAGCTCCAATTTTTTCCATAGTTATCTCATTCCAGGATTCGGAGTTGGACCACCAGAATTGTTGTTCATCTTTTGCCCGGAGGCATTGCGGGAGCGGCGCTCCGCTTCGCTGCGGCGTACATCGGCCTGTGCGCGGAATACGAGGGCCAGAATCTCGGCGACTGCCTTGTAGAGGTTCGCCGGAATTGAATCTCCGACTTCAACGCTCTTGTAGAGCGCCTGCGCAAGGGGCCTGTTTTCAACCAGCATGATTCCGTTGTCGCGTGCCAGTTGTTTGATCTTTTCCGCCAGCACATTGAGGCCCTTGGCGACAACGATGGGAGCGGCCATGTCTGCCTCATATTTCAGTGCGACGGCGTAGTGAGTTGGATTGGTGACGATCACAGTGGCAGTTGCGGCAGCCTTCAAGGACTGCTTCTTGCGCATGTTCCTCTGGATCTGGCGAATGCGCGATTTGATGAGGGGATTGCCGTCCGTCTCCTTGTATTCCTGGCGGACCTCTTGCTTGGTCATCTTCATGTCGGAATTCATTTTCTGGAGAGTGAGCATGTAATCGACCACGGACCAGGCCAGCAGGACGAGACCGGACTTCCACGTCATCTCAAAAGTCATACCGCCAACAAGGCTGGCGAAGGGCCTCAATCCCAGGCTGGACGCGTGCACCATCGATTCCCAATGCGTTTGAACCGTGATGACTGCGATCCAGAGCATGGCGGAAAAGGGCAGCAACGATTTCAGAAGATTGCTCAGAGCTATGGGGGAGACGAGTTGGCTGAGCTTGCTGGCGGGATTGAATCGATCGAATTTCAGGGACAGCGCTTCGGGAGCGAAGTTGACTCCGCCTTGCGCCACCCCAGCCAATACTGAAACCGCCATCCCCGCCATGAGAATGGGAACAATCCAGCGCATGACTTCGACGGCACTCCAGAAGAGGACCGGGCCGTTGCCCTCGATATCGCCGGAAGCCGCATACAGTGTATTGCGATAGAGGACCGTCCAGTGTGTCACTGCGGTGGGCGCCATCAAGGCCATTACACCTATCACGGCAGCAAGAGCAAACACACCGGGGAGTTCGCGCGAACGGGCAACCTGGCCCTGCTCCCGCGCCTTGCTCCGCTTTTTCGGCGTTGCCTGTTCTGTTTTGCTACTGTCAGCCATAGGTTCCTATCGTGCCAATTGCTATTGAGCGAACTGTTATCGTGCGAGCTACAATCTCGCGAGATGGAGAATACGGTCCGCCTGGTCGACCGAGTTGAGAAACATGTGTTCGAAAATTCCTGGCCAGTACTTCAACGCGGAAATCAGGATGAGGATACCGAGAACGCTTTTCACCGCCGGCCCCAACAACATCAGCGGCAACTGGGGAGATGCTTTGCCCAACAGGCCGAGCGCGATGTCGGCC
>JBELAI010000323.1:0-5058 GCA_049508975.1 Occallatibacter sp. | reverse complement strand
CGCTTAGGCAGCTACAGGTCGGCAGAGAGCCGACATCGCAGACTCGACATGATTTCCATCGGCCCCGGCGTTTACGAATTGAAAGAAGCTGACGAACGCGCATGGTACAGGGCGATTTACCTTTCGAAGATCGAAAACAGGATCTACGTGTTGCACTGTTTTGAGAAGGAAAGTCGCAAAACGGAACGGCGAGATATCGCGATTGCGATTCAGCGTCTCAAACTTGTAAGACAGCGATTACAGGAGCAGAAGAGTCATGAAAAACGCAGCGGAAAATAGGTCGACGCATATTGTGAAGGGCAATGTTTTCGATGCACTGGGATTTTCTGCGTCAGAAGCAAGCGCGCTCAAGATCAAGGCTGAACTCCTGTCCGCCATCTTGGAACATGTGAAAGCGACGGGCTACACGCAAGCGCAGCTCGCGGGCGTTTTGGATGAGTACCAGCCGTCGGTGAGCAACCTGCTCAGAGGCAGGATCTCGCAGGTCAGCATTGAAAAGCTGTTGCGGTATGCAGACAGGCTCCGTCTCCAGACAAGCATCGCCGTCCGTCCCATCGAAGGCCGAAGCCGCCACACAACGAGCCGACAAAAGCAAATAGCGCAACGCCCAGCGCGAAAATTAGCAGCGGCGGTTTAGCTTCCCATGCGCTTCTCGAAGTAGGCTCGATACGCACTGAGACCGATCATGGTCTACGTCATGTGTTGCTACGTTTCGCGCAGACCAGCTTCAATAGACATGAAAATGTGTAATAGACGTGCAAGACTTGCTCGCTCTAACATTCAGAATAAGCTAAACAGTTTCAGTTGGATAGGCTTTACGCTCCCGTTTAGATGAGACTCGGAGTCCGCCGCGTTTGTCGCGGAGTGTTTCTTATCCGGGACTCAGGGCCAGCTAGCCCCTTATTTTCTGGGATTCTTGCGTGGTGCCCGGAGGGGGACTTGAACCCCCACGGCCTTGCGGCCTGCGGATTTTAAGTCCGCTGCGTCTGCCAATTTCGCCATCCGGGCATTGAGGGATTGGCAACTCCTCTATGGTAACTGAGGAGCGCGATCTGGCCACGCCTCTTACCGAACAGCCTTCCCCCGAATCCCTATTGAAAATTGCGGAAGCAAATATTCTCGCCATCCAGCCGGTACTCGGCTGAGCAAACGTCGCCGCCGCAGATCATGGCCTCTCCGCCGCAAAGCTGCCGGCGCGTAATCAGCCCCAGGGTGCCACATCGCGGGCACGACATAACGGCTACAAATGGGTTTTGGGCGTGCCCCAGCTTGGCTTGGTTTTCCAGCACGAAAACCGTGCCGGGGTCCATTCTTTCGGGGATCCATTCTTCCAGAAACTGCAAGTCGGCTGACATCCTGCCCTCCAAATCCAATGATGGGTTGATGTAACCGAGCCGCCGCGAGTTGTTCCTGCGGCTCCGTCTTTCGAACAACAGCAGGCTGCGAATGGCACAACGGAAGCTGACTTGCCCCCGGTCCCAAACAGTGTCCGTTGCTGAGGTTATGGAAGTCAACTGCAATCGAACCGTGGGAGTATCGAATGGGATTCCTGCGCTATTTCTTAATATCCGTGGGCTGGTGCGCCATCGCCGAGGCTATCTTAGCTTGCGTCCTGACTTGAGGCCCGGCGACCTCTTCAATCGCTTTGTAGATTTCCTCGTTGCGCACAATTCCCTGCACATACTCGCGCGTTTGTGTAAATGGAATGGACTCCACAAACTCGTCGATGCCGCTGTAGGGACCGGCGGCTTCCCAGTCCAACACTCGCCCGTCGCCCGCGTTGTAGGCCGCCATTGCGTACTCCGGCACACCGCCGACTTTTTCCAGCATTTCGCGCAGATACCGCGTTCCCAGCCGGATATTCATCTCCGGATCGAGCAGTTGAAAAGTCTGAAAATGCGCGATGCCCTCTTCTTTCGCCATCTGCTTGCCGGTCACTGGTAAGAGTTGCATCAGCCCGTACGCATTCGCATAGGAAACTACCGACGGGTTGAACTCGCTCTCCTGGCGGATCAGCGAGGCCACCATGTACGGATCGAGATTGTTCTTTGCCGACTCCGTCTTGATCGTGTCCCACCAGGCCAACGGAAATAAAATCCGCCAGTAGACCAGCGGAATCGACTTGATGGACGCCGATGCCGCGGATGGCAGCGCCTTCTTCAGTGCCCGCATCGCCCGGTACGTCTCGCCGTAGGACGCATAAATCTGCGCTTCCGCAAGCGCGCTCCACGACGATGAATCGGGATCGGCGGCAATTTCCTGCGCGATATATTCGTTCAGGCCCGCGTTGGCCAGCAACTTCGCCTTGGCCAGGTGCGGGCTTTCCGAGGGAAAGCTCTCCTGCAGCACAGGAACCGCCGGCGCCTGGATGCTGTCCAATTGCGGCTGTGCCACCTGCTGTACGCTGCCCAGCGCGGCCAGCCGCTGGCGCGCCATTTGCGCATAGAAGTAGTGCGGATAAGCACGCGTCAGTGTGCGATAGTTTGCAACCGCAGTGGCTGGCTTGTGGTCCACCGTTTCATAGAGCCGCCCGCGCCAGTAGATGGCTGACACCGTATCCTTGTCGCCGGGATAGAGCCGGATCTGCTCATCGAAGAGCCGCGCCGCATCCGCGTAGAGCCCTTGCCGATAACTGAACCATCCCGCCCGCCAGTGCGCTGCCGGGGCATCTTTATTATCAGGAAAGTGCGCCGCCAGGTAGCCGTAGTACTTTACCGCCGTGGGATAGTCGCGCTTCAGCATGTACATGTTGCCGCTCGAAAACAGCGCTTCCGCCAACCATGTGCTATGCGGAAACCTGGTCTCCATCAGGTCGACAATGCGTTGCTGATCTTCTTGATCGCCACGGTCGCGAGCCAGTTCCATCAAAAGATAAAGCCGCCGCGCACCATGCTCGTCCGGAGTATCGGGCAATCCCTGCACCTGCGCCGGGGTCAGCCGCTTCAGCTTCCATTCGCAGGCCGCCGCGTCTACAGCAAAGCCGGCACGCGTCGATGCATCCAGGCTTGTCTTCTGCGCCAGCACACGATATTGCTCGTCAGCCTCAGAGTAGTGGCCGGCGTTATAGTAGGCGTCGCCCAGGCTGCGCAGCTCCCCCACGGTCAGGGTTGATTCAGCGCCCATCGCCGTCAGTTTGGCGCGCGCAATTAGCGCGTCTCCGCTCAACGGATGCCCCAGCAGTACCTTCTTGAACAACTGCTCCGCCTGTTGCGTCTGCCCCAGCGCGGCAGCTACCTGCGCCTGGGCCAGCTGATATCCCGTCCGGCCCGCCGAATCCGCGCCGGCAACCAACACCCGCTGCGCTTCTGTTGGGTTGTTCAGAGTAAGCAGGACATTTGCCTCTAGTTCCGGCACTTGCGGAATGAAGATGCTGTCCGGATAGCGCGTCGCGAAGCCGCGCAGCTGGGTTTCCGCTTCCTGCGCATTGCCCTCATCGTGATTCGCTTGCGCGCCCAGGAAATCCGCGTAGTCGGCCAGTTCCTCACCTGCTTGGCGAGCCAGCCGCAAGTTGTCCGTAGCTTCCGCAAAGCGCCGATCCGCTAAATAAGCATGCCCTAGCGCCAGGTAAGCCGCGGACGCAGCTTCACCTGTGTGCGCGTGCGCATATTTCGTTACGCCTGCGTAAGCCGCGGGGGTGCGCAGAGTCGCCAGTTGCTGCGCCATGGGCCGCAATTCCGCGGATGCCACAAACGCCTGCTTGATCCGCGCTGCCCGCGCCGCCCTGGCCGACGTCTTGCTCTTGTTACGTGAAGCCTTGCTCTTGCTTCTCGCTGCGGTGGGCTTAGTGCTCTTTTTAGGAGTAGTCGCCGCCGAACCGTCCGGCTGTGCGGCGGCTCCGGCCGAGGTCTGGCCCGTCACCGGAGAGACAGCCATCAAGATTGCCAGGGCGCCGGCAAGCACTCGCATCGAGCCACGTGTGGAATTTGGAGAAGTCACGACCCTCATGTTCTCACTTTAAGCTGCTTTTTGTTTTTGAGAGCCATGAGGAACCACTGACGTTACCGCAATTTGCACGATCCTGGGAACGTTGGCCGATCTTCCCGATCGCATAACCCTCGCAACGCCCGACAGATGAACGATATTTGTTGCTCTGGGAGGCTTGCTTAAGATATCTTTCCCGCATCGGTTACGTTCCCGCGTGCTTTCCACTCATCCTTCGGTTACCCACCTCAATTCAATCAGGAGCCATCGACATGCAAGCCATCCCGGCCGCCCGTTCCATCCGCCGCTTGATTCCCTTTGCGTTCAGCGCATTCCTGGTGCTCTTGGCCCACATCGCCCCGGCCCAGTCGCTCGATCCGCGCAGCGCTGCCCCGCTCCAACCTGGCGAAAATACCGGCACGGTCGACAACTTCGTCGGAAGCAACTACTTCTATCTCACCGGCGGTCCCGGCGCGGTCACCATCACGGTCAGCTACAGTTCCATGAGCCTGCTGGGCAACGCGCAGCGTTCCGCGCTCAACATCGAACTCTCCGACGACAAGAAATCCTGGACTGAGCGCCGCACCATCTCTTCACTCAAACAATCCAGCTCAACAACGCTGGTCGGTAACCTCAAGACGCCGACCAAGCTGATCCTCTCCGTAATCCCGCCGAGCGGAGGCCTGGTGCGCGCAGGCGGCGACTACACGGTCAATGCCACCGGCGCGGTGAAATTCGATCCGCCGCTCAACCCGACGCAGCTGATTGTCGGCACCTACACGCCTATGTCCGTGCACGACAACGAAGACAGCGCTGCTAAGTTTTCGCCCGACGGCACGCTTGAGTTTGCCAGCGGCACAATGGGCAAGTGGAAACTCTTCGACGCCAATAGCCATCTCTATACCGTCAGTTTCGCCCAGACCCGTCTTAGCCTCAAGCTCATTCCCGGCCGCGGGTTGGTTGATCCCCATGACCCGACAGCCATCGTCTTTCAACGCACGCATTGATAGGGAAGGGATCGCATGAATCGCTGGGTGCCCCAGGTCTCGCCCTTGAGACCTGGGAGATCTGCGGTTTTTCTTCCACACCGACCCCCACCGCCGTTTGGCCTCCCCCACCCTGATCCGGTAAACTCAT
>JBELAI010000322.1:0-5088 GCA_049508975.1 Occallatibacter sp. | reverse complement strand
CATCGAAGGATGTTGCTTGACCGTGTAGCTATCGAGCTAGTTGAGAGAAGGATCGAAAACATAAGCGAGCCCATTACAGCGGAAGTGGCCGGTGAGCCAAAGACAAGGCCCACCCGCCACACTTTGGTGTACGAATCTGCTACTTCGTAACAGCCATGATCATTTTCTGGTTATCGAGGATCTCTTTCTGATTCAAAAGAATTTCCTTCTGATTAGCGAGGATCTGGTCGAGAGAAAGCTGGTTCCTTTCGATCGTGCCCTGATTGCTGAGGATCGTCTTTTGATTTTCCAGAATCGTCGCCTGATTCTGGAGAATGGTTTTCTGATTCGCTGCTATTTCCTGATCTGCCATATTGTCCTTTCTTGATTCACTGTTTGCCGTCGACCGCATAGAAACAGTCGTCGCGAGTGAGTGAGAGGTTTTTCAACCCCTCCATTCTTATGCCTGCCAGCATGCAATTTAATGTGCGCTTCGTCACTTATGCTCTTCTGGGTTGTGACTTGCTTTCTTCCGCTGACCTATCTCAATTGGCTGGGCTCCGCGGGGAGATTGACCGGTCTTCCGCCAGCTTGAACATTGTAACGAGGAAGGGCGAACATGAGCAGGCAGGGGATGAAGGCGGGGAGTGCCAGCAACTGAATGGTGATGGGGCGATACGAGCCCAGCGTATCGAAGACGCGGCCGACGAAGATGGGGCCGGTGGCGCCGCCGACGGCATACGTAGTCCAAGTGAGGGCGTAGAGAGTGGAAAAGCGCTTCAGGCCGAAGTAACGGCCAAGAAGGTAGGGCGTGATATCCCCTTCGCTGCCCATGCTGAACCCGATGAGGCCGGCAGCAAGCAGGCCCGCGGTAAGGCTGTTGGCCACCGACAGCAGCACAATGCCGAGAACCGTCATCAGCAGCATGACCTGAGAAACGCGCGGGCCGAAGAAGCGATCGAGGAAGAGACCTGTAAGCAGGCGTCCGACGAGGCTAGTGGCTCCAATGATGGAGACCGACCAGGCTGCGCCGCTTGCGGAGATGCCACGATCAGTGAGCAGCGCGGATAGGTGCGCGATGGCGCCGTTCACGCTTATGGCGTAAAGGCAGACAGTTGCGGCGATGATCCAGAAGGCGGGCGTGGCCAGTGCCTTGGCAACGGGTTCGCCGAAATCCGTTGAGACGTTGCGGTCTTGGTGGGCAACCGGGCGCTCGCGTACGAAGGCTGCGGTGAGGGGGAAGCCAACGGCAAAGGCAAGCACGCCGAGCGTGAGGTAGGCAGCGCGCCAACCCAGGTGAGTGATGACGTCCTGGGCGAGGACCGGAAGCACCATGGCTCCCAGCGCGCTGCCGGCGAGCATGATGGAGAGTGCGAAACCACGGCGGCGATTGAACCACGTGGAGATCGCTCGGGAGTAGCCGATATAAGCAGTCCCGTTGCCGACGAGGCCAATCACGAAGAAAATGAGATAGAAATGCAGCAGATGCGGCGTGAGGAGTGCGAGCGAAGCATAGGCAGCCGAGAAAACGACGATGCAGGGCAGGACGATGCTGCGTGGCCTAAAGCGGTCAAGCAGGAAACCGAGACCGGGCGAGGCGGCGGCCACGGTCAGTGCGGCGATGCTGAATCCCGCGGAGGTGGCTTCGCGGTGCCAGCCGAAGCTTGCGGTGAGCGGCTTGAGAAAAAGGCCGAAGGTATAGGGCACAATGGCCGCAAAGCTGACCATGACGCCTAAGAAACCGGCGAGAACAATCTTCCAGCCGGGGTAGCTAATTTGGGATTCGTCCATCCGGGTTTCGACCGTCTGCGTTGTTGGCTCAGGCATGATTCGCTTATGACCTCGGAGAACGATCTTTGCAGCGTGAAGGTCCTGGTCTTCCGAAGAGTCGAGTTAGATGCCGACCGGATAGGCGGTGTTCAGCGCTGCATGGTTGCAATCGCAGCTTCGGTCACTCCGGTATAACCGTGTTCAACGATCTGGGCGGCTCTTTGCCGATAGATGTTGGGGTCTTGCGGAGCCCATGTTCCCAAGCCGTCAACGTAGCGATTGCACATGCAAAACACCGCTGCAATCAGGACCGTGTCATGGATCTCGAGATCGGTCGCGCCCTGTTCGCGCGCAGCGGCGATGTCTTCCGCAGTCACTTGCTTGCCCCCAAGCTGCACTTTTCCGGCGATGTTCAGCAGCGCTTTCAGCCTGGGAGAAATCTCCGCATCGGCCCAGTCTGTCTTTACTTTCTGGACCAATGCTTCATCGTGTCCCAATTGCGCAGCGGCAACTGCTCCATGAATCGTCTGGCAAAAGAAGCAATCGTTGCGCCAGGAGACATGCGTGGCGATCATCTCGCGCTCGCCACGCGAAAGCGTGCTTTCGCCGCGCAGCAGGATATTGACCAACTCATTCAGGGGCGCAGCGGTCTCGGGACGAAACGTCATGGGGCCGAGAATGCCCGGAAACTCTCTACCGAGTTCCTCGGCGATTGGAAGTTGAATATAAGCCATCGATGAAGCTCCGTTCAAAGGGGATTCTGTCTCTACTGAATGAGCGCACGCGTTGGGGAAGACAGGACGCGTTCATCCTACGTGGAGATGCGGGCTGTACGCTTCAATCGAAAGATGGAGAGCGGTTTCGCCGAGTTGCCTCTCGCTCTGCGGATACTTGCATTCAGGACTGGGCAGGTTTGCCGTCAAGGCGGCGAGCCATGGTGGCAAGTAGTTTGGGGCGCACGCTCGGCCGCGTCCAGGGACACTCGGCAATGCATATTCCGCACGATGCAGACTCAGCAAAGAATGGGATGCACTTGTCGAAGTCCACATACCAGCGCTCCAGTCCGCGAACCAACCGTTTCTGTTCAGAGATTGCGCCGGGCGGGCACGCATTGGTGCAGACCAGGCAGGTGGAGCAGAATTCATCTGCGCCGAAACGGTCTGGGGCTGTCGCGACCAGGGGCATGTCTGTGGTGACGCCGGCAAGGCGCACACCCGATCCGAACTTGCGGCTGATCAACGAGCCATGCTTGCCGAGCTCGCCAAGGCCCGAGGCGATGGCCGGCGGAATCAGAACAAGAGCGCCCGCCATTGGTCCGGGATAGGGATTGGCGTTGTACCCCTGCGAGCGAATCCAATTGGCGAGCGCGTAAGACGAACGCGTGCCGCGCGCATATTGATCGCCAACATCGACGACGCCAATGCCGTTGGTTTCATCCGACGGAACCTCTTTCAGACGCTCGTAGTCGTGGGCGAGGGCGAGTACGATCACCCACGGGTGGTCGATCGTGTACCCCTCGAAGACGTAGAGCGGGTCCATGTGCGCGATTCCAAGCGCGTCAGCCTCGTGGGCGAGTGCAAAGCCCTTAATCTCGTCGGCAAGTTGCCTGGCGGGAGCGTCGTTTCGCACCTCGGCCACCGGCACAAGCTCTGGGTAGTTGTATGCGGCCTGGAAAGCCTCCGGCGAACCGGGACAGCTGCGTGAACTCTTTCGCGCAACGATCTGCAACTCGCCAAACGGATGCTGATCCGGCGGATGCCAGAAGAAGGGCGACGGTCTGCGTGGTGTTGTTTCTCCCAGGCCATTGATCGGGTTTCCCGAAACCTTGAGCAGCGCGAGCGTCTCGGCTCTGGGTTTGTAGCTGCCTCGCTTTGGCCGCCGCGGATTGCCCTGATCCTGTGCGGGTCGCTCAGCCGTTTGAGCTGTTGACATTGCTTCTTCTCCCAGGACGAGTGTTGATTTGGAGCAGTTCGTCGCATTCCGTTCGCGTTGATCGACTCTTGTCTGTGAGACTTACCCTCTCGGATCCGGATTTGTTTGGTACAATCTGAATCACGGGACATGGACAGATGTTCTGGGTTGCGGGTCGCCTGCAGCGGCATCGACGGCACAATTTCATGCTGTCCATGCTGTCCATTAATCGCGGAAATCGGTTAGATTCCGTGGAAAACGTGGAAGCGGGAGAAAAGATAGACAGCATCGATGGACAGCAAATTCTTAGACTTGGCGTAAGTCGAAGAAAAGAAAGTGGGGACGTAGCTCAGTTGGTTAGAGCGCTGCCCTGTCACGGCAGAGGTCGCGGGTTCGAGCCCCGTCGTCCCCGCCATACATTCCAAAAGACTTACGGAATATATGGGACCTAAGTGACAAGCAAATCCGGGTCCGATAAAGGTCCATTAAGCTCTAACCTGAGCTTTCTGCGGGTCCATCTCACCCGCGTTTTGACCCATGCCGGGAATCATCATCCTTACAACCTTGCTTTGCGCAGCGCGCTTATTGGAACCCACTGCCTGTGTGTAGACATCCAGTGTGATCCTGCTGTTCGCGTGCCGTAAAAGCTCCTGTACCGTCTTCACATCTTCCCCGTTGGCCTTTAGCAGCGTGCCGAAGGTGTGGCGGAAGGTGTGCCAGCCGATGTTCTTGTAGATGCCGTTCGCCTTGGCGACCGGCTTGACGTACCGCTTCATCAGATTGTCCGGCCAGTAGGGTTGTTCGCCCTTCATGGTCGGGCTGGCAAAGACCCAATCCTCCTGCATCGGATAGGGACTTCTCTTTCGCCACTGAAGCAGATCTTCCGCCATGTAGCCGTCGAGTGGAACCGGCTTGGCGGAGGCTTCCGTTTTGCAATCCCCGATCTTCTGATGCCAGATGGATCGGGTCACACTCAGCTCAAGGTTGTCGAAGTCCACATCTGCCCACCGAATCCCTAACAGTTCGCTCACACGCAGCCCCGTGGCAGCCGCCAGCAGAACCAGTGTGCGTTCCCGTGTGTCGAGTTTGGTGAGAAGAAGCTGAAGTTCTCCGAGTTCGAGAACATCAGGAATGCGCTCCCGCTTCGCGCTCTGACGCACGAGTTTGATCGGATTCTTATCCGTCCATTCGTAGCGCATCGCGTGATGGTAAAGAGCACTCATAAGGTTCCGAATCCTGGCCCGTGTTGCTTTCGCCCGCTTGATCCCATCGAGCCATTCCTCGACTGCGACGGGCTTAATCTGGCCCAGTTTGAGTTCGCCCCATCGTGGGAGCACCCAATTGTCCAGATAACTTCGATAGGCAGCTCGTGTAGGAAACGACTTCCGACTGTGACTGTCCTCTGCCAACTCCTTGAGCCGATAGTGA
>JBELAI010000321.1:0-5128 GCA_049508975.1 Occallatibacter sp. | reverse complement strand
AAAGCTATCTCCGCCGCCCACGCGGTCAAGAATATCGATGTCGCGTTGCGGGACGTGCACAATGTTGTCTCCGTACAGGGCAATTGCTCCCCAGGCGTTGCGGCTTGCGGTCGAGGCCGTGCGAAGCGTGCTGGCGATGAGCTTCAGATTTGGATATATGGCCGCCACTTCGCGCAGCATTTCTTCGTACGCGCCAATTGGGAGTTCATCGAAATCTTCTGAAACCCCTTTAAGCTTGACTCCCAGCATCGCAGAAAAATCTTCTTCGTTCCCAAGCAACAAATCGACCTTGCGAACTAGATCACGGTTAACTTCCTGCGCCTTGGGTTTGCCGCCGATGGATTTCCAGAGTGAGTCGCGAAAATTCAGATCGTAAGAAACCGGGGTTCCGTGGCGATGGGCCGAATCCATCGCCTCGGCGGCTACTTGCGCCGTAGATGCTGAAAGAGCTGCGAAAATTCCGCCCGTATGGAACCACTTCGTGCCATTGGCGTTTCCGAAAATCGCCTGCCAATCGTAATCGCCTGGATTCAACTGGCTGACGGCGGTAAGCCCGCGGTCAGAGCACCCAACCGCAGCACGCACGCCAAATCCACGCTCCGTAAAGTTGAGACCATTGCGCACCTGACGTCCGACACCGTCGTACGGCGCCCACCGGAGCAGCGAGATGTCGACGCCGCCCTGGAGCATGAGATCCTCTACCAGGCGACCAACAGGGTTGTCAGCAAGCGCGGTGGCAATGGCCGTCCGCAGCCCAAAGCAGCGGCGCAGGCCGCGGGCTACGTTGTACTCGCCGCCGCCCTCCCAAACCTGAAAATGACGCGTAGTATGGATACGATTCTCACCCGGATCGAGGCGCAGCATCACTTCGCCGAGCGAGAGGCAGTCCCAGCGGCGGGGAGAGTCGGGAATCAGTATCGGGTTCATGGCGTGAGATTGGCTTTCCAATGACACTCTATCGCATCGACGCGGAGGCTGGCTGTGAATGGCCCGAGAACTCGAGTAAATCGCCTTACGTGATAGTGTTTTTGGTTGGGCGTTGTGTTCGAGGAATACGGGCGCCTATTCACTCGCAGCAGAACAGCACGAAAAGGACTGCGAAGAGAATGGGAGAGAATTTGGCTGATGAATCATAGGCTTTTCGATCTGCACGGGCGGGTTGCAGTAGTCACTGGCGGCACCACCGGCCTGGGGTACGCGATTACGCTGGGCCTGGCAAAGGCCGGCGCTGACGTGATCGCCAGTTCCCGTCGGCAAGAGCACGTAGACCGCACCGCCGCCGAGATTGAGCGTTTCGACAGACGGACCTTGCGCGTGACTAGCGATGTGGTGGATAGACCGTCGCTGCTGGGTCTGCACGATGCGGTAATGAAGGAATTTGGAAGAGTGGATATCCTGGTGAACGCTGCTGGAATTACATTCAAGGGCCCGGCAACTAACCTGAAAGAAACAGACTGGGCGCGAGTCATTGACACCAATCTCACAGGAACATTGCGGGCATGCCAGATCTTTGGAGCGACCATGGTGGCGGCGGGCTATGGGCGGATTGTGAACATTGCTTCGCTATCGACTTTTGTGGGTTTCCACGAAGTGGCCGCCTACTCGGCGAGCAAGGCAGCCGTGGGGTCGCTAACGCGAAGCCTGGCGGTTGAACTGGCGCGGAAGGGCGTGAATGTAAACGCCATTGCGCCCGGGATTGTTTCAACGCCGCTGAATGCAAAGCTGGTGCAGGGAACGCCGCGTGGCGAAGAACTGCTGATGCGTACCCCGATGGGAAGATTCGGCAGGGCTGAAGAAATGGCAGGAGCAGCAGTATTTCTGGCATCGGAGGCTTCATCGTTTGTAACAGGGCAGGTGATCGCAGTCGATGGTGGATTCCTGGCAAGCGGAGTGAACCAGTGAAGTCCAAGCCTTTTAAGTTATCGGGAGTTATGGAGCGTTCGACGCAATGAAAATAACAAACGCGTATGTGAACATTACCTCGCCAGGACGGAATTTTGTAACCCTCAAGGTGGAGACGGATGAGGGAGTTTATGGCCTGGGAGACGGAACGCTGAATGGCCGCGAGTTAGCCGTGGCGAGTTACCTCACTGAGCACGTGATCCCCTGTATCATCGGCCGCGATCCATTCCAGACGGAAGATATCTGGCAGTATCTATATCGTGGTGCCTACTGGCGTCGCGGCCCTGTGACAATGTCCGCAATTGCAGCGGTGGATGTGGCGTTGTGGGATATCAAGGGCAAGGCACTGAATACTCCGGTCTATAACCTTTTGGGGGGCAAGAGCCGTGAAGGCATTCTTGTTTACGGGCACGCCAACGGGAAAGACACAAGTGCCGCACTCGAAGACGTGGCGCGACACACCGAGCAGGGTTTCAAGGCAGTCAGGGTGCAGAGCGGGATTCCAGGCCTGTCGGCAACCTACGGAATCAGCAAGGGACCGGGCCGCTATGAGCCTGCGGAGCGCGGGCTACCTTCAGAATACGAGTGGTCGAGCGAACTCTACCTGCGGCATGTTCCCACGCTGTTTGCGCGGGTCCGCGAGGCATTTGGCGAGGGGTTGCATATCCTGCACGATTGCCATCACCGTCTTACGCCAATAGAGGCTGGCCGTCTTGGCAAGGAACTGGAACCGTTTCATCTTTTCTGGATGGAAGACCCGACAGCGGCGGAGTTCCAGGAGGGTTTCAAGATCATTCGTGAGCACACCACGACGCCGATTGCCGTCGGTGAGGTTTTCAATTCTATCTGGGACGCTCACGACCTGATTCGCAACCAGTGGATTGACTATCTACGCATGACTCTGGTGCATGGTGGAGGATTTACAGCGCTCAAGAAAGCGGCCGATTTTGCCGCGCTCTATCATGTGCGAACCGGGTTTCATGGTGCGACGGACTTATCGCCTGTAACAATGGCTGCCGCCTTGCAATTCGATACGGCCATCCATAACTTCGGGATACAAGAACTGATGCCGCACACAGAAGAAACGGACGCGGTGTTCCCGCATCGGTACTTCTTCAAAGACGGGTTTATGTATCCGGGCGATGCCCCTGGGCTCGGCGTCGAACTTGATGAGAAGCTAGCCTCCAAGTACGAGTATCAGAGAGCCTATCTTCCGATTAATCGAAAGTTAGACGGGACACTTACGGACTGGTGAGCCAACACAGGATGCGGGCTTCAAGGAGAGTAACGATGAGTCAGAAGCTAAGAATGGGAATGGTCGGCGGTGGGCCGGGAGCCTTTATTGGTCCAGTGCACAAGATGGCAGCGGAACTCGACGGCAAAATCGAGTTAGTGGCCGGAGCGTTTTCTCAGTCGCCGGAGCGGTCGCGTGTAGCGGGAGCCAGCTTCGGGATCGATCCAGCGCGCGCTTATGCGAGTTATGCGGAAATGTTCGAAGCCGAGAGCAAGCGCGAGGACGGCATCGACTTTGTGGTCATTGCGACGCCCAACAATTTGCACCTTCCCGTGGCGGAAGCTGCCCTGGCCGCAGGGATTGCGGTGATGAGCGACAAGCCTGCGACAGCCACATATGACGAAGTGCTGACGCTTGAGGCTGTAGTCGAAAAAGCTGGCTTGCCCTATGGATTGACGCATACCTATGCGGGATACTCGCTGGTGCGGGAGGCGCGCACGCTATGTGCAAGCGGAATCCTTGGTTCAATCCGGAAGATTGCCGTCGAATACTTGCAAGGGTGGTTGAGTAGGCCCATTGAAGTCGCAGGACAGAAGCAGGCTGCGTGGCGTTCTGACCCGGCATTGAATGGGCCCGGCGGATGTATCGGAGACATCGGCACCCATGCGTTTCACTTGACCGAGTATGTAACAGGGCTCAAGGTGACGAGCCTGAATGCTGCGCTCCGCAGTGTAGTCGCAGGGCGCCGGCTCGACGACGATTGCAACGCATTGCTTCGCCTCAACAACGGTGCGAGCGGAGTGCTGATGGCGTCTCAGATCGCAGCGGGGGAGCGAAACGGCATACGGCTCCGGGTGTATGGGGAAGAGGGGTCGATCGAATGGCGCCAGGATGATCCCAATCAGCTAAGGGTGAAATGGCTTGACCGGCCAGAGGAGATCCGTCATGCAGGTGGATCGTACTTGAGCAGCGATGCCCTGACTGTTACGAGGCTTCCTGGTGGACATCCTGAAGGCTACATCGAGGCGTTCGCGGTGCTCTATCGCGAGTTTGCAGAAGGAATGATTGCATTTAAGGCGGGCATTGCAAATCCCTTGCCGGTCACGCTTCCTGGAATTGAAGCAGGCGTCCGCGGAATGCGCTTCATTGAGTGCGCCATCGAAAGCAGCCGCACAGAGAACTGGGTCGAGTTTTAGAGATTCTTTGAGGAGAAGAACTATGAAGACGATCAAGGGACCGGGAATTTTTCTCGCGCAGTTTGCGTCCAATGAGGCGCCGTTCAATTCACTCGACGGAATGGCAAGATGGGCTGCGAGTCGGGGATTCAAGGGCATACAGATTCCCAGTTGGGACGGACGCCTTTTCGATTTGCAGCGCGCGGCCGAGAGCCAGGACTACTGCGACGAAGTCCTGGGACTCGTGGGCCAACTAGGGCTTGAAGTGACTGAGCTTTCGACGCACCTGCAGGGACAGTTATTGGCTACGCATCCAGCTTATGACACGGCTTTTGCTGACTTCGCGCCGGCGGAGTTATCGCAGGACGCAAAAGGACGGCAGGCGTGGGCGGCGCAGCAGTTACTATGGGCAGCGAAGGCGAGCCAGAGGATGGGACTTACTGCGCACGCATCGTTTTCCGGAGCGCTCGCTTGGCCGTTCTTTTATCCTTGGCCACAGCGGCCGGCGGGTCTCATCGATGAGGCTTTTGCAGAGTTAGGGCGCCGATGGTTGCCCATCCTCAACGCGTTTGACGAAGCCGGCGTGGACGTTTGTTACGAATTGCATCCCGGCGAAGACCTGCACGATGGCGCAACCTTCGAGCGATTTCTGACCGCTGTCGACGGCCACAAGCGAGCGAATATTCTCTACGATCCCAGCCACATGATCCTTCAACAGATGGATTATCTCGGATTTCTGGATGTGTATCACGAGCGTGTGCGCGCGTTTCATGTGAAGGATGCAGAGTACAGGTCGAGCGCTCGAAGCGGGGTCTAT
>JBELAI010000320.1:0-5134 GCA_049508975.1 Occallatibacter sp. | reverse complement strand
GGTCATAAAAAGGATCTGGCTTGATGGTCATGTCGGGTATCGGCTGGATGGCCGCCTCTTAGTACACAGATTATGAATTGTCAATTTATGATATGTCAACTTGTAGTCAGATAACATGAATGATGACCAGCGGAAGGGGTGTTTTGGGGACGAATGCCTCGCATGAGCGATAGAACGTTGTTCTATCGCTCATGCTCTGCGCCGGGCTTTGCCTTTGCCTGGCCGTGGCGTTGCTGCTTTGGGTTGGCGGGCGTTAGGGAGTCCTGGCGCGGCTCCGGCAATGGAACCGGTTCCACAACGGCGTTGCAGCGGTCGGAACCGAATCCCGCCAGCTTTGAATGCCCATGCCGCCAAACAGTCCGATCAGGAGAGTCGCACCGGCGATGAGGGGAATCCAGATGCGCAGAAGATCGCCTTTCACTTCATGTAAGAGCGCATCGACGGCTTTCGCCCGGCCCTCCAGAGAGTACGTCAACCTATTGTTTGCGGACTCGATTTGAGCGACCGCTCCCCGAGAATCGGACAAACTGCGCAGTGCGGTCGAAAGTTCCTTCTGAGCGGTTGTCATGGCAATGCTGGTTGCTTGCAGACCTTTGACCGTATCCGGTATGCCAGAGTTGAGAAAATGCTGGCGCAGGCTTTCGCCCAGCAACTTCGCAATTTGTTCCGGATCAAGACCGGCTTCAAGTTCGCTGGGAAGCCCAGAGAGCCTCAACTCCAATTCGTGAACATAGCGGAGCGTCTTCTGCTGCGCTTCCTCTGAAAACTGCTGATGGAGTTCAAACATCTCCTGGAATCGCTCTCGCTCGTCAGCAATGTCTTTCGGAGTGTGCCGCGTGAGCAAAGTCAACGTGCCCATTGCCTCCAGGATGCGCAGCATTTCATCGTCGGGACTAAGTGTGCGAGTGTGCGCAAGACGGTGGCCTTACGGTCTGCCACTTATCCTAGTTGAATTCCATGCTGGCGGAGCGGGTTTTCGAGCTCTGCGAGCCGGAACTCCATCTGCAATATCTCAGGAGAGAAAGCTTCACGGAAACGGATCGCCTGTTTAGTGGACCTCCAGTATGTGAAGTCTGCCGGGGAGCTGGTAGCGTTCTCGACGACGACATACTCAACCCGCTCTTGCAGGCGGCTCGCCCAGGCGAGCAGGCTTTCGACGCTTGCCGGATCGGGTGTGACCACGCCGACCGCCGTGAAGCGCACGCCGGTCTCGGCCACGTCATCGTGCATCGACTCGAACCAGTCGGCTGCGACCTGGCCGGCACCCGCGCCCATGTCGGCAAGAATGATCGGCGTCCCGCCGTCGAGATGATCGATAAAGGCATCAAGGCCTGCCGGGGTATGAATGTTGACCTTGGTTACGTAGACCGTTGTTCTAAAGTCAGCTTCTGCATCCTTCAGCCGATTGTCTGAAATCTGCATCTGTTCTTTTGCAGCTTGAACTTCTTTGTCGAACATCATTGGTCAGGCTCCGCACTTCACCGCCGATTGTAGCGCCAGCTTGTTCCAGTGTTGCGGATTCGAGTCCCGAAGGCCCATTCGAATTCAACAACAGAGAACTCTCCAGGAATTGAAGAGAATCCAACGTCATAAATTGTACAAATCTTGCTCAGTAGCGTTCGCAGTGACCGGGAAAATTTAATCAAGAATGATCAGTAATGAGACGACTGCTTTAGTTCTATGGGTTGCGGATTGAATCAGAGTTGAGAGTTGGCCAACGGAACCCATTTCACTTTATTGTCGCTCGTGAATTCGGTACGGAATCGCTGGCCCCGTGTGGTTCGCGTGATGAGCCGCCACCACTGGCGAGAAGTAACAGAGACGACTACATAGGTCACCTTCCGTTCACAACGATTGAGGATCACCGTTTAATCACCAGCGCCGTCGCACCCAGCCCCGGCCCATAGCGCCTTGGAGCGATTCCAGACGGCTTGCCTCGATCCTTCCCAGCGCGTCCTCACAAGTCCTGAAGCCACAACGCGGGGCAAGAGCCATTGAGAATTCGATCTGACTCTAGCCCACCCTCCCGTCCTGATCTATGATGGATTCCTCAAGTCGAACGCATCCTGCTTGATCGATCGAGGTGCAACTTGCCAGCGTCCCGCAGTCTTTCCCGCATTCTTACATCCGCAGTTGCCTGCCTCTCAATTCTTATCGCATTTTCCGCCGCAGCCGCAGGACAAACCGCCGGCGGCGAGGTGAACAAGGGCGTTGAAGCCTACCAGAGTGCACGCTACGCCGACGCGATCGTCCATTTCCGAAGAGCGACGGAACTCGACCCAAACCTGCTCATGGCGAAGGTCTACCTGGCCACTGCCCTCGCGCAGAATGTGGTTCCCGGCCTCGATACCCCGGAAAACCTGAAGACCGCGCAGCAGGCCATCGAGATTTTTCAACTGGTTTTGGCCAACGATCCGCAGGACGTGAACTCGCTAAAGCAAATCGCTGGCATTTACTTCAGCGTCAAGCAACTGGACGCAGCAAGGGACTGGCAGATGAAAGTGCTGGATCAAAATCCAAGCGATCCAGAAGCCGCCTATACGATTGGCGTGATCGATTGGACTCTTGCCCACGGGAATGTTCTCAAGGCGCTCTCGTCGGCCGGCCTTCAGGATGACGGCATGGGCAACACCGACGCGCTGGCCGGCGTCATGCAAATCATCAAGGTGCAGAACTCCGCATTAGTCGAAGAGGGCTTGCAGTATCTCAACCAAGCCATCGCGAACCGGCCGAATTATGACGACGCCATGGCCTACTTGAACCTGGTCTACCGCCGCAAAGCCGATCTGGACTGGGGCAACGAAGACGCCCGCAAAGACGACATTGCCAAAGCGGAAGCATGGCGACTCAGGGCAATGGAGACGCGCCGCGCCAACGAACAGAGAGGAACTTCAGGCGCCAATTCACCCCAACCCTAACCCGCCAGCCCCCAAGTCCTTCAGTCCCTAGCCCCTATTCCCTAGTCCCTAAAAACGAACCCTCCCCGTCCCATCCCGCATCCAACCAACCGACGGCGCAAGAGCGTGTGAAAATTGGATTTAACCTCGCCGCCTTCGAGGCAGGCAATCGCATTAAAAACCTGCTGACAAAATGAGTCTCAGATTTCTTCCCGGAGTTTGCAGTCTAATTCGTCGAAACGGGCACAATGGATCTATGGCCATCGGAACTCCCGAAATCTCTCCGGTTCACAGGTCGTCAGGTATGTACCCGGTCCGTACCCAGACAGCGTTTTTCCCCCCCCCGCCCCCCGTTTCCTCCCACGTGCATGAAAACAATGATGTTACCTCAATAAAACACAAAATGACCTTCCAAAACAAAGGACTTACGCCCCGCAGCCACACCCCCCGCAGTACAATCCAATGCTAAGGAGATTTCCCCAATGGCCTACGAACTTCCACCACTGCCTTACGACTATGCCGCGCTCGAACCTTTTATCGACGCTGAAACCATGCACCTCCACCACGACAAGCATCACCAGGCCTACATCAACAACGTCAACGCCGCCCTTGGCAGCCACCCCGAGCTTGCCGCCAAATCCGTCGACGACCTGCTCCGCGGCCTGGCTGACGTTCCCGAGGACATTCGCGGCGTAGTCCGCAACAATGGCGGAGGTCACTCCAACCACACCGCCTTTTGGAACCTGATGGGCCCTGTCGGTTCTGAAGGCGTAGGCGGCGCGCCCACCGGTCCCATTGCTGAGCAAATCAAAGCCGACTTCGGCGACTTCGAAGCTCTCAAGAAGACGTTCAACGAGACCACTGCCAAGCAATTCGGTTCCGGCTGGGGCTGGATCGTCTTTGTCGGCGGCAAGCTCAAGGTCATCACAACTCCGAACCAGGACTCGCCGCTCTCCCAAGGCCACTACCCCATCCTCGGCAACGACGTCTGGGAGCACGCCTACTACCTCAAATACCAGAACCGCCGCCCTGACTACCTTGCCGCCTGGTGGAACGTAGTCAACTGGCACGAAGTCAACAAGCGCTTCGCAACCGCCAAGCAGTAACCACCTGTCAATAGTTGGTCCTAAGGCTGGGTGCCCCATCCTTTCCGCCTTTTGCGGCGGAAAGGGTGGGAACGCACAACTCTCAACCGGCCGACTGACAACTGACCACCGACATCTGGCATTTCACAACTGTTTCCCCAAAAACGTGTCTAACCAAGCAGGAAAGACCAGAACACCCATGCGTAAACCTGTCCTCTTTGCAATCCTTTTCGCCTTGATCATGGGCACCGTGTCCAACGCTGTCGCACAGTCTGGCAATTTCACCATCGCGCAGAACGGCAAGTCCGTTGGAACCGCCAGCTTCAATTTCTCTTCAACGCCTCAGGGCTACGCTTCCACGTCTCAAGTCCATCTGGATATGAAGGGCCTCAACTACTCGCTTGCCAAGACCGAGTCGCTCTCCGCCGCCAACCACCTGCGCCGTGTCCAGGTCAGCGCCACCCTCAACAACGCCGCGGTCAACGTAACCGGAGCGCCAGACACGGCTGCCTCCGCGCAGTTTCTCCTCAATGTCTCGGCGGGAGGCAAGAGTTCCTCCGCTCGCCTCGCTCGCCATCCCGGCGCAGTCTTTCTCCCCGACTTCGACCCCGGCGCGCTTGAAACCCTGCTGACCCTTGCCGCCACCAACAACAACCGCAACCTATGGGCCATCATCCCCAAGCAGACCACCGCTCCAGACGGTACAGTCCAGGCCGGCTCCATCGCCTCTGTCGTGCTGGCCACGTACGCTGACGAGCAAGGCACCCTCGACAGCCAGCCCATCACCGTCCATCACCTTGTAGCCAGCATAGCTGGCGCAAAAACACATATTTTCTCCGGCCCTGACAACCAGCTTCTCCAGGCCGAGCTCCCCCAATCGGGGTTCGCCCTGGTCCGCGACGGTTTTGTGCTGACTCCGCCCGCTAAGCCCGGCGCCCCACCCGACCAACCAGCTCCTACCGCCGCTCCTGCCCCACCCCCCGTCCAGCAATAAACCGCCATCTATCTCGATCTGTTCCCTATTCCCTAGTCCCTAGTCCCTATTCCCTGTCTTTCAAGCCGCCTTCCCCGCCGCCACCCCCGAAGCCCAGGCCCACTGGAAGTTGAACCCGCCCAGCCACCCAGTCACATCCACTACTTCCCCAATAAAGA
>JBELAI010000032.1:0-37207 GCA_049508975.1 Occallatibacter sp. | reverse complement strand
GGCCTCGCGAATCCGGCCATGTCTTCGTGGGTTGCGCTGAGTGCGCGGGCGAAGTTTGTCGCCGGCGAGAGCGTGCTGATCCTGGGTGCGACGGGCGTCGCAGGGCAGCTTGCCGTGCAGATCGCGAAACGGCGGGGTGCGCGGCGCGTGGTGGGAGCGGGACGCAACCCGGAAGCGCTCGCAAGCCTGAAGACGCTGGGCGCGGATGCTGTGGTATCGCTTGAGCAGGAGCAGGACGCGCTGGTCGCAGCTTTCCGCAGTGAGTTTGCGGGCGATGGCGTGGACGTGGTGCTGGACTACCTTTGGGGTCAGCCTGCGGAAAGCGCGCTCAAGGCCATTGCGCAAAAGGGCCTCAACAAACTTGCGGCGCGGGTCCGGTTTGTGCAGATCGGTTCTAGCGCCGGGCAAACTATCAGCTTGAACGCCGCTACGCTGCGCAGTTCGGGGCTGGAGTTGCTGGGCAGCGGCTTCGGCAGTGCATCGCTGGACCAGATCAAGGCGGCGGTTGGCGAGTTCTTCAAGACGGCTGCGGAGAATCCGTTTCAGTTCAGCGTGAAGACTGCGCCGCTGAGCGAGGTTGAAGCCCTCTGGAACAGCCCGGAACGCGGGTCACGGCTGGTGTTCGTTCCGTGAGCTTGCATCAGAACTAATCGTAGTGATAGCACGCCTGAAGAAAGTCGATCCGGAATTCAGTCACTCGATACACAAGGCGGTGCTCCTGTGTGATCCGGCGGCTCCAGCACCCTGCCAATTCGAATCGCAGCGGCTCCGGCTTGCCGATGCCGTTGAACGGGTCGGCCAGGATGGCCTCGACGAGTCGCAGCGTGCGCAGCGCAACTTTGCGGTCCGTTTTGATCAGGTGGGCCAGGTCTTCGCGGAATCTCGGTAGAAAGTCGGCTCCGCGCCCTGTATACCCGCTCATATGTCCTGGCTATCCTCGCGCGTCCGCATCTGACTCCAAGCCCACAGATCGTCGTAACTCTCGGAGCGATTCCGCCGCAGACTGGCGCGGAATATCCCGGCTGTCGTTTTTCACTGACTCCGCGAGCGACTCCAAGAGCCGCTCCGCATTCTTCGGCGAGCGCAGCAGATATGCCGTTTCCATCAAGCTGGAAAGCTCATCAGCGGGGATAATCGCGACATCGCGCGCGCCCCGACGACGGACGATCACCACCTCGCGGTCGTCAATAACCTGGTCGAGGTAGCTGGCCAGCTTTTCGCGTAGGGCGGTATAGGTAGTTTCAACAGGCATGGCAGCAACCCTCTACCCGAAAAGTACAGGTTTTCTGTACGATTGTCAAATCTGCCTCTATTCCCTGTTCCCTACTCCCTGCTCCCTATTCCCTCGCTCTTGTAAACCACGCCGGCTTTCATTACGAACTTCACGTTTTGCAGGATGCGCACGTCGTCCAGCGGATTCTTGTCTACGGCGATAATGTCGGCCCACTTGCCGGGTTCGAGCGTACCGGTCTTCGCTGTCAGGCCCATCAGGTCGGCGGCGTTAATGGTAGCCGATTGCAGAGCGGCGAGTGGCGACATACCAAGCTGGTTTACGTAGACGTCGAGTTCGTGGGCGTTCAGGCCATGGGGATATACGGCGGCATCGGTGCCCAGCGCGATCTTTACACCCGCTTGCATGGCGTGCTTGATGTTGCCCTTGGCTACGGCGCTTACGTCGATCATCTTCTGGCGATAGAAGGCAGGCAGATTGCCATGCTCCAGCATCCAGTCTTCGAGATAGAGTGTGGGAACAAGATAGGTTCCGCGCTTCTTCATCTCGGCAATGGCTTGGTCGTTGATGTAGCTGCCGTGCTCGATGGAGTCGACGCCGGCTTCGGTGGCCCAGAGGATTCCCTGCGCCCCATGGGCGTGCGCGGCGACTTTGCGGCCCAGGCGGTGCGCGTCGGCCACGATGGCCTGCATCTCTTCGAGCGTGTATTGCGAAGCTTGCGGATCGTCGCCTTTGGAGAGCACGCCGCCGGTTGCGCAGATCTTGATCAGGTCCGCGCCGTACTTGATGTTTTGCCGCACCTGGTGCTGTACCGCGGCGATGCCGTCGGCCACGCCGTCCCCTGACACGTGATACTTGATCGGCAACAAATTCTCGTCGCAGTGTCCGCCGGTAATGCCCAGCAGCGGCCCACTCACCAGCATGTGCGGCCCCGGAACCTGGCCTGCATTTATGGCGTCGCGCAGGTCCACATCGGTAAATCCGTACGCTCCGACGTTGCGCACGGTAGTAAACCCGGCCATCAGCGTGGTGCGCGCATTGACCACACCATTTATGGCTTCCTTCGCGTCCGTCGATATTACTTCACGAAAGGGATCGAAGTCGGCGTTCATGGTGAGGTGGGTGTGGACGTCGATCAGGCCTGGAAGCACTGTCAGCGCGCTAAGGTCGACTACCGTGTCGCCGGACTGCGCCTGCACGTTGGCGGTTGGCGCGATGGATTGGATGGTCTCGCCCACGACGACGATGGTCTGGTTGTCGAGCAGTTTGCCCGTCTTCACATCAAGCAGATGCCCGGCGCGGACCAGGGTGCGCTTGGTGGCGGACTGGGCTGCGGGTTGGGCTACGACTGCGGCTGCGGCGGCTGCGAGCAACAGTGCGACTGCAAGATTCGTTCGGGTGGACATGGGCTTCTTTCTCCAGGGGAACTGTGCTCGGAGTGTAGCAAATGGGAGGCACTACCCCGGCGCAACTCATCCCAAGGTGAAAACGACGTGGATTTCGATTTCTACCGGACGCGGCTGCCCCATCAGGTCAAATGGCCTATAAATCCACTGATGCACTGCATCGAACGCGGCTTGGCGGAGCAACATGGGGCCATCGATGGGCTGCATGCTATCAATGTGGCCATCCACCCCAATGGTGGCTCTGATGTTAACCGTCCCGTCGATGCGCTTCGACTTTGCTAGCGACGGGTACATTGGAACGGCTTTCCTCAAGAGTGACGGCCAGCGGCTTTTACTCCCCTCTTTAAGCACGATTTTCGTCAGATCGACTGGGAGCGCGGTAGCTGGAGCAGCAAGGAGCGTATCGGGGGACTCCATCAGGGACTCGACGACGTCAAGGTCCATGTCGGCGACAAGCTTGCCACTCGCAAAGACTTGAAACTGGCGCGCGAGGTAATGTCCCTGGAACGAAACAATCTTGTCATAGACGATGCGGGTAGCAGATCCCTCGGAATAAACGCGCAACATAGGCATCGTCGGCTCGAAGCAGGGGGAAGGATAGAAGTTGCCCAGAACCTGTAAGGAGGGACTAACTGGGTACGTAAAGTTGACACATTCGAAATTGGATTGACCAAAAGCCTGGGTCCGGCGCTGCAGGGTGAATCCATTGAGTTGCGAAACTTCAGGCAGGGGCTCGATGAGACTTGCGCGCAGGAGGAGTTCAAAGCCGCTTTGCCATTCCTGGGAGCCGTCGCGAAGAAGGGCCGTGCCTGTGGCGTAATCTGTCTGCGTGGATTTCGGGTTTACGAAACTGAGTTTGTATTTGGTGGAGCTGACCCACCACTCTTCGTAGGTGCCTTCGTATTCAGGTTTCCCCTTCGCGTCAAAAGAACGATAGGTCCCGCGAATGTGCCAAGGCTTGATGTCGGATCCGACCAGGCCGTTCTTGTCATGCGCAAAGGCCATCAGGGCCATCGGGTCCTGGGGAAGAACGCCAGCGGCGGCTTGTGCGATTCCATGTACCGAAAAGCTTAGAAGCAGTAACAAGAGAACTGTCGGAACTTTCCGGAAACTCATTTGAATTGGGCCTCTGAACACTGGATGTTCTTCGGTTCATGGTAACTCGGCGGATGATCCACTTCCCACAGCATATTTCAAGGCTTTTTGACTGCATTCATCGTTGCCTGCCTCGCATGATACGCTTTTCAGCAATGCAGCCTGCTCCGAAATAGCTGCTTCAGATTCGATCCTGACTTGATACCTGGCCTCGGCACGCGCTGCTGA
Source organism: Occallatibacter sp. (assembly GCA_049508975.1). Classification (GTDB taxonomy): domain Bacteria; phylum Acidobacteriota; class Terriglobia; order Terriglobales; family Acidobacteriaceae; genus Telmatobacter. The sequence continues at coordinate 33,247 of JBELAI010000032.1, read as the reverse complement.
CGCGCCGGACACACTGGCCGGTTGACCAGATCGATTCATCCTGTTTTCAAAGAGGACATTCCATGAGCTGTAGTCGCCTTGTTTCACTCCTGATGCTGGCCGCCGCAAGCGCACTTGTGCAGGCTGCCGCGTTTGCCCAGACTGACGCCTCAACACCCGCGCCGCCGGCCCAGGCGAAGAGCTTCGACCTTTCGGCCATCGACAAGACTGCCGATCCGTGTACAGATTTTTATCAATACGCTTGCGGCAACTGGATCAAGGACAACCCCATCCCTTCAGACCAGGTGCGGTGGGCGCGTTCGTTCTCGCTGCTGGGTGAGCGCAATCGCTATCTGCTCTGGCAGGAGCTGGATGCGGCGGCGAAAGATCCCAAGACGCCGCTGGAGAAGAAGTACGGCGACTACTATGCCGCCTGCATGAATACCGACCTGGTGGAGAAGAAGGGCCTGGAGCCTCTGGAGCCGGCGCTGAAGCGCATTGCCGACTTGAAGGACGGCCACCATCTGGCTACGCTCGTCGGTGAACTTGCCGCGGAAGGCAGCCCGGCGCCGCTCTACCGCTTTGGCGTGGGACAGGACGACAAGGACTCAACGAAACAGATTGCGCAGATCAGCCAGGGCGGGCTGTCCCTGCCCGATCGCGACTACTACATCAAGGACACCGCGCGCTTTACCGAGATTCGCAAGCAGTATGTGGATCACGTGACCAAAATGTTCACGCTGGCCGGAGATACGCCCGAACAGGCGGCCAAGGAAGCGGCGGCGGTGATGGAGATTGAAACGGCGCTGGCTACCGCATCGATGGATCGCACACTGATGCGCGACCCGGAGAATGTCTACCATATTTACACGGTGGCCGACTTCCAGAAGCTGGCTCCGGACTTCGATTTCCCGGTCTACTTCAAAGACGTAAAGGTGCGCCCGTTCGACACGCTCAATGTGTCCACACCCGACTTCTTCAAGGGCCTGAACGGTCTGATTGCCAAGGAGCCCATCGACTCCTGGAAGGCTTACCTGCGCTGGCACACCATTCACGGCACGGCGGTGAACTTGCCGAAGGCATTCTTCGACGAGAATTTTGCCTTCTTCGGCCAGACACTGCAAGGGCAGAAGGAGCCTACTCCGCGCTGGAAGCAATGCACCGCGATGACCGACGGCGCGCTGGGTGAAGCCGTGGGCCAGGACTGGGTGAAGACGAACTTTCCGCCGGCCGCCAAGGAAAGCATGGACAAGCTGGTCGCTGCCCTCGAGAAGTCGCTGGGCGACGACATCAAGACGCTGCCGTGGATGACGGACACAACCAAGAAGGCCGCGGAAGAAAAACTGGCCATGATTCGCAACAAGATCGGCTACCCGGATAAGTGGCGCGACTACTCGGCGCTGAAGGTGGAGCGGAACGACCTGATCGGCAACCTTCACCGCAGTGCTGTGTTCGCGCGCAACTACAACCTGAATCACCTGGGCAAGCCGGTGGATGAAAAAGAGTGGGGCATGACTCCGCCCACGGTGAATGCCTACTACGAGTCGTCGATGAACGACATCAACTTCCCGGCCGGCATTCTGCAACCGCCGTTCTTCGATTTCAAGATTGATCCGGCAGTGAATTTTGGCGGCATCGGCGTGGTGATCGGGCATGAAATGACGCACGGCTTCGACGATGAGGGTTCGAAGTACGACGGCAAGGGCAACCTGCGCGAGTGGCAGACTCCGGAAGACCGCAAAGCCTTCACCGAGCGCACCGATTGCGAAGTTGCGGAATACGGCGGCTTCGATGCCGCTCCGGCACATGACGACGTGCCCGCGCAGAAACTGAACGGCAAGCTCACACTGGGCGAAAACACGGCGGACAATGGCGGTCTGCGCATTGCGTGGATGGCGCTGCTCGATACGCTTGCGGCCGAGGGCAAGTCGATCAACGACAAGATCGACGGGTATACGGAGGCGCAGCGCTACTTCATCGGCTTCGGGCAGGTGTGGTGCCAGAACCAGACGGAGAAGTCGTCGCGGCAATTGGCGCTTACCGACCCGCATTCGCCGGGGCGTTGGCGGACGAATGGAAGCGTGCAGAACTTCGATGAGTTCGGCAAGGCCTTCGGGTGCACCAAGGGTCAGCCCATGTATCCAGCTAACTCGTGCAGGGTCTGGTAGGGGATGATTCGTCAAGAAAAAGCCCGAAGCCGGGCATCGTGACGGCTTTGGGCTTATTGCAACTGTTGCGCGTTGGTTTTCCAATTTCCGGTATTTAGCGCGAATACACAAAAGCCCCCAGGGTATCAGGCTGGGGGCTTTTGGCATTTCTCGAGTGTCCGTAGCGCCGGACGCTGTCTGCAAAATTAAGTCAATCTTACCACAACCCCTAGTTCACCCTGGCATCGTCCCTCTCGAATTACAGATTTCTTCGACGTTCGCCCTGCGTGATAGCCTCCTAATCACAGCGGCCCCAGCTGTTTCGCCTGAGCGATCCAGGTTTTGACGCGAGTAGCATACGTCTCCTTTTGCGATCGACACGGCTCCGCTGCAACAAGGAGTCCCGATGAATTGCTCTCGCCTTGCTCCGATTCTGCTGCTTGCGTCCGTGGGCGCCATAACGCCTGCGCCTGGCTGCGCACAAGCCGATGAATCAAAGCCCGCGCCTCCACCGGTCGTGAAGAGCTTCGATCTTTCGGCGATCGACAAAACCGCAGATCCCTGCTCGGACTTCTACCAATACTCATGCGGCAACTGGATCAAGAACAACCCCATTCCTTCAGACCAGGTGTATTGGCAGCGGTCATTCTCACTGCTCTTTGAGCGCAACCGATACCTGTTGTGGCAGGAGTTGGACGCGGCCGCCAAGGACCCCAAAACGCCGTTGCAGAGGCAGTACGGAGACTTCTTTGCCGCCTGCATGAATACCGGGCTGGTGGAACAGAAAGGCCTGACGCCGATCAAGCCGGCGTGGGCCATGATTGCCGGCCTCAGCGACTCTAAGCAACTCCCAACGCTGCTGAGCAACCTTGAGAACGACGGCACTCCCTACGGAGTGATGAGCTTTGGGGTCGGCCAGGATGAGAAGGACTCGTCCAAGCAGATCGCCGAGCTCTATCAGGGTGGGTTGTCGCTGCCTGACCGGGATTACTATATCGACCCGAGCAAGCATTTTGAGGAGATTCGCGGCCAATATCTCGACCATGTGAAGAAGATGTTCACCCTGGCTGGAGACACGCCGGAGCAGGCTGCCAAAGAGGCTGCCTCGGTGATGGCGATTGAGACGGGGATGGCCAAAGCGTCCACCAGCCGCACCGACCTGCGCGAACCGGAGAACCGTTACCACATCTACACGGTTGCGGATTTCCAGAAGCTGGCTCCCGCATTCGATTGGAACACGTTTTTCAAGGGCGTCGGCATTGGGCATTTCGACACTATGAACGTGGGAACGCCGGACTTTTTCAAGTCGCTGAGCGGGATGATTCAGAACGAGCCACTCGACTCGTGGAAGAGCTATCTGCGCTGGCACGCGCTTCACGAGCAGGCGTCGAATCTGCCCAAGGTGTTCTTCGATGAGAATTTCGCCTTTTTCGGCCGAACACTTGAGGGACAAAAGGAACCGGAGGCGCGTTGGAAGCAGTGTTCCAGCGCCACAGATAACGCGCTCGGGGAGGCGGTTGGACAGGACTGGGTCAAGCAGAATTTTCCACCAGCGGCAAAGGAGAATATGGATAAGCTGGTCGCCGCCCTTGAAAAGTCCCTGGGCGACGACATAAAGACTCTGCCCTGGATGAGCGATGCCACCAAAAAGGCGGCCGAAGAAAAGCTGGCAATGATCCGCAACAAGATCGGCTACCCGGAGAAATGGCGCGATTACTCCAGCGTCAAAGTGGACCCAGCCGACCTGATCGGCAACATGCACCGTAGCGGTGTGTTCGCGCGCGACTGGAACTACGGCCACCTCGGCAAGCCGGTCGACGAGAAGGAATGGGGCATGACGCCGCCCACCGTCAACGCCTATTATGACGACTCCATGAACGACATCAATTTCCCGGCGGGTATACTGCAGCCGCCGTTCTTCGATTTCACGATCGACCCGGCGGTTAACTTTGGGGGAATCGGGATGGTCATCGGTCACGAGATGACGCACGGCTTCGACGATGAAGGATCGAAGTACGATGGCAAGGGCAACCTGCGGGAGTGGCAAACGGCCGGCGACCGCAAGGCGTTTACCGAACGAACCGATTGCGAAGTGGCCGAATACAGCGGTTTCGATGCCGCTCCCGCCCATGGCGAAACACCGGCGCAAAAAGAGAACGGCAAGCTCACGCTGGGAGAAAACACGGCCGACAATGGCGGACTGCGCATCGCTTATATGGCGCTTTTGGACACACTGGCCGCGCAGGGGAAATCGATCGACGACAAGATCGACGGCTACACTGAGGCGCAGCGATACTTTCTCGGATTCGGGCAGTCGTGGTGCGAGAATGTGACCGAGCAGGCGGCAAGGGAGGGCGCGCTGACGGACCCGCACTCTCTTGACAAGTGGCGCGTGAATGGCACGGTGCAGAATTTCGAGGCTTTCGGTAAGGCGTTCGGGTGCAGCAAAGGGCAGCCTATGTATCCGGTGAAGTCGTGCCGGGTTTGGTAGTGACTAAGGACTTTTCCGTGAATGAGCAGCTCTGGCCTCCAGGCCGGCTGTTGTGTGGGTCTCCTGACTCGCACATCGTTGCTGGCGATGTAGACGTCGCCAGTACAGCCGGTCAGAAGACCGGCGCTACATCCCTGAGGGTCGCGCGGGTGACGTTTGCTGCTGCTCGGGCGTCCAAAGCGGTAACGCATCCGAATTCCAGGTAAGGCGCCAACCGGGTGCAGCAAAAGGGCTTTCCAGAGGCCGGGTTGGCCGAGAGAATGCCCTGTTTTGCCCAGTCTCACGCGGAAACTAGGCACAACACACCCTTGGCTTTTACAATGCAGCAGGGACCCATCCCAACCCAGCTCTGCTGTGGAACTAGCAAACTTGGCGGCGCACGCCTGACCAGGATGAAGGAATCGCATGAAGTTTACGAAATTAGGCAAGGCACTTCTGATGAGCGCCCTCTCTGCTGCGGTCGCCCTCAGCGTCACCTCTTGCCAGGAGAGCTACACGGTCGGATATCTGTATGTAACAGGCACGGTAACGGCAAATTCCGGTGGCAACGGCATCATAAGCGGATTTAACATCGATCACAACACGGGTAAGCTGAACCCCATCGATCAGTTGCCGGTTTCTTCAGGTGGCGCCAACCCCATCCGCGCCGTCCTTGTAACGGGCAGCCGGTTCCTTTATGTCCTCAATCGCGGCGTCAATGCATCGGGAGGCTCCACCTGCACCACAGCCGACCCCTGCCAGAACTCAAACATTCAGGAATTTGCGGTGGGCGGCAACGGCATTCTCACCCCGCAGGAAACCTTTTACACGCAGGGCATCAATCCTTTCCGCCTGATAGGCGACGCCTCGGGAAACTTCCTCTACGTGCTTGACCACGACGCGCCAGACAGCACCGCATACAACGGCATCACTCCAACCCCGCCTAGCCAGAACAGTTGCCAACTGGCCCTGGGAGGCTCGACCACTTCCTGCGGTGACATCACCGCATTCCAGGTGAACCAGACCACAGGCCGCCTGTCCATCGTTGTCAACGCGCAGGTTACGTCCGCAAGCGGCGCTGCCCTGCCTTACTTCCCGGTCCCGTCCAATCCGATTGACTTCACACTGACCGGTGGCTTTGTGCTCGCGTTGGGCGGAACACCCGCCACCGGAGACTCGGTCTTCCCCTACACCTACAGTTCCAGCACCGGACAATTGACCATCAACCAGAACACTGCGCAGCCGCTCAGCATTAAACAGGGCACCGCAATCGTCAACGGAACTGGATACGTCTACGTTCTCGACAACGAAGCTACAGACGTGGCCGGCTCGGGCGCGGTGAGCCAGATTCTGCCATTCACTCTTGGCTCGGGGGGCGCATTGCAGGCGCAAACCGGCGGCGTGGTTCCCGACGATCCTACGCTCGCCAATCCGATCTACCTGCTGATTGAATCCAAGGGCAAGTTCCTCTACGTGGCCAACCAGGGGAACAATACTCAGGGAACCAATGCGCAAAGCGGCTTGGCCGGATATGTCATCGACCCCAGCACTCACCAGCTCAGTTTCATCCCCGGTGAGCCCTACGGTTCTGGAGCAGGTCCGCAGTGCCTGGTCGAAGATCCTTCCGACCAATACATTTACTCGGCTGACTTCAACGATTCCAGCGTCAGCGGCCGCGTGGTCGATCCCAACTCAGGCGCGCTGAACAATCTGCGCGTTGGAACCGGCTCGTATCCGGTGCAGGGACCGGCGACGTGGTGCCTGGTTGACGGACGTACCAGCTAATGGGTTTCTGCATCCGCTGTGTCCCGCAGCCAATTGAACCAAGGGGCAGTTTCTTAAGAAAATTGCCCCCAAGTACTCTGGACGAACGGACACACTGGAAGAGGAAGCGTTGTAACGCCGCTCTCAATTTTTCATCCCCTGGGCCGGATTTCAGCCTTCTGGCTGTCTCCCGGCTTGGACTTTGATGTTCTCATGGAGTCTTCACGAACGTAGCCGAACGCAGGACGGGCTTTTACCCATGCACGCATTATGCGTTCGATTCCAAACCCGGTTTTTTCGGGGCCTGACCATCCGGCCCCCTGACGAAAGATGCGCATGAAGTTCAACAAATCGAGCCAGCTCCTGCTGGTCTCAGCGGCCAGCCTCCTGGTGGCTGGACTTGTGACCGCCTGTGGCACACTGACCGTGGATTTCGTCTTCGTTGCCAGCTCCAAGGCTGCGGGACCGAACAACTACGGTCAGATCAACGTCTTCGAGATCAACCAGGAATCGGGCTTTATGCGCCAGATTCCAACCTCGCCGTTCCCTTCAGGCGGACGTAACCCCGTGGCCGAAGCCATTTCAGCTGACAACGCAGACCTCTACGTGGTCAACGAGGACGACAACACCATCGTCCAGTTCGTCATCGGTAACGACGGCAAGGTCTATCCGCAGAACACGGTAAATACGCCCGGGATTTTCCCCCTGGCAGTCGCGATAAGCGGGACGAATCTTTACGTGGTTGATACTTACCAGCCGCTGCCATCGTGCTCGCCGGCCGCCCCCTGCTCAGGTTCCGTTGCCGCCTTTCCGATTACTGTGGGCACTGGCTCGAACCCCAGCGACACAATGGGCACTCCCGCTGCAAATGGAAGCCTGAATTATTGGCCATTGTGCCAATATGGCTACATTTCCGCGACTAACTTCACGCAATGTGCAACTGGGGCGACAAGCAACGTGATTACGCCTACCGCAGTCAATGTTCTGGCCTCAGGCGCGAACGTTTACATCTCCGCTTACGACTCCTCGGTAACGCCGCACGCCGGGTATATTTTCGCTTTCGCCGCGAGTTCAGGAGGCGGCCTTACTCCGCTCAACGGCGGAGTGCCCTTCCCTGCCGGATCCCAACCTTCGGCAATCGCCAGCGATTCCACCAGCACCTACGTTTATGTCACCGACCTGAACAATGGAAACGTGTTGGGCTACTCGGTTGCTTCCGGCCTGCTGACGCCGCTCTCGAGCAGCCCGTTTCCTGCCGGCGATCAGCCTTCCGCCGTGGTGGCCGATCCCAAGTACCCCTTCGTTTACGTGGCCAATTCGCTGGACGCCACGGTCCAGGCCTACTCCATGAACAACGGAGCACTCACTTCAATCGGGACCTACCAGACCGGCACGCAGCCCGTCGCCATTGGCATCGATCCCTCGACGAACCATTTTCTCTATACAACCAACTACCTCGGCAACGGGGTCAGCGGCACGGTTTCGGGCTTTGAGCTTAGCCCAACCGCCGGCACGCTGCTCAATTCGCAGAATTCTCCCTACCTTTCGAACGCGCTGCCTACCGCGGTCGTTGCGATTCCGCATGGCAGTTCGCAGAGTAGCAGCGGTTCGAAATAAGCAAAGCAGGCGCAGGCAACCGCGTCTGGACGTATTCAGTAGCAACACCCCGTAACGGGCTTTTACAATGAGTGCGGGGCAACTTAAACCTGGTTTTCCTGGGGCTTGAAGCTGATGGCCCACGACGAAGGAAGCGCATGAAGTTCAACAAACTGAGCCAGCTTTTTCTGGTCTCTATCCTCGGCCTTATGGTGGCCGCCCTCTTGACGTCCTGTGCGTACGTCACCATCGACTACGTCTTTATAGCCAATTCAGCCGGGTCCGGGGCAGGTAGTACAGGGCAAATCCAAACATTCGATGCTGACTCCTCGACCGGCGCACTGCGCTCAGGACAGCCTGCCGTACCCAGCGGTGGAAACGATCCGGTGGCCATGGCCGCCACTGCCGACTATTCCAATCTTTATGTTGTCAATAAGGCCAGCAACAACGTTGTCCACTTCGCAATCGCCGGCGACGGCGTGCTGACGCAGAAGGACGTGGTCACCACCAGCGCTACGCCGGTTTCCGTTGCGGTCAACACCGCCGAGACCTACCTTTACGTCGTCTCTGGACCCAATCCGACTGTATTGACTGAGTATTCGCTGTCCAGCGGGGCCATCGGCAATATGGTTCAGCAGGTAACGCTTAGCCTGCCCAGCTACGCGACAGACACGATTATTCCGACCGGCGTCAACGTGCTGGCCAACAACGGCGCGGTTTACGTTTCGGCGTACGATCAGTCGGCTTACAACCCTGGTGGAACCACCACAAGCACGGCCAATCCCGGCTGGGTTTTCGGCTATGCGATCGCCTCCGGCGGTTCCCTTACACTCGCAGTCAACAGTCCGTACAAGGCTGGCGTCAAGCCTTCGGCGCTTGTCTCCGACCCCACAAGCCGCTTCGTTTATGTCACGGATTTCGCCTCCAACGAGCTGATCGGCTACACCATCCAGAACGGCACCACGCTCGACTTCCTTATCAACGGACCGTTCAAGACCGGCAACGAGCCAAATGCCATCTGCATTGATCCGCGCGGCTTTTATCTCTATGTCACCAATGGACTGGACTCCTCGGTTTCGGCTTATGTAATTTCTCTGGCCACTGGAACGCCTTCCGCCGCAGTCAACGTCACCGGCAGCCAGACCAACACTACAGACACAACGCCGGTTGCAGTGATCGTGGACCCGGCGCTTGGCCGCTATGTCTATACCGCCAACAACCTGGGGAATTCCGTTTCCGGCTTCAGGCTCAACCCGACGACAGGCGCGCTGACGCCCACGCAGACAACCCCCTATCCAACCGGGGCTCAGCCTGCCGCACTCGCCGCCGTGCCGCACGGCAACCATTCCCTCCAGACCACCAGCCCGTAGCCAGAATGAATATCGAGCAAAGAGCCCAGCCCGCGCGGCTGGGTTTTTTGTCTTTTGCGACTGTAAACGCTCGGTTGATTCAGTTTTGCTCCCTTTCGCGCAGACTGTTCAGAAGGATGAAGCCGAGCGAGAGCCGGAGAGAGCTGTTTGCTCTTCAATGACTCTTCGACCGGCGCATCTCTGGGCAATTTCCCTTGCCTTGTCTGGAGGTCGTATATGGAAAAGCTTCTTCTGCGCATCTCAATTTCGGCAGCTGCATCACTGATTGTGTTTATGAACAGTCCCCTGATTTGCAACGCACAAGGCGGTCTGAAGACCATCAATCCGCCCCAGGGAGGCAAGATCGTCTACGGCCAGGTGAGTGGGCAAACAACCGAAGCCGGGGCCATGGGCGCAGTGCTGCGCTCGCTGCACCAGTCTCTGGGTGAGAAGCCGCAGGTTGGCAAGCTCTTCGATGTTCGCGGCACGGATTCAATCGCCACTTTCTTCAATGTCACGCGGCACGATCAGGGCGCCGGCAAGGGACCGCTGCAGGTTTCAGGCCTCCTGATCGTCACCAAAGTCTCCACCGACCATGTTGAGGCGGCACTGGTCTCCGACGATGCGGTGCGGTTCCCGAAATCTCTCGCTCCCATGATGAAAACGCTGATGAGCGCATGGCATCCTCTCGCCGGTGCGGACTCCGCCGGTTCAGGCGCGAGCGCTGCCGCTGCCCAGCTTCACCAGGTCGCAACCCAGGATCGATCGGCCAGCATCGGACTGCCGAACGGCTGGCAGCTAAATCCCAGGATGAGCATGATGGGCAGCCTGGTGGCGCAAGGCCCCAATGGTGAATCCGCCGAAATGGGGATCACTTTTCTGGCCGGCGATACCAACAATCCCAGGGTGCAGCAGCTGATGCGAACCATCCAGAACGGAGGGTTGCGCAATACGTCTTACGCCTCGGGTACCTACTATCCGTACGGCGCCGACCAGGCCAAGACCTTCGTCGATCTCATTCAGGGAGTTCGCCGCAAAGCCGGACTGCAACCGGCCGTCTATGACATAGCGGGCGCAACAGCGGTTCCGGCCAACTCCCAGCAGCACTGCACACACTTGACCGGGACCGTCGATTTCCGCGACGGAAAGGGACCACGGGAATTGAACGCGCTCTATTGTGCAAATCCTCCGGGGCCGGCCGGCAACTGGATGAGCTTCGCCTACATGACGAGCGTGCCACAGCAGTTCGCCGCTGCTGAAAGGGCGACACTGGGAGCCATCCTGCAATCCTTCCAGGTGGATCAGGCCGTCGTTCAACGCCAGGCCGGGCAGATTGCGGCGCCCGCCATCGCCCAAATCCACGCCATTGGGCAAGCTTCGGCCGCGCAGGCACAGGCCGCACATCAGCGCGAGGATATTCACAACTCCAGCGTGTACCAGCACTGGGATTCAATCGACAGGCGCAGTCAGGAATTCGAAAACTATCAGCTTGGGTATGCAGTTGTCTCTGACACGCAAAACACGGCACATGGCACGCTGTGGGCTGACGATGCGGCTGCGCTGGTGCAGAGCAATCCCGATCGATTCGAGTACGTGAGTGCGCCGAACTATTGGAAGGGGATCGACTATTAGTACTCTGCGCCGTCTTCCACTTCGGGCAGGATGTCGTCTTCGCGCGCCATCCAAACATAGATCGCTGGAAGCAGGAAGATGCCGATCACCAGGTTGGCCAAAAGCCCGCCTACGATCACAATGGCGAAGGGCCGCTGGGAATCCGAACCGATGGCGTGCGAGAGAGCTGCGGGAAGCAGACCGAGCGTTGCAACAAGCATGGTCATCATCACCGGGCGAAGGCGCAGCACCGCGCCTTCTACGGCTGCTTCCACAATGTGGCCCTCGCTGGTTTCTTCCATGCCTTTGCGCCGAGCACGGAGCTGGTTGATGAATTCGATCATGATGACGCCCGTCTCAACCGACACGCCGAACAGCGCAAGGAAACCCACTGCCGATGAAACCGAGAAGTTGGTGTGCGTGATAAACAGTGCGAGCGGGCCGCCGATCGACGCCATCACTACGCTGACCAGGATCACCGTTGCCCACTTGGCCGAGCGGAACATGGTGTACAGGATCAGAAAAATCGCCAGCACCGTGATCGGAACAATCAGGGCCATGCGCTTGTTGGCGCGCTTCTGGCTTTCGTATTCGCCGGCCCATTCAAGGTGGTAGCCCGAAGGCAATTGGACGTTGTGCTCTACCTTGGCAATTGCTTCCTCGACTGTTGAACCGAGGTCGCGGTTTCTCACCGAATATTTGATAGCGATATAGCGCTGGCCGGACTCGCGATTGATTTGTTCGGCGCCATCGTCGGTCGATGCTGTGGTCAGTTGCGCGAGGGAGACGCGTTCGCCGGAGGACGAGAGCAGGCGCACGTTTTCAATCGCCTCGCGCGTGTCGCGATACTGCTGCTGATAGCGCAGTGTCACGTCGAAGCGCGCCTCGCCCTGCTGGACCTGCGTCAAGGCATTGGCGCCCACGGCAGTTTGCAATGCGTCTTGCACATCCGCCACGTTGATTCCCCAGCGCCCCGCGGCTTTGCGATTCACTTGCAGATTGAGATTCGGCTGACCGACGATCCGGAAGATGCCCAGGTCGCCGACTCCTTGCACTGTGGCCATCTGCGATTGAATCTTGTCGGCGGTTTCTTCCAGCTTGCGCAGATCGTCGCCATAGAGCTTTACGGCGAGTTCGCCTTTCACGCCGGAAACAGCTTCCTCCATATTGTCGGAGATGGGTTGAGAGTAGTTCCAGATGACGCCGGGAAACCGGCTCAACTCCTTGTCCATTGCGGCGATCAGGTCTTCCTTATTGCGGTGAAAGACCGGCCGCCAATCTTCTTTGCGCTTAAGATCGACAAAGTATTCGGTATTAAAAAAACCGGCCGTATCGGTACCGTCGTCGGGTCGTCCGGTCTGGCTCACTACCTGCGTCACTTCAGGAAAAGAGGCCATCACCACGCGCGCCTTATTGGTGAAGTCGATGCTCGCAGTGGGCCCCTCGCTGGGCGGAAGAGTGCCGCGAACCCAGATCGAACCTTCATCGAGATGCGGCAGGAACTCCGAGCCTATGGGTCCGCCGACGGTGAGATAAATGGCGATGAGGAACAGGACCGTGGAAATTCCAACCGTGGTGCGGCGATGCATGATTGCGGCCCGCACGGCAACTCGATAATTCCGGATCAGCCACTTCATGATTGGGTTCTGCCATTCTTTCGCGCCTTTGCGGAAGAGGAAGCTGGCCATGACCGGCGCCACGACGACCGCGAACAACAGCGCACCAATCAGCGCGAACGTCACCGTCCAAGCCATCGGTTTAAATAGCCGGCCCTCCACCGCCTGGAGTGTGAAGATGGGCAAGTAGGAGGCGATGATGATGGCGCGCGCGAAGAACACGGGCCGCAGAACTTCGTGCGATGCTTCGCGAATCCGCTGGCCGGCTGTGCGTGTGTCGTCCTTCTGCGAGAGGTGGCGGACGATGTTCTCGATCATCACCACCGAGCCGTCTACCACCATGCCGAAATCAAGCGCGCCCAGCGAAAGCAGGTTGGCGGGAATGTGGCTCAGGTCAAGGCAGATGGCCGCGAACATCAGTGCAAACGGAATGGTCAACGTTACGATAATTGCGCCGCGGACATTGCCGAGAAAGAGAAACAGAATGATCGCGACCAGGATCATTCCTTCGGTAAGGTTGTGCTCAACCGTCTCCACCGTGTAGGCCACAAGTTTTGAGCGGTCGAGAAACGGCACCACCTTCACGCCTTTCGGAAGGATGCCGTGATTCAGCTTATCCACTTCAGCGTGAATGCCTTCGAGTACCGGGTCGGAATCGTCGCCCTTTTGCAGCAGGACAATCCCTTCCACCGTGTCGGGATTATCGACGATCCTGCTGGTTCCGGAACTGTCCGTGGTGTGCCAGGCGCGGCCAATCTGGCCCAGCCGAATCTTCGCGCCTTGCGTAACGGTGGCAATGTCCTTGATGGAAATTGCAGCGCCATTCTGCGTCTTGACCACCGTGTCTTCTATGTCCTGCACACTGGTGTAGAGGCCTTTGGACTGCACGTTGATCTGCTGCGCGCCCTGTTCGATGAAGCTGCCGCCGCCGTTGGTATTGTTGTTGGCGATTTGCTGCTCAACTTGGGTGATGGACAAGCCGTATGAGACGAGCTTCTCCGGGTCCAGCTTGATCTGGTATTCCTTGGTAGGCCCGCCGAAACTCGACACATCCACCACGCCTTTGACGCTCTTGAACGACTTCTCCAGGAGCCAGTCTTCCAGCGACTTTTTCTCCATGACGTCGTAGGCTGGGTTGGTGCTCTCCAGTGTGTACCAGTAAATCTGGCCAACAGGGCTCCAGTCCGTGCCCATTTGCGGGGTGAGGTTGGCGGGCAGGCTGACCTGGCTTAGTCGTTCAAGCACGTGTTCGCGGTTCACGTCGCTCTTTGAATTGTCGTCGAAGATGAGCATCAGGCTCGAAAGGCCGGCAAGCGTGGTGGAGCGCAAATGGGTCAAGTGCGGGATCCCCGCCATCTGGATTTCGACGGGAACAGTAACCTGGCGCTCGATCTCCTCGGCGCTGCGGCCAGGCCACTGCGTAATGATCTGCACGTAGTTATTGGCGACGTCGGGGTAGGCCTCGATGGGCAGGCTGCGGAAGGAAATAATGCCCCAGGCGGTCAGCACTACCATGCCGCCCAGTACCAGCCAGCGGCTTTTCAACGCGAAATCGACCAGCGCTCGAATCAATTCGGAAAGCCCCTGCGGTCCAAGGGCAAGGATACTAACCCCGGCAGCATTCAGCAAGAACTCACGGTTGCTTTCGGAGGGAGCAGGGGCATTTATGTCCCTGAATTGAGTGGCCAATGGATTGGCCTTCGGGCCTGGGCACTCCCACGTATAGACACGAGGCCCGGGGCTAAAACCCAATCGCGTCCGGCGAGGTTTGATGGGCCTAAATGCCCCTGCTCCCTCCTAAACAACACTCTATGAATGCACGGTTGATTTATTCTGGAAATGCGCTGGAGGGTAAAGAGCATGAGTGCTGCTGCGGTTACGCCGGAGATTCGTACGTACGAAGAGAAACTGGACCTGCTTGCTCAGGTCGCGATTCGGGTCGGACTCGGCCTGAAGACGGGGCAAGAGCTGGTGATGACAGCCTCGCTGGATGCGCTGCCGCTTGCACGCCGCATCACGGAGCAGGCTTACCGCGCGGGTGCTTCGTTGGTGACCACCCTCTACAGCGACGATGAGGCGGCGCTGATGCGCTACCATTTCGCGCCGGACGAGAGCTTCGATCACGCGGCAAAATGGCTGTACGACGGGATGGGCGCGGCGTTCAAGAGCGGCGCGGCGCGGCTGGCGATCGCAGGCGGGAATCCGGGGCTGCTGTCCAACGAAGATGGCGAGAAAGTGGGGCGGGCGAATCGCGCTGTCTCGCAGGCGTACCGGCCGGCGCTTGAGTTGATCACGCGGCACGAAATCAATTGGTGCATTGTGGCCAGCGCGACTCCGGCATGGGCCGCGATGATGTTTCCCGAAGATGCACCCGACCTGGCGCTGGCGAAGCTTTGGGAGGCGATCTTCCAGACGACACGCATCAACGGCGAAGATCCGGTGGCTGCGTGGAAGGCGCACGATGCGGGCTTGCAGAAACGCGCCGCGCTCTTGAACGAGAAGCGTTATGCGGCATTGCAGTATCGCGGACCGGGAACGGATTTTCGGCTTGGGCTTGCGGACGACCATCTCTGGATGGGCGGCGGAACGACCGCGGGCAACGGCCTCTACTGCATTCCCAATATGCCTACGGAGGAAGTCTTCACCACTCCGCACAAGGACCGCGCGGACGGGACCGTGACGGCAACCAAGCCGCTATCGCACCAGGGGACGATGATTGAAGGCATTCATGTCCGCTTTGAAAAGGGGCGGATTGTGGAGATGCGCGCCAGCAAAGGCCAGGAAGTGCTGCAAAGGCTGATCGACACCGACGATGGCGCGCGGCGATTGGGCGAGGTAGCGCTGGTGCCGCATTCGTCGCCCATTGCGGCCAGCGGGATGCTCTTCCTGAACACGCTGTTCGATGAGAATGCGGCATCGCATATCGCGCTCGGTCAGGCGTACACATCGTGCCTGCGCGATGGAGATAAGCTGAGCAAGGAAGAGCTGGCGGCCAAGGGCGCCAACGACAGCCTGATTCACGTGGACTGGATGATTGGGTCGGGCGAATTGGATATCGATGGAATTACTTTCGACGATGTGGCTGAACCGCTGATGCGCGGCGGGGAGTGGGTTTAAGCACGGCGCGGAAAAGCCCGAAGGTTGAAGGATACAGGGTGAAGGGTACGAGCTTCAGCCCGTACATTTTTGCAGGTGAAGGGTACGGGCTTCAGCCCGTACATTTTTGCAGGTGAAGGGTACGGGCTTCAGCCCGTACATTTTGCACCAAAAATTAAGGGGCTTTAGCCCCCGAGGGAATGCATTTGAGAGCTCGCATTCCCGCAGCGGCTAAAGCCGGAACCTGAAATTCCTGTTAATGTACGGAATGAATCCCGTACCCTTCAAAATATAAAATCTGTCCTCACACGTTAGCTCGGCGGATAGTGACGGCTGCGGTCCGCGCTGCCCGGAGTCACCAAGTCCTCATCTGTTCCTGGACCCGCTACAACGACGCCGCGCTCGGCTTCACTCTTCAGATACGCGTTCTTCAATTCGTATTCCGTTTCCGTCTCAGTCCGCTTGGGCGAACTCGCATGCGGAGAGCTCTCCTCGCCACTGGAAGCGATATCCTGTGCGCCCGTTTCCTTCAATGCGCGCTTCGCCAGTGTGACCAGATCGGAGGTCGCGCAATGCACCGAGAGCAGCGTGCCACCGCCTTTCACCGCGCCTTCAAAGCGCTTGGCCTCATACTCGGGAATCCCCATCCCCACCAGAGCTCCCACAAGGCCACCTACGGCCCCGCCTGCGCCCACGCCCGCGAGCGTAGCCAAAATGGGGCCGGCAGCTATCAATGGACCGACACCCGGAATTGCAAGCATCCCAATGCCGGCGAGCAGGCCCAATGTGCCGCCGATCACTCCACCGGTGGTCGCGCCCGCAGCCGTCCCTTCGGGGGCCTTGGTGCTCTTCTCGTGCGCAAAGGCGCGCGTGCTTTCGTCATCCGGCAGCAGCACCGAGATATCTGAATTTCTGAAGCCGGCCGCCAACAAGTGGTCGACCGCATTCTCTGCAAGACCGGGCGTTGCGTAAAGTCCGAAAACTGCCGTGTTTTTTGCCATGTTTGAATCTCCTGGGAAAAGGTGGTAATGCGTTCGCTGCGGTTATGGACTACTGCTTGACAGTAAGCTGGTCCACCAGGCTGTCGCGTGAGACGACACCTGCTACATCGGTTTCCACTTTCTGCTTCTCGTCATCCGACTTGACCGGCCCCTTGAGCGTGACCGTGCCGTTACGGGTGATGATCTTGATGTTGTGGGCATACATGGACAGGTCTTTGTCCGCGATGAGGGCCTTGCGGACCTTGGCGGTCGTTTCCCGGTCGCTTTGGATATTCGATTGATCCTGAGCGGTCTGGTCCTGGCCCTTGTTTTGCGCGGAGTTGTCGGGTTTGGATGCGGCATCCTGCGCCATCGCCGAGCGGCTCGCAAGGGAAAAGCTGAGCGTGGCGGCGATGGCCGCAGCCAGAACCGTGATTCGAATTGACTTTGTCATAGACTGCCTCGTGGATGAAGACTTTGTTCTTTGAGGCATGGTTCCTCTGCCGTCAAGAACGACTCAAGATAGGATGGGCACACATGCCAGTTGGTTGGCCTTGGAGACTATGCGCGGGCGAAGCGGAACGATTTGGCATTCACAGGAGTGAAAGGTCTGGAACTGGAGCGACTGTTCCCAAAGCGAGAGATACTAAGGTTTTACTCAGGGGTAATCTGCCGCCTATACTGGGGCTTCGCCGCACATGGCTATCTCGACTGCAACCCATTGCGCGAGATTGGCAGGCATGCGGCCATCGAGGAGTCCTACACGTGCCTGTCCGCGTTCGCATACTGCTTGCTGTTCTGCTGATTTGCCCTTGCTACTCCATGGCTGTTGCTCAGGCTCCTGCGCACGATCAATTCCGCGTAGCTGTTTATATTCCTGTCGGTGTCGTGGAGCGCATGAATGATCCTGCATATCTCGCTAGTTCGTGGGAAGCGCTGAGCACGCAGGTCAAGGTCGACAAGGTTTATATCGAGACTTATCGCAGCGGGACGCTTGCCGACGATGCTCTGCTTGAGACAGTGAAGACCTTCTTCATCGGTCACGGCGTGCAGGTGGCGGGCGGCATTGCCTACGCGGCAGGCGGCGATATGGCCGGCTTTGAATCGAGTGAAGGGAGCGATGGGCAATTCATTTCGTTCTGCTATACCAACCCCAAAGAGCGCGACTATGTGAAGAACGTAGCGGAAGTGACCGCGCGGCACTTCGACGAGATCATGCTCGACGACTTCTTCTTCAACAACACCAAGCGCGACTCCGACATTGCGGCAAAAGGAAATCTCAGTTGGACTGACTTCCGGCTGAAGCTGATGGACGAGGTGTCGCGTGACCTGATATTAAGCCCGGCGCGCGCCGTGAATCCAAAGGTTAAAATCATCATCAAATTTCCCAACTGGTATGAGCACTTCCAGGCGAACGGATACGACCTGGACGTGGAGCCGAAGATCTTCGACGGCATCTACACAGGGACCGAAACACGCGACCCCGTCGTCACCGACCAGCATTTGCAGCAGTACGAGAGTTATCAGATTGTTCGCTACTTCGATAACATTGCGCCGGGAGCGAACGGCGGCGGCTGGGTGGACACTTACGATAGCCGCTACATCGATCGCTACGCGGAACAGCTATGGGACACGATGCTGGCCAGGACTCCGCAGATTCTGCTCTTCCAATACAGCGATTTGCTGCGCACGGCCGATGCGGGCGAGCGGCAGACATGGGCCGGACAGGGCACGACATTCAGGTGGTCGGAGATGGAGGCGTGGCATGGGAATTCCGGCCTGAAGACGCCCTCACCGGCTACGTATGCAACGGCCGCGGGCTACGCGCTCAATGCGGTCAACAAGGTTCTCGGTAAACTGGGCAATCCGGTTGGCCTGGCGAGTTACAAGCCTTATCAGTCTACCGGAGAAGATTTTCTGCACAATTATCTCGGCATGATCGGCATCCCGATCGATCTTCACCCGGAGTTTCCAACTGGAGCCAAGACGATTCTGCTAACGGAGTCCGCGAAATTCGACCACGACCTGGTGGCGAAGATCAAGACGCATCTCGAACAGGGCGGCAATGTGGTGATCACGACCGGGCTGCTGCGCGCCCTCGAAGACAAGAGCTGCGGATATGCACAGGACATAGCACAGATCGCCGATATTCATGCGACGGGCAATGTTCTCAAGGTACAGGATTACTGGGGCGGATACGGCGCGGGTGCGGGCGCCAATCTCGGCGCGACTTCAGACATTCTGGTCCCCGAAATTGCCTTTCAGACGAACGATGCCTGGCCCATCGTTCGCGGCACTGCGAACGGGCGCGGCGCGCCGCTGCTCATCATGGACCGCTACTCCAAAGGCATTCTTTATGTGCTCACGATTCCGGAAAACGCGAACGACCTTTATGCACTGCCGCAGCCGGTGCTCGCGCAGATCAAGCGGTATCTGCTGCGCGATCTGCCGGTCCAGTTCGATGCACCTGCCAAGGTTAGCCTGTTCGCTAACGACAACGAATCGTTTGTTGTGGAGTCCTATCTCGACAAGCCGGCGAAGGTGACTGTCACGGTGCCTGGGACATCGCAACGTATACGAAACCTGGCCACTGGCGAGGTGGTGGAAGGGGTTGCATCCGCGGTCACGAACACAGCCGGTCGAGGCCGCACCGCACCGGCACACACTGACTTCCATATCGAGATTCCTCCGCACAGCTTCCTGGCCTTTGAATGGGCAGGAAAGTTTTAGGGCTTAGATCCTCCGCCTCCCTCCGACGTGAACAGGGCCTCTCGGCGCATGCGGGAGCGGCTCGGGCGGAGTGATGGGCGACGGCGTCAACCTTTTTGCAGGCTGTTAACATCCGTTGGGCCGTCCATCCTGTATGCATTGGCTGATGGGGTTTTCCATGGAATCGGATTTACGGATTCCGCTCGGTGGGGATAAGGCTGTAGACTGCCAACACGGCAAACTGGAAACCCGGAATGGCTACAACTTCTGTGAAACAGAAACTTTTTAATGGTCGCGACTACTCCTGGATGCAATTCAACCGGCGCGTGCTGGAAGAAGCCGAGGACGACGGCAATCCCCTGCTTGAGCGGGTCAAATTTCTGGCCATTACCGGCAACAACCTGGACGAATACGTCGAGGTGCGGCAGGCCGGGCTGATGCAGCGGATTGAAGACGGGTATCGCGAGCCGGGCTACGACAGCCTGCGGCCGGATGAATCGCTGGAGGTGCTGACGGCTGAGATTCACAGCTTTGTGGCTGCGCAGTACCAATGTTGGAACCACCAGTTGCTGCCGGAATTGCGCAAGCAGGGTATCCGGCTGATGGAATGGCAGGAGCTGGGAGACGAGGCGCGGGCCTATGCTCAGGGCTATTTCCAGCGCGAAGTCGACCCTCTGTTGACGCCGATCTCGATCGACCCGGCGCACCCATTTCCACGCGTATTGAACAAGGCTCTTTGCCTGGCGCTGCTGCTTCGGGCCAAACGGCGGAGTTCAGGACCCCAAGTGCTTGGCGTGGTGACCGTGCCTCGTGCTCTTCCGCGATTTGTCCGGCTGCCGGCGGAAGAAGGCAAATTTGACTACCTGCTGTTGCAGGACCTGATTGCGCAGAACCTGGCCGGGATGTATCGCGGATACGAGGTACTGGCGAAGGCGGCGTTTCGCGTGACGCGGAATTCTAATCTGTATTTCGAAGAGGAAGAGGCGCGGTCGCTGCTGGAGACGATTCGCGTGGAGCTGCACAACCGGCGCAAAGGCGACGCGGTGCGGCTGGAAATTGAAAAGCGCGCCGATCCTGAGATTGTGGAGCGGCTCCGGGTGAATTTTGAACTCGAAGAGAACCAGGTGTACCGCGTTGAAGGACCGGTGAACCTGTCGCGGCTGATGTTCTTTTATGGCGACGTGAAGCGGCCGGAGTTGAAATTTCCGCCATTCACCCCAAAAGCGCTCCACCTGAGCCGCAAGTCGACGAATATCTTCGACGAGATACGCCAGCACGATGTTCTGTTGCATCACCCTTACGACTCCTACGACGCGGTGGTGGAATTCGTTCAGGACGGCGCGAAGGACCCCGCAGTTCTATCCATGAAGCAGACGCTCTACCGGACCAGCAAGGACTCGCCCATCGGCGAGGCGCTGATTGAGGCGGCGGCCACGAAGGAAGCGACGCTGGTGGTGGAGCTGATGGCGCGATTCGACGAGGCGTCGAACATTCGCTGGGCGCGCAGCATGGAAGACGCGGGGGTGCAGGTCTTTCACGGCGTGGTGGGGCTGAAGACGCACTGCAAGCTGGCCATGCTGGTGCGGCGCGATGAGGACGGCGTGACGAGGCGCTATTGCCATCTGGGCACCGGGAACTATAACCCGGATACGGCGCGCTTCTATACCGATTTGAGCCTGCTCACGTGCGATCCGCAGATTACGGAGCGGGTGCACATGGTGTTCAACTATCTTACCGCTCACGCGGAGATTGACGACTACCGCCCGCTGCTGGTGGCGCCATTGACGATGGCGGAAAGTTTTCTGGGGCTAATTCGGCGGGAAGCCGAGCACGCGCAGGCGGGACGGCCGGCGCACATTGTAGCGAAGATGAATGCGCTGCTGGAGCCCTCGGTGATTGAGGCTCTTTATGCGGCATCGAAGGCTGGAGTCGAGATAGACCTGATCGTTCGCGGGCTTTCGATCCTGAGGCCGGGCGTCAAGGGGCTGTCGGAGCGGATTCGGGTGCGTTCGATTGTGGGGCGCTTCCTGGAGCATTCGCGGATCTTCCATTTCGATAACGGCGGCGAGCTGGAGATTTACCTTGGCTCCGCGGATTGGATGCCGCGCAATTTGTTCGAGCGATGCGAGGTGGTTTTCCCGGTGCGCGATCCGGTAGCCAGGGCGCGCATCCACGATGAGATTTTGCCTGCGTACATGGCGGATACGGCCAAGGCGCGGCTGCAGCAGCCGGACGGGACTTATCTGCGTGCCAGCAAGATTCTGAAGGACACCCCGGAATTTGCAAGCCAGACTTTTCTGATGCAGCTGGCTGAAGGGAAGGCTGAGTTGGACGCCATTCCGAAGCTCGCGGAAAACAAACCCAAGACCCCAAAAACGCACGCGAAAGCTGCGGGCAAAAAAGCTGACGCGGCCGACTGATAGGAGTTTTCGCTAGTACCTCGTTCGAGTGATCGTGTAATTCACCCTCCAACTTTGGGTGCCCCAGAGCCTGTCCTGAGCTTGTCGAAGGATCTCGCGTTTGAGACCTGGGGGACTACCAGTCCAAACGGTCATTACACTGGCCGGTCACGGCTGGATCGCGGCTCCCGGGGCAACCAGCACCCTCTGCGGCGCACTCACATCGTCGCTCGGAGCGCTCAGCTTTAGCTTGAAGGTTTCCACTTCGGGTTTGTCCTTCACGGTGCTCACAAATCCCAGCTCATATTGGTTGCGAAGGCGGCGCGTGAGTTCCTCAAAGTAGGGCTGAAACGAGACGGGATTCCCAAGCCCCTGCCAGAAGCTTTTGCCTCCGGTCGCCTGCGTCACTTCCTGCAAGAGGTTTTGACCCGCGCTGTTTTCATACCCGGTGGCATCGACACGGCCGCGGCTAACCCAGTAGATTGCGTACACCACCAGATGGGCCTTCACCGCGTCGTTCATGGCTGCCTCAACGTAAGGATCTTCAGGGTCGTAGTGCAATTGATAGCCATCCACGCCGTCAGTCACCATCACCACCTCGCGCCGTGCGCCGAAATCGTTGGAAGGCCAGTTTTTGGCCAGATCGGAAAGACAAAAGTAGGGGCTGGCGGCGTAGCCGGGGGAACCGCCCGGCAAGTGAAGTGCGCTGAGGACTTTCTCGTGGTCATCGGAAAGCGGCATCGCGAAGGTCGTGCGGCCCTGCTGCATGTAGCCGATCGCAACTTTCACATTCGGCGGTAGCGTTTTGACGAAGCTGGTTATATCTTCCAACTGCGTTCCGAGGCTGCTGCGCGCGCCATCGTCGATGAGCAACACCAGCTCGACCCGGTCGTTCGGACTCTTGTACGGCTCCCACTTTGTGACCCTGGCGTTCTTGCCGTTCACTTTGATTGACAGATCCTGGTTGGCCACACTTGGAGCCACCACGTCGCCCTCATGCTTTGGAAGCACGGTCACCACGGCAACTCCGTTGGCCTGATTATCCCCGTTCTGCGCGGATGCTCCGGCTGACCACAGCAACGCAATCAACACCAACCAAATCCATTTATGCGAATCGTTCATCTGGATTCCTCCCTTCGAGGTGTTCGGGATGCCCTTGACGCATCTTGCCCGTCATTCCGCGGCTTCCTTGCACTTCTCCTCTACCGAGATTAGATGTCTGCGACAGCGGCAAGATACTGGGTATTTGAGGGAGTCAACCGAAATCGCATCAATTCCCTCGCAACCGGGGCGTGCGTGGCGGGCCATCCCAGCGCGTTTTCTTCGATGAATGCTACCATTCCCTTGCATCCCCGGAGGAACTCAAGTGCCGCCAAGCTCACCCCAGCTCTTTTCCAACATCACGCCTGAGCACTACGCAGCTATCGTCCAGAAAGCCGGCGCCGCGGGCATCGATCTTTCGGGAAACTCCGGAATTGCCACGAATTTCGGCGTTGAGGTGCAATGGGGTTATTCCCCGGAAACCCGCGAACTTACCATTCATGTTCTGAAAACTCCCATCTTTTTGAGCGCGGAATCGGTGGAGAAGAGGATTAAGGCGGTGGTCGAGGAGACGGTCTGAGCACCCCAATCCGTGAGGCGGTGCGACGCCTCTAAAATAGAGGAGTGCCACAGACTCTCCCCAATCCGCTGGTACAAGCCGGAGCCGCGAACCGCGTACGCGCAGGTTCAGCAGACCGCGCATTCGACGCGCCTGTCCTGCTTGGCCTCTGGCATTTGACGAGCATCGACGCACCCACGGTCGCAGTCGTCTGGTCGCTTGGGTTCGCCTGGGCGGCCGGAGTTCGCTTGCCTGTCTGGATCCCCGTCCTCCTTGCCCTGGCGGCGTGGACGGTCTACATTGTCGACCGCCTGCTCGACGCAAACACGGCCCTGCGCAGCTCCGATCTGAGCGGCCTCAGAGAACGCCACCGTTTCCATTATCGCCACCGGCGGGCGCTCATTCCCGTAGCCATTGCGGCCGCCTGCGCCGCCATCTGCATCGTCTTTACCTTCATGCCCTGGGCAGCTCGCGAGAGGGACTCGATTCTTGGGCTCGCTGCAGTGGCTTACTTCGCACGCGTCCACGCGCCGCGCACACCTGCCGGTGGACTCCCGTGTCTGTCGCGGCTGTTGCGGAAAGAAATGCTGGTGGGACTGCTGTTCACGGCGGCTTGCGCGCTTCCAGCGATCAGCCGCGCCGCACCGCACATCAGCTCCGTCCCGTGGCCGGTGTTTGGCACCGCGGCACTCTTCACATTGCTCGCCTGGCTCAACTGCCACGCTATTGATCGTTGGGAAGTCGGGGAACACGAGAAGGGCAAGCTCATGATTCTGGTTCCGGCGTGTCTGCTGGCGTTTGCCGGCCTGATGCTGGCAGCGATTCTGTCTTCCACGCAGACGCGCCCCGCGGCCCTGGTTGTTGCGGGCGCAGTGAGCGCGTTGCTGCTGGCGCTGCTCGACGGACTTCGCGGCCGCTTCACGCCGCTTGCCCTTCGCACCTATGCCGACCTGGTGCTGCTGGCGCCGCTGGTTCTGATCCTAAGATGAACGAGCCGCCGAAGATGAACCAGCCCCCGGATTTCAATCCGCTCGCACGCCTCTATCGATGGACGGAGTTCACGACGTTCGGCCCGTTTCTCTCCCTCACGCGCGGCACTTTTCTCAACCGTCTGAAAGAGGCGAAATGCGCACTGGTGCTGGGCGATGGAGATGGCCGCTTTACGGCGCGCCTGTTGCGCGAGAGTCCCGCGGTGCACGTGGATGCCGTGGACGCGAGCGGGGGCATGCTGGACGAGCTACTTCGCCGGGCGCTGCCCCATGAGGCGCGCGTGCGGGTGTACCTGGCCGACGCACGAACATGGCAAACTCCGGCGCCCATCCTCGGTTGGCCCTACGACCTGATCGCGACCCACTTCTTTCTGGATTGCCTCAGCACGCAGGAAGTGAGAGCGCTGGCGAGAAAGCTGGGCGGCGCTGTTTCTCCATCGGCTTTGTGGGTCGTGTCGGAGTTTGCCGTGCCGCAAGGCTGGTTTGGCCGATTTATCGCGCGGCCGCTGGTCGGGACTCTCTACTTCTGTTTTGGATTGCTAACCGGGCTGGCGGTCCACAGCCTGCCCGATCATGGCTCGGCGCTGCGCGATGCCGGGTTCACCCTGCTGGAACGGAAGACTCGGTTGGCTGGCCTGCTGATTGCGGAACTCTGGTCTGCCGGCGGCCCCGTCGGCAAGCGAGGCGTTGAATCATCCCCGAGCTAACCTTCTGCCGGACTCCAATGCAATCAGCCAGGAATCTATTCCTGAGCGACCCCTCTCGGAACCTGGTTAACGCTTTCTGACGGAGAGAGGCAATCCCCCGAAAGTAATCGAGTTAGCAAAACCAAAGAACTTTTTTTTAGCTGGCGCTTTGCTCCAATTCTGCACTAGCATGTGTGCAAGATCGAATTCCCGGCGAGAGACCGCGAGAAGATTACTTTATAAGATCATCCCTGACCCTGATCCGGCGCTGTCCCAATCCCCCGACACTCGATCGGCTTTATTTAGCAGGTGAACGAAAGAGGGTCTGTGTGCACGATACAAGCAGGATGTTCGCATTCATCGGCGGGTCGCTGCGCGCAACGTTGATCCCTTCGCTCATTCTCATCTCCTTCTGCATCGGCTCTTCAGCACCATCCGCCGCGCAGGAAGCCGTTCAGGGCACCAGGGATTTGGTTATGACCGCCGCATCGGTAGTTCCGCAACAGGTGCGCTATGCCGGCAAGATGGCAACTCGCTCCGGCGAGACCGTGGAAGCGGAGTTCCGTATCTATGCCGCTGCCGAAGGTGGTGATCCGCTGTGGACAGAGACACAACGCGTAGCCGTGGACGAAGATGGTTCGTATTCAGTCCTGCTGGGCTCTGCCAATCCCACCGGTCTTCCCCAAACGGTGTTTGCGGGTGGCGCGGCTCGCTGGCTCGGTGTTAGCGTGGAGCGATCCGCCGAACAGGAACGCGCGCTGCTATCCAGCGTTCCTTATGCCATGAAGTCGGCCGACGCTGAGTCGCTGGCAGGCCACGCCGCCTCGGATTTCGTGACCCAAAATCAATTCGCCCAGTTGGCTCAATTGTCCCAGTCCGCGCAGGCGGGCAGCGCGGCTCCGGCGATTACGCCCCCGGCTGGAACCGATGTAACCGGCTCGGGTAGCAACGGGGCGGTCCCGCTGTGGACCGGGGCAAACGCGCAAGGCAACTCGGAAATCACTCAAGTGGGCACGAGCATCGGCATTAACGAGGCCACGCCGGCGGCCACACTGGACGTGAATGGAACCGCTCAATTTCGCGGCGCATTGACCTTGCCGCCAATCGCCACGGCAACCTCATCCTCCAGCTCTTCCTCGCAGTTTCTGAATCTTTCGGCCTCGGTCTGGTCTTCAACATCAAACGCTCCGGTTTCGCCGGGTTTTCAAATGTTTGTATATCCTGTCAACAACAACACGACCAACCCGACCGCCAAGTTTTACATACAATACCGGCTGGGATCGAAAGTGACGGATCTTTTCTGGGTGAATAACCAGGGGATTATCGGCTTCGTGCCCGGACAGACTTTTCCCGGAACCACCACCAGCGTCACCGGAGCCAGCCCGATTACTGCGACAACAACCTCCGGCGCTGTGAGCCTCGGGTTGAATACGACCGCACTTGAGACCACGCTGAACAGCTTCTACGCACAACTGGGCGCAGCCAACACCTTCACCAAGCCCATCACCTTTGCCTCGGGGCAGACATTTCCGGGAACTGGCACCATCACCGGAATCACGACTACCAGCCCGCTTAGCGGCACTGGCACGAACGGCTCGGTGGCACTGAGCCTGAACACCTCGGCGCTGGAGACTACGCTCAATAGCAAATATGCGCAACTGGGGACTTCGAATACTTTCACCGGCCCGCTTTCGGCCAGCGAAGCGTCTGGAAATGCGATAGCCGCCGTGGCCGGTCTTGGTACCACAGGCAACACCGGGACGTTTGGAGGTTCAGACACAGGCTTCGGTGTCTACGGCACCACGAATAGTCCGGCATGGGGGACCAGCGGCGTGTTTGGGAACATTGGAGGACGGGGTGTAATCAGCGGATCCTATACCAATAGTGCCCGTACTCAAGCAGCCGGCGTTTGGGGAGATTCTACGGGGACTTCGACTTCGACCCCGTCTTCGGCCGGCGTCATCGGTACTGCGGATAACGCCTATGGCGGCGGTTTCTTCAACAACAGCAGCTCCTATGCAACTGTGTACGCGGAGAACTCGGGCGCGGCGGATGGCATCCACGCTCAATCGGACGATGGCGGAAACGGCGTGAGTGCCGAATCGAGCGTGGGTGCCGGCATCTATACCGCCGGAAACACTTACGGCATGTATGCCACTGGGCAATACGGCGTCTCGGCTGTGAGTTCCGGCATCGGCATCGGCGTCCTCGGCACCTACCTGGGCCCGAGCAATAACGCCTTCAACCTGATCTCCCAGGCCGGAGTTTGGGGCGACAGCAGCGACGATTCGGACTTTGGCCCAGGAGTTGCGGGCACCGCGGACGACAATATCGGCGGCTTTTTCTCGAATACATCCACCACCTGGCCTGCTGTCCATGCCGAAAACACCGGAGCCGGAACCGGTGTGTTGGGCGCGGCCGATGGCCCCGGCAATGGCTATGCCGGCGTGTTGGGCCAGACTACGAAGCCTGGCACCAATAGCGCCACCTTCGCCACCGAAGACGGCCAGGTCGCGGGCGTGTGGGGTGACACAAACGCTAATTCCAACGGTAATAGCGCCGGCGTCCTCGGTACCGCGGACAACGCCGATGGCGGCTCCTTTTTCAACAACAGCGCGACTTACCCCACCGTATACGCGAAGAACCTGAACAGCGGCTCGACGGGTCTCTTCAAGGTCTTCCAGGCATCCACCGAGAAGGGCACCTGCGGCATTGGGGACGGCGACCTGTCCTGCACGGGGCAAGTGAAGACGCTGGTCATGACACGCGCAGGCGCGCGCACAGTGGAAACCTATGCGCCGCAGTCAGCGGAGAACTGGATGGAGGACTATGGAACCGGGGTAATGGAGCTCGGCGTTTCCGTTGTGAAAATCGATCCCGCTTTTGCCGAAACGGTGAGCGAGACGGCGGAATATCACGTCTTCCTCACTCCCAACGCCGACTCCAAAGGCCTGTATGTCATCAACAAGACCCGCGCCAGCTTCGAGGTGCGAGAGTCCGGCGGCGGTACCTCGTCGCTCACCTTCGACTACAAGATCGTGGCCAAGCGGCGCGGCTATGAAGCTCAACGGCTTGTCGACGTGACCGATCGCCTGCCTGCCCGACTGTCGGAAGCGGATCGACACACGAGTGTTCGCCCGTCCTATGCCGCGGTTAGATCTCAGAATGTCACACCTCGTCCGGCGATCGCCAAGCCGTCGCGTGGGCCCCAAATCCGACCGGCAGGAGGGAAAACTCCCGTCGCGCAGCACGGCGAGCCAAGCACGAGGCATCAACCTGAAGATCGTCCTGAACCTGCAGCCCGGCCCTAAGCTATTCACTGATCGGAACGGCCGGAGCCACAGCGCTCAAGTCGGCGGGACCAAAGTTTCCCCAGCCCCAAAAGAATTCTCGCCGCAATTTGCAGTTCATTTCTCCCCTTCGGAGCACAATCAACATCAAGCAAGGAGCCGCCCCGTGGAAAAGCCCATCACGGGCGAAGACAAGGCTTCCCGCCGCAAAATTTCA
The DNA here is from genome assembly GCA_049508975.1 of Occallatibacter sp. GTDB lineage: Bacteria > Acidobacteriota > Terriglobia > Terriglobales > Acidobacteriaceae > Telmatobacter. Next base: position 4,749 of record JBELAI010000032.1, on the reverse strand, counting down.
TGCCGATTTCCGGAATTTTCTTCAATCATATGAAAACAAGTATGTTACGTATGAATTGGCCAATTTTGCCCCCCGGAAACAAAGCACTTACGTCAAACGGGTTTCTGACCGTTTTGCAAAACAAAAGACTTACGTCCGGCTTGAGCGAAACCAAAGTGACTTTTGATTCGCCTTAAGCTTGAGTCCGATGCGTGTGAGTGCTCGCCCTCTCGAAGATTGTTACAAACGTGTTAATATCGTTTCTCCAGGAAGTGAAAAAGCTTTGCGGAGCCGTCCGGCTTCCGCCCTAGTAGAATCATCGTTTATGAATCTCTATCTCATGCGCCACGCCAATGCCGGAGTCAGCCGGGGGAACCCGCTGCTCGATGCCAAGCGCGCGCTCATTAAAGAAGGAAAAGAACAGTGCATGCTGATGGCGCGGGTGCTCTCGTCGCTCAAGGTGCAGATTGATGTGATCGTCTCAAGTCCGCTGAAACGCGCGTTGCAGACGGCGCAGTTTGTGGGAACTGAACTGGGCTACGAAGCCAAGGTGGAGATTTGCCCCGCGCTCAGCCTCAACGGCGATTACGCCGCCTTTCAGGACATGCTGGCAAAATATGCCGAGTACGAAGGGGTCCTGGTGGTGGGGCACAACCCCAACATGTTCCAGTTCCTGGGGCGGATGATCACAGGCAACGGTGGGGCTGCCATCCGCATGCGCAAGGGTTCGATTGCGCGCGTGGACATGGACCGCCATCCGCCGCTGCTGCGCTGGCTGATCGATCCCCGCATGGCACGGTCGCTCTATGCCAGCGTGGGAAAGAGCTCGCGGCCGAAGACCTCGCGGAAGTAGCCCGCCTCTTTGCGCAGGCTCCATAATTCGAGTTCCGCACCGGTTCGGCCGGGTTGCACTTCAAGGTAAACCCTCTTGGGGTAGATTTTTGCTTTGACGCGCAGCACATCGCTGGCGCGGTCCTGGTTGAGCGCAACCGCCAGGCGCAGCAGAACTACGGCGCGGTGCACATTCTTGTGCTCGTCCGCGGGGATGTTTCTCAGCGCTCGGTCTCCCGGCTGGGGACGGCTCTTGCCCAGATAGCGGGCAATGGCGGAAACGATGGTGCGCTGCACCTGTGTATACCCGTAGATTTCAGAGCTGGACACGATGTATTGGGTATGGCGGTGGTGTCCCTGGTGGTTGATGAACTTGCCGGTGTCGCGCAGAACGGCAGCAGCCTGTAGCCAGCTCTCATACTCCGCAGGCAGGGTGTGAAGAGGCTTCAGATCGCGGAAGAGCTGCAGCGCATGGGCACGGACGGGTTCGGCCTGACGGGGATCGACGCCGTAGCGGCGAGCCGTGGAGAGCACGCTCTCCCAGCGCTCATGCTCGAATTCCCGGTGCGCGGTGGCGCGCGCGTCCTGCTCGGCCAGCATCTGCGCGAGAATGCCATCGCGCAGGCCAAGCGGTGAGTAGTGAAAGCCGGGGAGGCTGAAGCTCTCCAGGAGTTCCGCGAAAACCTCAGCGCCGGCAACGATGATTTCGGCGCGGCGCGGTCCGATGCCGGGGACAGCTTCACGCTCGGCCAAGGTCATCTTCGACAGCCGGGTGGCGAGCTTGCGGACATATTTCGTTGGCGCCAACTGCGTGGAAAGCGAAATTGAAGTCGAAGCGCCTGGGCGCTGTTTGGCGGCCTTGGCGCCTTTCTGTCCGGCTGACTTGCCCGCGATCTTTGTTCCTTCAAGGGCGCAGGCCTCGCAAAGGGCAGCAGCGGTGCCGGAGGTGGCGATGACATGACATGCGCCGGCAGGCTGAATTCTGCGATGCGCACGGCGAAGTTCGCGGCCAATCCAGCGGCGCATGCGGGCCAGGCCGTCTTCAGGCGGGGGATCGGCGGAAAGGAAATCCTGAGTAAGGCGGACGGCGCCGAGCGGGACGCTGATGGTCTCCTTGATGCGCTTGCGGTCGGAGAGTGTAATCTCGCAGCTGCCGCCGCCAAGGTCGACCAGCAAGACTTTTCCGGCCATGCCCTTGCCTGCTGTTGCGGAGCCGCCGGCCATGACGCCGAGGTGGATGAGACGGCCTTCTTCGAGGCCGGAGATGATCTCCATCTGCCAGCCGGTCTCCGCTTTTACCCAGGCTTGAAAGGCTGCGCTGTTACGGGCATCGCGCATGGCCGAGGTAGCCACCACACGGATCTGGTCTACGCCGTGGTCCTGCGCCGCGCGTTGAAAGCGCTTGAGCGCCTGGATGGTGTTGGCCATGGCTTCAGGAGAAACCAGGCCGGACTCGAAGACGCTGCCGCCGAGGCGCGTGACTTCGCGATCTTCGTGCACGGTTCGCAACTGGTGAGCAACGACTTTTGCGATCTTCAACCTGCATGAGTTGGAACCGATGTCGACAGCTGCAAACGTGGGCATGATCTGAAGGAATAACTCCGGACTTGGGAAATCTGTCTCTCGAGCCAAGATACAGGACGAGCCCCTCGGAGCCTGTTCAAAAACAATGTGCTTTGAAGGGTACGGGATTCATCCCGTACGTTAAAAGTGAACTTGATTCTTGGCTTTAGCCACCAAGGGGATGCAAACTCCCGAGGTTTCAGAAGGCATTCAGTTGTTTTTATGCACAGCGTAGGGAACTTTTCCTTCGTCCAATGCATTACCAGGAGTGAAGGGCCCAGGATGGTACCGCATGGAAGATGCATTGCCTGCATTCGTTCTACACTCGGAGGCGGTACACACCGAAGCGATGAGCGATGTACCTGCAAACTCGATCGAAGATTCGGACGAGCGGTTGATGCTTGCGTTTGCACGCGGAGCGAACGGCGCGTTCACTACTCTTTTTGACCGATACCGGCAGCCCATTTTCGGATTTTTCCGCAGGCGGGTTGCCGATCCAGCGCATGCGGAAGAGCTGGCGCAGGAGACTTTTCTAGCCGTGCTGCTCGGGGCTTCGCGCTACCAGGCTTCGGCGCTGTTTCGCACGTGGCTTTATGCAATTGCCTTCAAAATTCTGCGCACACACAGGCGCAAAGCAGCGTTCCGCGCCACGTTTCTTGGAGCACCCGCGGAGATTCCGGAGCCGGCGGCAGCGGGAAGCCTCGATGTTGAAGTCATGATGCGGCAAGCGGTGCGGGCACTGGACGCGATGGACCGTGAGGTTCTGCTGCTCAGGGAATTTGAGCAGCTGAGTTATGCGGAGATCGCCTCGCTGCTGGACTTACCGCTAAACACAGTGCGGTCGCGGCTGTTTCGCGCTCGGATGGCATTGCATGCGCTGCTGGCTCCAACCGCGGCGAACGTCAAGGAGGCACTATGATTACTGCCGCTCATCCAGTTGATGCTGAACAGCTGATGGCCTTGCTTGACGGGGAATTGCCGGTGGACGAGGCTCGTGCAATTTCGGCGCATCTCGAACACTGCGCGGAGTGCGCGGAACTTGCTGGGCAGTTTCGCGCTGTGTCCCGGTCGCTGGCAAGCTGGACTGTCGATGACGCTCCGTCGAGTCTTGAAGAGTTTGTGATGGCCCAAGCCTCCGCGCCGGACAAAGCCCTCCGCACACATACCTTCAGCATTTTCAATTGGAAGCTCTGGGTATTGGGTGGCGCCGTAGCTACTGCCCTCCTGCTTTACATCCCGACGGTGGGTTCGTTTAGAAAAGCTGGAACGCGGACGGTGATGGAGCAAAGGGCCATTCAGCCCTATGCACCCAGCCAGCCGGTCGCCGAGCCGCCCAGCATTGATATGAATCAACTCGCATCCTCCGGTGCTGCCGACAGTCGCGCACCTGTGTTCACAGATGCACCAAGCGGCGCGTTTCACAGCGTTCAAGAACAATCCGTGCAAGAAGGGGCTGTCGCGATGAAAGCCGGCACGATCGGCCGCCCGGTGAACGGTCGCTCCGATCGCCTGACGAGTCTCGATGCTTCCACGGCCTCGATTGCGCCGATGATCGCGCGCACTGTCGATCTCAACATCGTGGTGAAGGACTTCCCTGCCGCTCGCACCGCGCTCGACGCAATCGTGCTTCGTCACCACGGCTACTCTGCGCATCTCAGCGCTACCACCACAGACAATGCTCCACGAATTCTTCAGAACTCGCTGCGCATTCCTTCTACTGAAGTGGCTTCCGCTGTTTCTGAGATAAAGTCGCTCGGTCGGGTGGTCGGCGAATCTCAAAGCGGGGAAGAGGTGACGCAACGGCACGCGGATCTGGCCGCACGCTTGCAGAACTCCCGCGAGACGGAGCAACGGCTGCGCGACATACTGGCGCAACGAACAGGAAAAATCGAAGACGTGCTGCAGGTGGAAGAGGAGATTGCGCGTGTCCGAGGCGAGATTGAAGGGATGGAGTCGGAGCAGAAGACGCTCGAACATCGCGTCGATTTTGCATCGGTGGATTTGTATCTCAATGAGGAGTACAAAGAGCAGTTCGGCACGCCCTCCACTCCGGCTTCCACGCGGATCGGCAATGCATTTGTCACAGGCTTGCGTAACGCTGCTTCGATGCTGCTGGGGATGGTCTTGTTTATCGAAGAAGCAGGGCCGGTGGTGCTGATCTGGCTTGTAATTCTGGGAGTGCCTGCGTTGGTGGTGTGGCGGCGGTATAGACGGATGAAGGCGAAGGTATAGTATCCCGGTCTAGATCTCGCACAAAAAAATCTTGTCATCCTGAGCGACCGCAGCGAAGCGAAGGGAGTCGAAGGAACTGCTTCTTCGAAGTTCATAGCGCAGAATCAATTGACCAACTCTCACGGAGCCGCTTCTCCGCATCCT
>JBELAI010000319.1:0-5265 GCA_049508975.1 Occallatibacter sp. | reverse complement strand
CATCGGGGTCGGCCCACAACGCAGGCGAGAGAGCTACACGCTCTACCTCTGCAGGTTTTGCTTCGGGTGCGGCAGGTTCCTCGGGTGCAGAGGCTGCGGCGGGCGATTCGGTATCGAATGCAGAGACAGCAACTGCATCTTCCGCAGTTTCGATTGGCGTGGCGCTTGCGGCGGACGCTGCTTCCTTGCCGATTCCGGCCTCGCTCAGAAGCACCACCTTGATGCGCGCTGCCACACGCCAGCCCTCTTCGCCTTCGAATCCCAAAGCACCGAAGGCATTGGCGAACGGTTCGCGCAGCCGCAGGCGATCGTAGAGATCGAGCGCCATTCGTTCCGGATTTTCCTCGTCGATCGATTCGGCCAGCAGTTCCAGAACACACCAGCCAAGCAGCGGTCCCCACATCGCAGTGGCCGTGAACTGCGGGCTGGGACTGGGCAACACACGGCGCGCCGCGGCGGTCCACGGTTGCGGGAAGGCCGCTTCAATCACGGGAATGCGCATCGCGGCCAAAAGGCGCTCTCTGAATACGGCTGAAAGCAGATCAGGGTTGGTGGGACGAACCGACCACCGCTTCCCTTCCTGGGCGATGCGTGAAACATAGGCCGTTTGTGCCGCGCGCAGGAAGGCATCGCAACGCCGCCATGCGACTTCGAAAAACTCCCGGCGTTCGGCTGAAAGCTTCATGTCGATCTTCGCGGTTTGGCCGTCCGAAACGGTGCGCGGATGTTCGGCCAGGTCGGCCAGCAGACGAACAACCCCGGAATCGAGTTGCAGGCGCAAGGCATCGTGTACCGGCTTCAGCTCCAGGCTTACAAGCGCATCGTCGAGGCTGGGTACGCCGGCCCCATTGAGTTGGTCGCACAGGCGGTCCCAGGGTTGCTCAGCGGTCGCGCGCAGCTCACGCCAGTCGAGGAAGACGTGGCATTGATAGGCGTGCAGATCGAGCCTGAAGCCTTGCGTGGAAACCTGACTCGACCGCCGCAGAAATTCGAGGCCGGTGAGCGAGTCGCGGAAGGCCAGAATTGCCCATTGATCTCCGCTGAGCCCGAGTCCTTCCTGCAACCGTTGTTGCCGCAAATGTCCGGCGGTCTTGTCCGCGTATGCAGCGGAAAAATCGATCGTGCCGCGCGTCGCGCCATAGCGATTGTTGTAGACCACCAGCGCTCGCTCGCCGCCGCTGCGGTTGGAATAGGCAAAGATGTTTTCATCCACAATGCCGGAGTCTTGGAAGAAGTCGTACAGCAAAAAATTATTGCTCTCGGCGAACAGCCAGCGTCGCTTGAGCAGAGGAGCTATCTCGCGATCATGGCGCTCTATGAGCCAGTGATCGGGTGTTTCGTTGTAGCGTGGGCGCTGGTACTCCATGCCGTATTTCTCGGTGAACCCTTCAATCTGTCCGTGTCCAAACATGGGCAGCCCGGGCAGCGTGGCCATCAGCGCAGCTACGCCAAAACACTTGTCGCCTGTGCCGAACTGATCGACCGCCGTGCGCTCATCGGGATTGCTCATGAAATTCACGTACCGCTTCATGATGTCCGGATCGAACTCCAGGGTGTTCTTAATAACAGACCGGTACTTGGCATTGTCTTCATCGCGCAGCATGACCATGAACGCGCTGTTGTAGACGCGATGCATGCCCAGCGTGCGGACGAAGTAGCCCTCCATGAGCCAGAACGCCTCAGCCAGCAGCAGCGTGCCTGGTACTTCGACAGCTACGCGATCCACCACTTCGCGCCAGAACTCATGTGGCATGGCCCGATCGAACTCGGCCTGGCTCATGCTGTATTCAGCGCGCGACGGGATGGCGCCGCTCGACCCTGGCCCCGGAAACCAGAGCCGATGAAAATGCCGTTTAGCCAGCGTCATTGCAGCGTCGAAACGGATCACCGGGAACAAACGGGCCACATAAAGAATGGTTTGAATTACCTGCTCGCGCACTGCCGCGTTCAGATAATCGAGTTGCGCCGTGTCGTTCCACGGAAAGCTGGTGCCGTCGTTGCCGTGATAGATGTAGCGAGTCTCGCCGGTATAACGGTCGCGCCGCTGAAAAACCACCGCGGCATCCGTTTGTTCAAAGTAGTGGTCGTCTATCTTGATTTCGACGCGGGCATCGTTGGAAAGATCGGGACCGTTGAAACTGTAAGCGGGATAGGGCGATTCGTTGCGGGAGATGAACCACTCCGGATGCTCCACAACCCATGGCGAATCGATCCCCATATGATTCGGCACCATGTCGCTGGCGAGGCGCACGCCGTGGCGATAGGCGCGGTCGCGCAGGTTGATGTAGGCCGACTCACCGCCCAGGTCCTCGGCAATCTTGTAGTCGTAGAGCGAATAGGCGGAAGCCACTGCGTCCGTATTTCCGCACAGTTGCTTGATGGTCTTCGAAGCACGGCTACGCTCCCACACTCCGATCAGCCAAAGCGAATTGAGCCCGCGCGCCGACAGCGTGGCCAGTTCTTCATTGGGAATTTGGTCAAGCCGATGGATATGCCGGCCGTATTGCTTGCTCAACTGCGCCAGCCAGACGTAGGTGCTCTTGGCGATGAGCACTGTGGTGGGCATCCAGGCTGTGTCCGCGCTGAACTTCTCGTATTCGTGGGCGGGATCGCCAAAGACCGGAACATCGGCGTGGCTGACCACGGAGGGCCATTGCTCCACGCCGCTCTCACGCCTGCGGGCCGCCGCGGCAATCGCCGCAGCCCTGGCCCTGGCTTGCTCGTCTGGGTCAGGCGGGTTAAACATGGCCCAGATGGCCACTTCTTCTTCGTGCAGAATCTCGCCGGCCATCAGCAGGAAGCGGTCCATGCTATCGCCCAGCAGCGGCCTCCACAGTTTTCGAATTAACGCGAGTTGATCGCTTAAGGAACCGGGGGAATCAATTGCCGGCTTGCGCAGCAGGTCCAGCAGGCTGACGGCGGTTGCGCCTTCCATCGGGACCAGCGGACGGGTCGCAAAATACTCCGGCATCTGCTTTGTCACCTGGCGGTAAACGGTCTGCTCCGCCAGAGTCTTGTCTTTGAAAAGCTCTTCAAACGGCCGAAATGCCTCGTTGCGGTTGGCCGTCCACAGCAGCAGCAGCTCTTCCAGCGCGGCGGCCCGATGCGGCGTTCCATCCGTCGCTCCGGCAAGCCACTGCTGCGGAGTCTGCTGGCCTCGAATCACGCTCGAGCCGGGGAAATGCTCCACGAAGGTGAGCAGCATCCGGTCCAGTTCTTTCGTGCCCACCTGCGTACCGAGCCAGTCCAGCGCGGCGGTCATCACTTCGGGGTCGAACTGCTGGCGATATTGGGCCATCAGCACGTGGCTGGCTTCGTCGATAAGGCCCATGGCGAAAAGCTGCCCGGCATGAACCGCGCGCTCGGGATGGCTCGCCGCATCGCGCACCACATTCATCCGCTGCGCAAACTGCCGGCAAGCCGCCATATTGGCGAATACTACGTTTCCGGTGTAGGAAAAAAGCGTCTCCGCGAACTGATAGCGTTCACGCGCATTTCGCGAAATATGGAATTCCATCATGGAAATTCAGCTCCAAAACTCGTTCAGTCTGCCAAAACGCCAATACCGCAACCTGGGGTAGTTCGCCTGCGGCCCGGCAATCAGCACATAGATGGATGCCAATCGGAAGGAACGCAGCCAAAAAGTAAAGTATCACCAATGGCGGCATAGGCGCAGAAATCTAAAATTCCTTTCGGGCAACAGCGGGGCTTTCGATGCGCAAGGAGTTTGTGCCTCTATACTTTGGAAAGCCTCAAGCCATGCCTTTCACAACCCAACCCGATGCAACAATGCGGACTGGGCCGGGGCGCTCGATTGCCTACCTGGTGAGCCGATACCCGACGCTGTCGATGATCTTTGTGCTGCGCGAGGTGCTGGCTTTACGCGCGCTCGGTTTTCGGATTGAAACGGCCTCCATCAACCCGCCGGACCGCCCGCTGGAGAAGCTTACCCCGCAGGAGCGCGAGGAGGCCACACGCACGTATTGCGTGAAACGCCATGGGATAGCAGGCGCAGTGGCGGCCCACTTCAAGACTTTTGTGCTGAACCTTCCGGGGTATTGGCGGGGGGTGGGGCTGGTGTTTCGTCTTGCGGGGCTGGACATTCGCCGTATGTTCCTGAATCTCGCGTATTTCACTGAGGCATTGATGGTGGGGCAATGGATGCGGCGCAATGGACAGACCCACATGCACGTCCATCTTGCTTCGCAGGCCGCCAGCGTTGGGCTGTTCACGAAGCGAGTCTTCGATGTGGGGTACTCGTTGACGGTGCATGGGCCGGATGAATTCAGCGACACGCGGGGCCAATATCTGGCGCAAAAGGTTGCTGCCGCGGATTTTATTGTCTGCATCAGCTCCTTTACGCGCAGCCAGTTGATGAATTTGTCTCCGTATAAACATTGGAAAAAGCTTATTGTGGCGCGCCTGGGCGTGGATCCAATGCTCTTTTCCGCGTTGCCCCAAAGGGCCAAAGACGATGTTTTCGAGATCCTCTGTGTAGGCCGTCTGACACCCGCGAAGGGGCAACACCTGTTGATTGATGCGGCTGAACGGCTCATGCAGCAAGGACGCCCCGTGCGCCTTCGCCTGGTTGGCGATGGGCCAGATGACGCGTCTCTCCGCGCGAGCGCTGACCGGCTGGCACATCCTGAAACCGTCATCTTTGAAGGGGCGGTCAATCAAGATCGAATTCGCACAATCTACGCAACCGCGGATGTGTTCTGCTTGCCCAGCTTTGCGGAAGGGCTTCCGGTGGTGCTAATGGAAGCGATGTCGATGCGGATTCCATGTGTGTCAACGAGCATTGCCGGCATTCCTGAGCTGATCCGCAACGAGATCGACGGGCTGCTGGTCCCGGCGGCTGATCTGGAGGCGCTCGTGGGGGCGCTGGCAAGGCTGATGGATGACGGTGCCTTGAGAGATCGGCTCGCCAGGGCTGGGCGCGCACGCATATTGGAGCACTACGATCTTGGGCACAATGTTAAGACGCTTTCTCAAATCTTTGCGGAGCGAATCTCGAACTAGGTCGGTGATTCAGAGCGAAACCGGAGTTCCCCGAACCGCGATACTCTAATCAACGCCACGCCGTTTTCTTGATCCCCCCGAAAGAATTCTCGCCACTATTTGCAGTTCATTTCTCCTCTGCGGAGCACAATCAAGAAAGATCAAGCAAAGGACACCCGGATTAGCGCGCCGCGGACGAAAAACAAGGCGTCCCGCCGCAAAAATTCATGCCATTTTCCGGAAATCTTCGCAACCGATTGAAAA
>JBELAI010000318.1:0-5340 GCA_049508975.1 Occallatibacter sp. | reverse complement strand
ACAGCGGCTCATCGCGGTGCTTATCGCCGCCAGCAACAAGCCTCGCCTCGTATGTTGACGCGCGCGTTTTCCCGACGCGCCGGGTAGCCTGTTCGCTCACCAACCATTGACCGCGCTCGCGCTGCGGCGCACGATAGAGAAGAGAGATTTCCCCGATGGCAACCGCCGCAACCAACCCGAAGCAAGAGGCTCACGAACTCATCGACTCGATGGCTCCCGGCCAGGTCGCCGCCGTCGTTGGCCTCTTGAAGATCATGCTCGATCCCGTCTCCGTCGCCCTGGCAAACGCCCCCATCGACGACGAGCCGGTGAGCGACGAAGAGGCCCGCGACATCGCCGAGGCCCGCGCCGCCGCCGCACGCGGAGAGGTCGTTTCCAACGAAGAAGTCCTGGCCGAGTTCGGCCTCACCGCCGAGGATTTCGAGCGCATGGGACGGACCCCGCTCGAACCCGAACCGCACCATCCCGGACAGTGAGCATGGACCGCAAGAAGATCGCCTGGCGGGACCAGGCCAAGGCCCAGCTCCGCGCCATCGACCAGCCTACCGCCCTGCGCATTCTGCAAGCCCTGGCCCACTTCGCCGCTACCGGCGAAGGCGACGTGAAGCGCCTACAGGACATCGAGCCGCCCGAGTTCCGCCTGCGCGTCGGCGACTACCGGCTCCGCTTCCACGACCACGGCCACACCCTCTACGTCACCGCCGTCAAGCATCGCCGCGAAGCTTATCGCTGAGCCATCCGGCCCGCTCAAGGCGTGTTTGCGCACGTAAACACGCGTAAACGCGCTTCGGCCAACTCACTCAGCCGATTCATGTTCACATACGTAAACATGGGGCGCTCTACAGCTACTCCCGTGGGGATGACGTGTCAACCCTGCATCCGCTGCGACCGCAGCGCCGGACGCTCTTGACCTGGCCAGCGATGCCGGACGGACGCCGAACGATGGCCAGACCTGGCTCGAACAGGTCCGGACACCGTGCGAGCTGCATTCGATTTTCGTTCGATGACGGGCCGCAGACCGGCCACGCTAAGCCGTCAGGCTTAGGGATGGTGTCCTGGCTACAACACGCCGCCGGATGCGCCACACAAGCCCGACAGCGCCCCGGCGCTGCGTGCTTCGCTGCCGGACCTCACCGCGCCGCCGATGGCCGCCCTGGTCATGTGGAACATGAGAAAAAGACATTTTTCTCATAGCTGCAAAACAGCCGTAGCGAGGATGGCGGTCAAGGGCGGGCGTTCTTTGCCCGTTCATCGGAGCGAAGCGCAGACCCTTGACGGCCACCGCAGCGGAGGCTACCGCGCGTGAGCGCGCCGGGATGCCGATTCAGACTCGATCCTTTGCTCTCAACAGGTTCCCGCCACGGCAACCGCAGGTTACTCCCGCAGTAACCGCGAACCGCACATTTCACCCTCAACCGCCCTGCTCCCAACAGGTTCCCGCTCCGGTAACCTTCAGCAACTTCGCAGCAACCCGCGCGGGGTGACGTGTCCCTACTCCACCCGCTGCTTTAGCAGCGTTGTACTTCGGCGGGCAGGCCATGGCTGCCAACGATGGCCACAGACCGCACTAAATATTTCTTTTCGATAAGGCCGATTTCGGCTCGGACCTGAGTATTAGACATTCAGGAAAGGGGGGATGAACCGATGGCTGACAAGTCCAAGAAGCAGATTAAGGCTGAGATTGAGCGGCTGACCGCTCTGGCCGACCGGCTCCCGGAAGGCGAGCGGCGTCAGAAGCTCGTGGGCCGGATTGCTGACCTGAACGTCGAGTATCAGGCCGAAGACTAAACCACAAGCCCAGGGCCGCGACCGTTCCGGTGCGGTCCTGGCACAGAACCGAGTGCGCCAAGAACAGCAAGGCCGCCCCAAGAGGCGGCCCGTAGATCACGATTGGCACTCTCTAAACGGCAGCGGGAGAGATGCTGCCTCTTGCCGATTTGAGCGCCGCGTTTAGGGCACCGGTGGTGTTGTAGTGGGCAGCCATTTCGAAAAGTATCTGGCTAAAAACACTCACTGGATAAGCCTTAGAGTCGTCGCCGTCCATGTAGTGCCCGGTCTGTGACAAGAGTTTGTGTTGCAGCTCGTTTATTCCAAGCAGTCTGTTGATCGCCGCTTCCCCCTGCGCAGGAGAGTCGGGTAAGCCGTAGTCACGTGCGTGGATAGTCAGTTTGAAGCTGACTAGATTCAGCGCCTTTGCTCTCTCTGCAAGTGGGAGAGATTCTAGCCATTCGCTCACGAGTTGTGGGGTCATTAAGGCAGTACCTCCGGTTCGAACGGTTTTACTCCGGTTCGAGCACCGTACGTTCAAGTGAGTTGATGTCCACTCCACGTTCTTCTAGGACTTTTGTTCGGGTGTTGCCGTTCATGATCGTTCCGTTCGGCTTTACGGTCAGTTCACCGAAGTTCGATCCAGGCTTCAGCGATTCAATGATCTCTTCCGTAGATTTCTTGCTCCAGAAGTCGTAACCCGAAGCATTCCCCTGAGTGATCGTTGCATCCCCGTGCAATCTGCTAAGTGGGACGAACTCACCGCTCGCGTTACGTCCAAAATCTGACGGCTTTTCCAAATTGAATGACTCATCTTTGCCGCCCATTCCTGCGGCCATAGTCATCGCTTGTGCATACCCGCTGTAAAGACCATTGATTTGCTGATTGGACGCACCCTTCAGAGCAGACACTTGAGAGGGCGACAGCGCACTCCCATTAGCATTCCGTGCGTTCTGAACAAGCCATGACCTTTCCTTGTCAAAAGCCGCAGGGAGTTGTTTGTTCGTTACGCCTTCACCGTACAGAGCGTAATTCTTGAATTTCTCCCATTGGTCTGTCAGCCAATTATGGCCGTCCTTGTCTACTCGACGCAGAGGATTGTTTCCCACGTAGGCATAGAGATTGAGCGACTGCGGATCATCCAGCTTCGCGTACGGTACTGGCTCGGCTTTCGCTGCCCAGTCCGGTGACAAGAACCGGCCCATGCTGCTGGCGTAGTACCTCGCCCCGAAGTAGTCATTGCCTGATTCTGAGTCTCGTTCTTTGCCGGTACTACACGACCCGACGCGGTTTAATTCCGCCTGTCCGCGCAAGCCTAATGCGGTCGTGGAGTTGCAGACAGTCGGCCCCTGATATTGGGCTGGATTTCTGCTCGGAAGCCCCTGATGCGGTTTTTCGCCTCCAAGACGCATTGCGGCCATAAAGCCGTCTGGGACGCGCGTGCTGAAGGCTGGCTGCATGTGGCTACGATTGTACGGCTTGAGGGGCCGGGATGAGGGAGCTAATCGGCAGGAGATTGCAAGCCGGAAGCGAGACGGATTCCGGGCATAGTCCATTTTTCTTTAGCTGTAAATTACACAGCTAAAGGGGGAAGGATTTCTGATTGTTTCGCATGGCTTTAACCGGGCCGATTCGCACAGCTTTGACCGGGCTGGAACCGGGCCTTTGCGTAGCTCAGAAGGGGCGGATTCGGCGGCTAATCGCCGGTCTCTTCGCGGTCCTCTGCGGCGTCCTTTTCGAGTGCCGCCGCCAGTTCTTCGGCGGCTGGATTGCCAAGCTCCCACCCCACGGACGAAGACCTGTCCGTGGGGACCCCGAGTTGGAAGCCCTTCGGAGCGGGCAAGAGCGGCGCGTTTCCTGGCTCGATGAACGCCGCCGGATGAGTCGCCGCGTAGACCTGCTGCAAGGCCCTCAACGCAACCTGCGTGTAAATCTGCGTGGTCTTGATGTCCTCGTGGCCGAGGATCTGCTGGATAAAACGGATGTCGGCCCCGTTCTCGTGCATGTGCGTCGCCATGCAGTGGCGCAGCAAGTGGCAGGCCCCGCCCTTGCCGGACTTCGCGGCGTCGATGCGCTCCTTGACCACGTAAGTCAGATGGTCGCGGCTGAACGGTTCGCCGTCCGCAGTAAGGAACGCCGTGAAGTCGTCCGGCTCGATGGCAAGCTGTGGCCGCGCTTCGGCGATGTACTTGCGCAGCCACGCCGCCGCCCGTTCTCCGATCGGTACGTAACGGTCCTTCTTCCCCTTGCCCTGGTTGACCAGGATCAGGCCGCGGTCAAGCTGGAGATCGAAGAGTTTCAGGCGCACGACTTCCAGACGCCGCAGGCCGGTCGCATAGATCGTTTCGAGGATGGCGCGGTCCCGGAGTCCGATTGGCTCCTCGACCTCGCACAGCGTCATGATCCGCTCGATCTCTTCGATAGACAGGATGGTCTTGGGCAACGTGCGGCCCAGCCTGGGCAGGTCGATTTCAGACGCCGGGTTATGCAGGATGTGGTTCTGCCGCGTCATCCACCGGAACCACACGCGCAAGGGCACAAGCCGCGCGTGCTGCGAGCGGAAGGTCAGCGGCTCCCCGTTCTTTTTGCGGTAGAAGAAGAGATACCGCTGATAGCGTTCGAGCACGGGCCGCGTGACCTCGATGGGTTCGCGCAAGCCGTGCTCATAGGCCCACTCGATGAAAAAGCCGATGTGCACGAGACGATTCTTCACCGTGAACTCGGAGTAGCCGCGCACACGCAGCGCGTCCAGATGCTCGTTCATGAGCAGTTCCATCGGCGTCCTGGGCGCGGCCTGGGGCTTGCGGGTTTTGGTTATGCGGGCCATGCGCTGCCCTCCACTTTGCCGTTGCCTTTGCCGTTGGGCCGGGGCATGGGTACGACTACGACGGGCGTCTGCGGAGTGCCGTTGGCTTCGACCCCCTTATATGCGTTTTTTGCGCTTTTGCCGGAAAAATCGCCTTCCGCCCGCATGGATACTGGCGATTTCGCACTCAGACCACCCCCAGACATCCCCCGGACACCCCCCAGACTCGACCCAGACCGCTGGCCCTCCAGCCCAGACACCCCTTCCGTAAACCCAGACCGGTCAGACTCCGAACGCGCCGGTTTCGCGCCGTAACTCAGCCCCGGCAACACCGGCTTGCCGCTGGCGTCCATCTCGAAGTTGAGCGCATAGACGAAGCTCTGACCAACTGCGCCGCGATGCAAGGCCAGATACTCAAGGTCCTCCAGCCGGTGCAGGTGCGTCTTCAACTGCGAGTCGCTCCAGCCGGTGAACTGCCGCACCGTGGCCCGCGTGAAGCGGTAATCGAGCCGCTCGATCTGGAGCCGTTCGCACTCGCTCGTTACCATCTTGTCGATCAGCAGCAGCAGGCGGCGCGTCTGCGGCGGCACGTCGTCCAGCGAACGCATCAGCACATGGCTGGCAAGCTCCCAGGCCAGCTTTACATCGGCCTCGGTGGTCTCGATGTACTCGAACGTTTCGCCGTCCTCATCGATGCTGGTTTTGATTTCGCGCTGATGCTGATGCAGCAGGGCTATCGCCTGGATCAGCGTGATGAACTTCATGTG
>JBELAI010000317.1:0-8923 GCA_049508975.1 Occallatibacter sp. | reverse complement strand
CGCACCGACCATGGACCCGACAAGAACAACGCTGACCACGACCTCTTCCATCCGGGTAGAAAGCGAAAACGTGGTTCGAACGAAGATCAGCGCCGCCGCGATAATCCCCATATCAAATCCGTAGAGAATGCCTCCCAGACCGGCGATCAGGGACACTTTCCAGATGAAAACGCTGTCAATGCTGGGTCGGGCAGTTGAAGTCACGTCCGTGAAGGCCCCCTAAATTGAATGGCAACACGATTCAAGCAGTCTTTGCTACAATTAAAACACTTTTTAAGCAATCATTACAAAATACCTCTAAAGTATTTTCGGACCGACGGGAGGCAGGATGAACTCAACAAGCAACCGCACACGCCGTTGGATTTCAGGGATTGAGCCGTCCCCGGAACTGCTTTCCGCCTCCGGAACGCAAATTCTCGAGATTGAGTGCCGCGAGCAGCCGCGGAAACTCTGCGACCTGATTCGAGCTTATGCTGCCGATCCGGATATCCGCCCCGCGTTGTTGAAGCTGCGCGCAACCGCCGCGAACAGTGGTCCGGTGTTGTTTCTTGGCATGGGGGCATCCTTCTGCTCGTCCATAAGTGGGTCCGTCCATCTCCAAACCCACGGCAGGCCCGCCTTCTCAGTAGATGCGGGCGAGTGGCTGCACTACGGGGCTTCAGTCTGGGATGATGCCGCACTCTCGATTTTGCTTACGACGTCAGGGGAGAGCGCGGAACTGGTCGAATTATTCAAGCGTGGGAGACGAGAGGCGCTGGCCCTTATCTGCAACAATTCCGCCAGCACCTGCTGGAGTCTGTCTGAAAACAAACTGCCGATTCTGGCAGGGCCAGAGTATGGAAACGCGACCAAGACCTACACGAATGCTACGGCTGCCGCGATCATTGCAGCCTCGGAAATCCTGGACCTTGCCTGGCAGAGAGATGCTGAATCGGCAGCGGAAATCCTCTCCACGAATATCGAGCGTATCTTCTCCTTGCGGACCGGGCTTGAGGAGTTTTGTCGCGGCGCTGCCAACACTGAGATTATCGGCCGCGGCGCAGCTTACGGCGGCGCCATCATGAGCGCGCTCTGCATCCGCGAAATGACCGGTAACCGCGCTGCTGCTCACACGGGCGCAGCCTTTCGTCATGGTCCCAATCTCGATGTTGATGCATCTCACCTGGCGATCATCTTTGCCCTCGGCCGGGTTGCAGAACTCGGCCTCAAACTGGCGCAGGAATGCAACAAGCGCGGCGGCAAGGTTGTGCTCGTTTCCGATCTAGATCGCGAATCGGCAGAAAGGCTTTTTCCCGTTCGGGTTGATTCCGTGCCGGAGCCGTGGGAGGGAATTACGTCCGTTCTGGTTCCGCAGGCACTCACACTGGCAATGGTCGAGAGAACCGGATGCCGTCTGCCACCGCGCTTCGAATACAGTGTTATGGAGCAGTAACTCCCGTCGCGCTCTTAGTGCCTGCTCCAACCCATTGCAGCGCATCTTCGAAAAACTGGTTCTGAAGCGCGTCAGAGAAAATCCTGTCGCCATGACCCATGTTCATATAGATCATTCGGTACTTTGTGTTCGTCCAGACGACGGGAATATCGCCGCCCGTAAGCGTATCCTTGAATCCCAATGGAAAATTCGAGGGGGAAAGAGTCAACAATACTTTTACTTCCTTATTCGTTCGCGGATTGGGCTGCCAGCTATACCACTCATTGGCCGGCGATAGAAAGTGTGCCGGGAGATGCCTCGTCACTGGGCTCTTTTTATCATCGATGTCCAACATTGCCGGCAGGGGTGGCCAGCTATTCCCATAGAACACCGCGCCGCCAAGGAACTGGACGAACCAGGGCCAGTGTGTGCCGCTGTCGTTGTAGGCGGCAAAATGAAATCCAAACCAGCCGCCCCCATGCTCCATGTATTGCTCAAAGGCAGCCCGCTGCTGCGCGGTGTGCGCCGAGTCGTTGAGCCACACGACAACCTGAACCCCCTGGAGACGCTGCGGATTCAGATCGTCCCAATTCGTGGTCAACTCGAATTGAAAGTTGTCTCTCTTTGCCGCATCCGCAAAGAACGCCAGTGCCTGCTGGGCAAAGTCAACGTGGTCGCGTTCGACATTGGTGGAGTAAAACGCAAGAACGTGGAGCGTAGGCGGCTCCGCAAGTACCATTGCCGGAGCCGCCATGAGCGCGAAGACTGCGAAAACTAAGTAAATGCGCTTGGTCATTGATGGGCCGTCCACAGAATCGAGTTGTGAAAGAGTGTTGTGAAGGCGCTGTTCTGAAATAGCTCCCCGTGATGGCCCATGAATATATACACATTCCTCGCCTTCACGTGCTCGTTGGTCCAGACCACCGGATGGTCTCCCATTCTGATGTCGCTGGAGGGCGCATACGATTTCTCATCGACGCTTGCCAGCACATGCACGTTAGGCCGGGGCGACTTGTCGTAGGTATACCACTCTTCATTCTCAATGACGAAATGGCCAGGCAGATTCTGCATCACCGGATGTTCCGGGGCTTCGACAGTAACGGTACCGGTCACAAACGTAGGGATATACTTCGTGAATCGAATGCCGCCCATGAAGTTGGAAAACCATGGCCACATTGGGTAGCCATCGAACTCACCGAGCAGGGTTGCGTGGTGGAAGCCGATCCATCCGCCTCGCCCTTCCTCGATATATCGCTGGAAGGCCGCCATCGCCGTCGGAGTCCACGCATACGGTGGGTAATTCAGTTGGATGAATAGCCTGTATTGCGACAGAAATTCGTCGTCTATCTTGTCCGTGTTCTCAATGTAGTTGATGGTGAATCCGTCGACGAGAGCTTCGTGCGCCAGCCAGTCCTTGGCCGCATCGACAAACGGCTTGTGAATGCCCCCCTTCTCGGCGATTGCGATCACCTTGAACTTTGGCTGTGCCTGCTGACCATAAGCAAAGCCGGCCAGATTACCGATGGCGATGGCCATCGAAATCAGCAAAAAAAACGGGAGGATGCTCAACCTCGTACTGCTCTTCAGGGACATGAGGAAACCCGGCCTTCCAATACTCCTCGCTACCAAGCATGCTGAGTAAGAAGCGGTCCCGCCGGGTGGAAGAATGGAATGCCCCTTGCGCAACGCGACCGTAGTGAGCATACTTAGTAATCAAGGTGAAGTATCTCATGGATTCTCGCTCCCGGGCGGCCACTCGCCGCATTTCTTCCATTCTTGCTTTGGCGTCGAGTGTTGTGACCATCGCCATCGCGGGTTTGCTGGTGTCGGCGCAGGCTCCACTGGCCCCCCCAAGCAGCGGGCTCATCAATCCCCGTGCCATCGTATTCAGCCCGGCAACGAAGAAAGTCTACGTCGTTGATACCGACCACGGTGCAGTTCAAATTTACTCAGGTTCAAGCCTGCAAATGCATCCAGTTCAGGTTGGATTGGCGCCAGTTTCGATTGCTGTGAACACGGTCAACGGCAAGGCCTATATTGCAAACGCAGGGGACGGCACGGTGACCGTTCTCGATGGCAATTCGGACGCGATTGTGGCCACAGTGCCCATCGGCAGTCACCCCTATTCGATCGCGGTCAACAGCGCTACCGGCAAGGTCTACGTGACGGCGCAACCAACACTGCCACGGACCTGCAAACAGGATCGTCCGATCTGATTGCAATCGACTCTCGAACCGGAACGATCTACCTGCTCGGATATGGCGGCGTGGTGAAAGCGCTTGACGACGCCAGCAAAAAAATCACCGAGCGGCCGGTCGGAAAGCATGCCTGGGGTCTGACCATGAACGAGGTCACAGGTGCAGTTTACGTGACAAGAATCGAAAACGCCGACCTGGCCGCCATCAGCCCCGATTCTTCCAATCCAATCGCTCTTCCCGCTGGCGCGATTCCCTGTGCGATTGCGGTAGATTCGAAAACAAACACGCTGTTTGCGGCGAATTATGGAGACAACACCGTCTCAGTTATCAATGCCGCGACTGGCCGCAGGACAGGGACCGTCCCGGTTGGCCAATACCCCAAGGCTATTGCGTTCGATGCGTATCTCAATCGAGTGTATGTGGCAAACACCGGCGATGGAACTGTTACAGTAATTGATCCAGAGAAACTCGGCGGCGTCGCCACGCTGCCTGCTGGGAAGAATCCGTATGCCCTCGCCGTGGTTCCCGGGTCAAACCGTCTTTACGTGGCCAATGAGACCGATGACCATGCATCCACGGTCGTCGATCTTGCCGGGATTCACAAGCTGAACCCGTAGGCGCGCCGCGGATTGACGCGGTCCTCAATCTCCATGTTTCTTCATCCGCTTGAATGTCTGATACATGCTGTCCAGCAGGTCCTGCTTTTTGCCGTCGTAGTCTTCTGATAATTCCCACATGAAGACTCCGCCGAGGTTTCTCACATCGAGCGCGTAGACAACTTTTCTGGCGGTCGAATCTGCATCGTCATATGTGATGAAGCCGGGGGCCGCATTGCTATGGACAAGGTACGGGGCCATTGCAACGGGGTCCACCGCCTGCACCCATCCCTCCTTTCCTATGCGCGGCTTGATGTAAGTGCCGTACTCGCGGCTCGCGGTTGTTTTCTCGCAATCGCATGGGGTGTGCAATTGTCCTGCGGGAAATTCATATCCATAGAATGCCGTGCCCAAATTGATCTTTTCCGGAGGCACGCCAAGTTTATTCAGGTAGAGGTTCATACTGTCGTCGATGCTGCCGTCGTGCCCAGGGTCGTTCTCGTTGGAAAACAGCGGGGAATTGTGGCCTGCGTGCTTGGTCCACGGTCCGTGGAAGTCATAGGTCATCACATTGTAGAAGTCCAGTATCGGCGTCAGATGTGCGAAATCAAATTCGCCCCAGTGTCCCGGCTCAGATGGCGTCGCCATCGATACGAGATAGCGCGGGAAGGGAAGCGCGGCGCGAAGAGATTGCATGAGCAAGACATTATTGGCCACCTCGGCCTGACTCTCCGGCACCTCCCAATCGATATCTACGCCGTCGTAGGAGTATTTAAGGATGAAGTTCTTCACGTTCTGCGCGAAGCGGGAGCGGGTTTCCGGGTTGGCTGCGGCTTTGCTGAATGCTGCGGCCGATCCCTGAACGCATACCAGGACACGCACCCCTGCCGCATGGGCCTTGGGGATCAGGCTGGCCTCAATGGCATGGGGCGAAATCTGAATCGAGCCATCGCCCGATGGGTCCACGACAAGGGCGACATGGATCAGGTGCGTGAGTTTCTTGAAGGGGATTTGTTTCGCCGTATACGCTGGGGTCCGGGTTTGATCCTGATAGAGGTAGTAGGCGATGAGACGCTTCGATTGGACAGCATTCTCAGGGAGCGCCTGCTGACCCAACAGCGGCACTATCACGAGCAAAACAAGCGCATACCCGACAACGTTGATTGATTTCGTGGTGCTCAGCATTTGAGTTTGCGAGGCCTCAGGTTGATTCTTTCTTAAGGTGCATTACAGATTCGTCGCCTCCGATTTGCTCATTCATCTTATCTTCTTGGCCCTGTCAGAAAATCCGTTTTGAGTTGCAGAAATAGACTGATCATTTTGCCATAATATAATCACAATTCCATTGAACTGACAATTCACCGGGGAAGCTTCGGTACGGAGAGCGGGGAAATTTACATCCGATTTCTCTCTGCAAGCTAGATCCGGAGACTGCGAAGTCCATTCACGACCTCGAAGGAAGATTGCCACTTGGCGGCACACCTGGTTCTCCGTTTGGTCTGACTACCTGGGAGGAACGGATCCGAACAGAACGCGCCTCGGCTCATGATCGCAGAACCATCCTAAGATGTTTGTAATAAGCGCTTTAAGCTGGATTTGCGCCCACGCCTATATTCTTCACCGGGCCTCACCCAAGTTTTCTCGATCTCCACCCGGGCAGAAATTGGTGATCATTTGATGCGAATTTGATCTTGCATTATTTTGCTTCAGCATGTAGCCTTCCTCCATCCCAGATGTCAGGGAATCGGTGCCAAGCCAGTTCGACCTTGGCTTGAATAGACTTTCTTTACAATCGTAAGTAAGAAAGGGAGGCCTCAAATGAAGCGCTTTGGATTGCCCATGATCCTGCTTTCCCTCTGTCTGCCCATCCTTCAAGGAATGGCTCAGACAGTAACCGGTACAATTCGCGGAACAATCACCGACCCCAGCGGTGCAATCGTGTCCGGCGCCACCGTGATTGCAACCAATACCGCTTCCGCTGTCGAATCGGTAACCAAGACCAACGGAACGGGAGAATACTCCATCCGTTTTCTTCAAATCGGGGAATATAAGATCACCGTTTCCGCATCAGGATTCGCGACTGCCAACTACGGTCCATTCACGCTTGAGATTGACCAGACGGCCAAGATCGATATTCCGCTGCGCATCGGTGTCGCCACAACCAAGGTAGATGTGTCCGGCCAGATGCAGCCCATTCTCAACACCGAGAGCGCAACGCTGGGCGAATCGTTTACTGAAAATACGATCAACAGCGTTCCACTGAACGGCCGCGATTTCTCGCAGTTGACGGTTTACACGCCTGGAGCGGTAGCACCCGGCTTCAGCCAGTTTGGCGGAAGCGACTCGACGGAGCGAAACATCGATGCCGGCAACCAGGTGTCCGTCGACGGCAACCGCCAACAGTCGAACAACTATCTGCTTGACGGCCAGGAGATCAACGAGAACATCAACAATACTATCGGTTACACTCCCAGCCCGGACGCATTAGCCGAAATTCGCGTCATTGAATCGAACGCAAATGCGGAGTTCGGCAACGTCAATGGGGGCACCGTCCTCGCCAACATGAAGAGCGGTGGCAACACGCTCCATGGAAGTGCATTCTGGTTCCTGAAAAACAACAATCTCGATGCCAATAGCTGGAGCAACGACCAGAATGACATTGCGAAGAGCGTCTACACAACTTCTCAGTATGGCGGGACCCTTGGAGGTCCGGTACTTAAGGACAAGCTCTTCTTCTTCATCGACTATGAAGCGTTGCGCTACCACACGGCGGGCGGCACATCTTCGAGCGTTGCTCCTGCGGCCTTTCGCACCGGTGACTTTTCGGCTCTGTTAGCGCCTGGTAGTCTAGGACCAGGCTCCATGCCAACTCAACTCTACGACACACAGACGATCGACCCGGCAACAGGTCTACCCAAAGCATACGCGAATAATCAGATCCCGATCACCAACCCGGTGGCGCTCTATTTATTCAGCAACCCCAAGGCATACCCACTACCGAACCACCCTGCCAATTCAGACGATCCGCTCGGAATTCAAGGCAACTTCGTGGGGCCAAGCGCCAATTTCACGCGCAACGACCAGGGCGACGCCAAAATCGATTGGCAGTTTCGTACAAGCGACAAGTTTTCTTTCCGTTACTCACAGGGATATGCAACAGACGGCACAACTGCCGACCCGCTCCCGGTGAACTTTCCAATCGCGAATACTTATCCTGACCATTTCTTCGACGCCAATTGGGTTCGAACCATCTCGTCATCCATGGTGAACTCCTTTACTACCAACTATGGAAGGATCCGCTTCATCAATGGCGTCTCCACCGACCCATCCGGAATCTTCGGACTCACCGGTAACCAACTTGTCGGCATTCCGGGAAATCCTCAGCAGACAGCGGGTTTCAGTTCTCAGAACTTCAATGGAACCAATAACGCCGGCTATCCGAGCGGCTTCGGAACCAATCCATCTCCGGAGATCTTCATCGACAATGTGTTTGGTTACTCCGATAACTTCACTTGGCAAAAAGGTCGGCACCTGATGAAGTTCGGCGCAGAGTTTGTCCGTTATCAGCAAAACAGTTTCTATCCCGGCAACGATGGGGAGCTTGGAGCTTTCAACTACAACGGAGAATACAGCGCCAACCCCGCCCCACCTTTGACTGAATCCGGCACGCCTTACCCGTTCGCCGACTTTCTGCTGGATCGAGTCCAGGATGTGCAAATCGGCGCGGTAGGCGGAAGAACCGGACAGCGCCAGTGGCGCGATGGCATCTTCGCTCAGGACGACTACAAACTCAACACCCGGCTTACCCTGAACATCGGCGTCCGCTGGCAGTTCGACCAGCCCATCTTCGAAGTCAATAACAAAATGGCCAATGTCAACTTGCAGTCTTTGCAAATCGAGTACGCCGGAGTCGACGGCAATAGCCGGGCACTTTACGATGCTGATTACACGCAATTCCAACCTCGCGTGGGGTTCGCTTTTCAGGCGACGCAGCGCTTTGTTGTCCGCGGCGGGTACGGCATCTCAAGCTATCTTGAAGGCACTGGCGCCAATCTTCGCCTCACACAGAATCCGCCTTTTCACAAGGATTTTGAAGAGACCGGAATTAGCCCCACACCCGCGACGGCAAGCTCCCCGTACTCTCCAGGTGTTTTTTACCAGGCGTCGAATGGGTTCCCGACCACCCAGGTTCCCACTACAACTTTCTACATATGGCCAAGGGATCTCAGGCCGGCCATGACGCAGGAGTTCAGTCTCACAACCGAATATCAGGTCGCTCATGCGTCCACTGTCCAGGTCGGTTACGTCGGCATCCTGGGCCACCACCTTACTGATCCCTATTGGGGTAACCAGTGGACCTCACCGACAGCAACCGCTCCCTTCGCCAGTATCGTTGGGCAGGGCGGCGTTGCCAAGATCACGCAGACAGAGTCGGCCAGCAACTACAACGCGCTGCAGGCGGTCTTTCGGCAGCGCTTGACTGCGGGCCTTGAATTGACAGCTAACTATACGTATTCCCACTCCATGACTGATAACATCGGATTCTACGGCGTCTACAATATTTGGAGCGGCCAGTACTATCAGCAAGACGCGTACGATCCAAAGGGGGAATGGGGCCCGGCAGGGTCGGACACGCGTCACAACATCTCCGTCACAGGAGTTTATGACCTTCCCTTCGGGACCGGAAAGACCTTCGGCTCCAACTGGAACCAGGTCGT
>JBELAI010000316.1:0-5355 GCA_049508975.1 Occallatibacter sp. | reverse complement strand
TGCCGCTGTCAAGGTGGCCCAGCGCCCGGAGAATGCGGGCAAGCTGATCGTCGCCGTCATACCCAGTTTTGGCGAGCGATACCTCAGCACGGTTCTCTTCGAGGAGCTGCGCAAGGAAGCACAGGCACTGCCTACCACGCCGATCGCCGAGCCGGTAGCTTCCAAGGCGTAGACACAGCAAGCAACAGGATTGCCGCAAGTGCAACTGGGGGAGAGATGGGATGAGAAGGGCGCTCCCATCTCTCCTTTAACGCGAGGCACCGTGTCGATCACGAAACTATGTCCGTTCTTAAGTGGAGGGCGGCGAATTGGCGAGCGTCTGATTGACGAAAAGGTAGAAATCCGGATATACATAATTCACCATGATGCATTGTTGCCGGTCGTGTCGAAACACCTACACTCGTATTGGCGCGAGGGAGATCGTGGTATAGCAATCATCTAACCAGGGTCTAGTTACAAAGACCACATGCCAATATTCCAGGCATGTGGTTTTTTGTTTTTGAATCAATCGCGAAAGAGTCGAGGTGTTTACGGGAATGGACGAAGCGGGTCTGAGGAAGAAGATTGTACGCGAAACAAGAAAGGTTGGCGCGGACCTGATCGGTTGCGTTCTGTCTCACCTTGGCGCGAACACCACGAACCTAAGCCCGAGTATTGCCCCGACACGATCTGGGGCAAGGGCCAAACTGTGATCGTACTTGGCATTCCGATGTCTTGCCGATTTGTGGAGAGCACGCCATCGATCAACCATACGGGCAAGATATCGCCGTCACGCGCGGCACAAATCCTCATATCTTTCTGCTGCGATCGCTCCACCGAGCCGAACTTAACCGAGAAGGATGTCGAACTGGTTCCGCTGCAGCACTCGGATGGCCGAAATGATCAGGCGAGTGATTCTGCCCGCTGCTTTGCCGGAGTACATTGTGGGGCTGCGTAGCGGCTTGGGCTTGGCTCAGATGTTTGCAGTCGCTGCCGAAATTATGGGGCAACCCGTGGTCCGGGATTCCTTATGACCGATGGGCAGATGACGGGACGTGCATCGATCATCCTGGCCAGTAGTCTTTGACAGTCTGCGGTCCTGCCAGCACGTTCGTTTATTGACTCTGTGCGCTTGCGACGAGGGCATCTGCGACGGGCTAGGAATAGAACACCTCTGGTTTTCCCGAGAATACTTATTTGGAGGCCTGAAGATGAGGCAAGGTTATAGGACGAAGGCGTCCGTGTACTCATTCGGTATCTTGCTGTTTGTTTTGCTGCCGCTCTCATTGTTATCGCAGACGATTGTGCTGAAGGGGCGGGTCACCGATCTCAAAGGAAATGTTTTGCCAGAGGCATCGGTCAAACTCCTTGACCGTGGCCGCGTCGCCGGAGAAGCAATCACCGGCCCGGATGGGCTGTTCCAATTGTCACCAACTGGCGCTGGACAGTTTGTCATTAAGGGCGAGTTCCCCGGATTCCGCCCTGTCACCCGCTCCGTCACTGTGCGCGCGGGCGTCACTTCCGATATCGAAATCAGCATGAGAGAACTTTCCACGCGGGGCGAGTCCGTGACGGTTACTGCGGACGTGAACGAGGGAAACATCTTGTCACCTGATCCGGCGGAGAAGGTTTTCGTGTCGGACGACTTGCTGGACGCAAACCCAGGCCGCCCCGGCGCACCTGTATCTATACCCGGATACCCGATTGAAACCGCTTCAAGCGGCATCAAGGCTCCGCAGTATTTTGCACCGGGCGTAGCCGGAGATCATGGCGAACCTATCGCTCAATACATGTCGGTGGGCAGCTACCTGGTGCCCAACAATCTGTCGGCCAACGCCCACGGAAACGGCTACTCCGATCCGAACATCTATATCGCGGAGGTGATAGAGAGCGTTCAGGTGGATGGCGGCGGTTTCAACGTCCGTGAAGGCAATCACTCGATGAACCTGGCCGCGACTTACGGGCTTCGTTCGCACCTTGAACCGTTTGTCACCGTGACCGGCGACCACCGTGACATCGCCGCGACGGCAGCGATTAGTGCCTCCCAGAATTTATGGATTGCGGTTGAGGCCGCTTGCGGCAATGGATTTCTTGATCGCCTCGAACACCGGCAGCAGTACAAGATCAATGGGGAGCGAATCTTCCATCTTGGAGATCATCGGCTTACGTTATTTGGAATTGGATACTACGGTTTCTCCTACATACCGGGACTGGTGCCGATCTACGCATTCAATTCCGCGGATGCGGGCTTCCAAAACTACGGAGACACGATCGATCCGAGGCAGAAGGATCAGACACACACTGCGCTCGTGGCTCTGAATGATGTGTGGAAGGTGCACAATAACCAGGAGATTCAGCTTTCCGGGTTCGGACGCACCTACAACCTATCGCTGTACACCAACTTCGGATTGGGACTAATCCGCCAAAGCGAGTTCCGTACCGTCGCCGGCGCTAGTGCGGCCTATGTGAATAAGATCACCGAGCACTTTACGTTGCTTGCAGGGACAGATTACGAGCGCGAAGCCCCTCGGCGCGATGATCTTGACCATTACAATTTCTTTAATCCTAGCGAACCGTACTACTACGGTCCCTTCTCGAAGGTGGACGGGAACAACGTGACGATCGTTTCGGTGGCTCCGTATGTGGCTGGAGATGGATCGCTGAGCCGCCTCGTTCACTACTATCTGGGATGGCGGCGCGATGAGATCGGCATCGACAATGTCGATCTTGTAACTCCGTCAGATTCATCCAATAAATTTGTTGGCCTGAATTCGCCGAAAGCCACGGTTTCTTTTCGCCCTGAGCAATCCTGGTTTGTTCCCCTCGTGTCTCTCAGCTATGGCCAATCGTTTTTCACAGAAGATCCGCGCGTCGGCTCCGCAGTCGGCCAAGTGGGTGTCCCCGGGAGCCCGGTGGCCACGGCACATTCGTATCAACTGGTTGCCAGTAAGACGATCCACAGGACTGACCTGAAGCTCACCCTTGGGCGCGTTACACAGAGTGCGGAACTGGCGAAGATCGACCCGGATACTGGATTGCAGTTTAACCAGGGGCCAAGCCGCCTGCGCTTCGGGGCGGTGGCGGTTCGGCAGAGCTTCCGGTATGGGTCGCTGCTGGCAACACTATCGAAAGCTGATGCGCGCGATCTCGATACGGGACAGCCGACACCGGAAGCTCCGAGAACCATTGGCGATCTTTCCGGATCGATCGAGAAGCTTCCTTTCCGGTTGCAAGCGAAAGGCGAATTTGAGTACGTTGGCGCGAAGCCGCTGGGCACTGGATGTAATCCCTACAACCCGACTGGCGACGCCGAATGCGTAGGTGTGCCGGTGAAGGAGTTTCGAGCTTCGCTGGTGCGGCCTTTCCGTGACGGGCGTCTGAACGTTGGCGTGAATATGCTGATCGCCAGCGGATACACGGGGCAGACCACGGAAAACTTCTGGAACTTTGCCAAGCAGCAAGCAAATCAGGTCCAGGAGGTTGTTGGCGTTCGCATTCCGTCCTACGCTAGTATTAACGTTACATACAGGTTCGGAGAGACTGTTGCACCGTAAGGTGTGATGTCGTTATTCCTTAAAAGGTAGGAAGTGGGGTAACTGCCTGAGTACAGTAGGCACCACAGGCTGAGGCATGTTTTTGACCACGGGAACGTGAAGGTCCATATCGAATGGCTGCGGTGACTGCAGCATGTTGCGGAAGCTGAAGGTAGCGCAAGCCCCGGCGGCGAGATTGACGGCGATTGAAGCGGAAGGCAAATTTGTCGAGGTAGGCGTCCAGATGCGCCGCGGTGACCGATTCCTGATGGTACGAGCACCCAGCGTCTGAGCAGCGAAGCAGCGCCACGCACTCCAGGCATGGAAACGCGTGCGTCGCGGAGATTTCTGCGCTGTTCGAAGCGTCACCACGCTTGGGGCGCAGCAGAGGCTGCAATCGCGAGGGTGAAGAAAGCTCTCGCGGCCGTAGCTCAAACGAACAGCCGATTGAGATGCAATTCAAACACTCCGATCACTAGATTTGCTTTCGTGGCCGGATAAACTGTGCTATATTCTGACCATGCTTCTGTCGGCCCACATGATCGAGATTTCGTACAACAGCGCTTGTTGTTGTATGTGTCTGTGCGGATCTGTGGGTTCTGCGGAAGGCGAGGCAATTTCTTCTTAAGTCATTGACTCAGCGTATTTTCCTAAGCCCACGATCCCAGATCGTGGGCTTTTTGTTTTGTGGGTAACACCTGGCCCGTCCGAAGAAGCCAAATCCAGTTTAGCCAGTCTTTCGAATTTGAAGAGGAGCTGCATTCATGAGTACAAACGACACACCCAAAAGCAAACGGCCGCTTATTTTCGGCCTTCTAGCCATCGCAGTGGTTATCGTCGCAGCGGCAGGAGTGTTCGCTGCGCGGGGCAAGCTCTTCCAGCCCCGGACCATCGCCACCTTACGAGTCGGCTATCTACCGGTCACCGGGCATGCCAAGTTCTTTATCGCTCAAGAAGAAGGCTTCTTCAAGGACGAAGGTCTGAACGTGCAACTGACCGAGTTCGCCAATTCGGCCGACGGTCTGGCCGCTCTGCGCGCCGACAAACTCGATCTCGGCGCTTTTGGCACCACTGCCCCTCTGGTACATATCGCAAAGGGAGCTGACATCGCAATCATCGGCGGCGTGATGGGGGAAGACGCGGCAATCGTCGTCAAGCCGGAGAACGAAAACATCATCAAGAGTATTCCTGACTTGAAGGGCAAGAAAGTAGCCACGGTGCGGCTGGCGACGGGCGATGCGGTCCTGCGCGGAGCGCTGAACGACGCTGGACTCAACTGGAAGACGGATTTGCAGATCTTCGAGCTGAAAAATCCTCCGGCGGTTCTCGAGGCTGTGAAGTCCGGCCAGGTTGATGCTGGAGTCGTATGGGGGCCGCATGATCTGCGTGCCGAGGAGCAAGGACTGAAGGTTGTGATTCGTAGCGGTTCTCTGGCACCGGGCCATCCATGCTGCAGGCTCACAATTCACGCGCAAGACGCGCAGGCGCGCCGCGTGGTGTGGGAGCACTTTGTTCGAGCCATCCTGCGGGCCGAAAAGTTCGCCCAGGACAATCACCAGAAGACGGTGGACGACATCGCCAAGTACCTGAAGCTGGATCGCGGCCTGATCGAGCGGGCCTATTACAGCGGACACCTTGACCAGTCAACGGACCCGAATCTTACCGGCGTCCAGCGCTTCTGGAAGACGATGATCAAGAGCGAGTTTGTGGAATCCAAGCTGGACATTACTCCCTATGTCCAAACCGGCATTTACAAGCAGGCACTGGACGAGCTAGCCAAGGAAAGCCCGAACGATCCGTTCTGGCAGCAGCGGGAACAGGTCTTCAATCAGCGGGATAAGTA
>JBELAI010000315.1:0-5356 GCA_049508975.1 Occallatibacter sp. | reverse complement strand
CCTGAAATCTCCGGAGTTACAGTGCCAGATGGCGGAACACAACTATCAAGCCGGAGTCGAGATGACGATTACCAGCGTTGTCAAGAACTATCTCCGCTGGTTTGAACTCCACAAGTGCAAAAAGGCGATGCGCGACGCGCTATACAGCGATAATGCAAGCACCTATGCCCGCGCTGCAAATGGAGGGTCCCGGTTCGAATGGGGTCATGCAAAGGCTCACAATAAGCATGGAAACGGGGAGATGGAGCAGCCTGATCCGATACCTGACACCAACCTGTGAAACGAGACTACGAATCACAACAACAGCCATCATGACATGCGATCTGAAAGTTATAAGTTTACCTGGGGTGATAGAAGAAAACGGACCATCATCAAGGCGAATCTTCAGCTTGGTATTGCGCGTTGTCCAGACGAGAAAACACGAGGCAAGTTGGCAACACCGCCCTGTTCTATGCATCCAATGAATGTACGCATGTTGGTCCGGCCGAAGCAGATTACGATCGCGATGATGCCTCCCAACAAGTAACTACAGCATTTGCGATTGCCACAACCTTTCCTCCAGGCTTAGTTGAAGAGGTGTAATTGCGCCACCCTAGCCAACAGGAGTTGACCTTCATGGAGCGGTCGAAATGCTGGGGCACTGAAGCTGTAAGAACACTGGTGAAGGGCTAACATCCGTTCGCGTCCGAAAGTCGAGCCGGGCAATTATGTTTCCTTCATCGCTAGTCAAACCTGTGATCAACCAACAGAGGGGGGCCGGGGGTTGCGCTTCCGGCAGAACACTTTTATGGACAATATGGCAACGTCAACTCTTAAGTCGATCACAAGTTCCAGCCGGATGATGCAGGATGCCGGAGTTTCCACTTGGCCTCCCATGGGACAAAACATTCCCGTCGGGTATGCTCCGAGCCAGCTTGCCCCGATAAGGACTGCTTCGCGGCCCATATTTACGGTTGACCCGCTGGCGGTCAAGCGCGACAAGACGTCAAGCGTTATCTCATTCCTCATCCATGTTGTCGCAATAACTCTGGTTCTGACGTTGGCGGTCACGGTTCGGTCAAATGTTACGCTTCAGCGCACCACGATTGTCACTCCGATGGACTTCAAACTAACTGCTCCTCCAGTAATGATGTCTGTGGCAAAGGTACAGGGTGGCGGCGGTGGCGGCGGCGCGCATGAGGTGTCGCAGGCCAGCAAGGGACGGCAGCCTATCGTGGCGAAGACTCAGATCACGCCTCCTCAGATCATCCGGATCGATCGGCCCAAGCTGAGCGTGGAGCCTACCGAGATGGTGAAGATGCCAGACAATAATAATCTTCCCAATTTTGGCATGAGCCAGTCGCCGCAGGTCGCGCTGTCTTCGCAGGGAAAGGGCAGTGGGTCTGGTTTCGGTCAGGGAATTGGTGGCGGTATCGGCGCAGGTCGCGGCATCGGCGCAGGCCCAGGTAGCGGCGGAGGCTATGGAGGCGGACTGATGAGCGTTGGCGGAGGAGTGAGCGCGCCGCAGGTCGTCCGTTCGGTTCAGCCGGAATTCACGGACGAAGCCCGCCGTGCGAATTTTCAAGGCAATGTTTCGGTTCAGCTGATTGTCGATTCGGAAGGGAATCCACAGAACGTCCGCCCCGTAAGTCACCTCGGCATGGGGTTGGATGAGAAGGCCCTCGAAGCAGTAAGGCAATACAAGTTCAGGCCCGCGATGTATCAGGGGCACCCAGTCGCGGTACAGATCCTGATTGACGTGGACTTCCACTTACATTGATTCAGATTCGAAAACTTGCCTGAGTAAAAAGAGGAACCGTGCGCGGCTCCTCTCTTTTATTGAGCAATTGCGAAAAGGGTGTACCGTCGACGAGATCGCGATTAGCGTAGAGAACAGCGCCGTGCCGAAAGAATTCCCGAGATCTTAGCGCACAATGCTGCCGGGCCCTCGACTTTGCTGATAAACAAATCGGCATACATGGCATCAGGCGGGACCTCATTTATACCCGATATAAGGATTACCGGCATGCCGGGCCACTTCTTCTTGATGGATTGCGCAAGTTCGGTTCCAGTCCCTCCCGGCATTATTTGATCTGTGAGGACCAGATTCACAGGACGATCGTCAAGGGTCCGCAGCGCATCAGGAGCCGAACGAGCAGTTATCACTTGATATCCCTCAAGCTCAAGAACTAGCTTTCGCAAGGTGAGTGGAAGCTCTTCATCGTCAACGCAAAGAATGAATGTGTTATAGGTGTCCAAGGGGAGCCCTCGATGTCTCGTCGCCAAGCGCGTGGTACGTAGATTCAAGGCCCTTCGACGCAGGGCTGACTCCCGGAAGAGTTACACGAAACGATGTTATGTTTTTACCCTTGAAGGATATGCTTCGAAAGTGAATGGCCCCGTCGTATTTCTGAACAATGCCCTTGCTGATCCAAAGCCCTAATCCTGTGCCTTTTGTGGCTTTAGTGGTAAAGAAAGGCTCGAACAGGTGCTTTGCGTGTTCAGGCCTGATTCCCGCGCCCGTGTCGCAGACCGAAACGCACAAATCCTGGCGCCCGCTCGCCTCGTTCCAGCGTGTCCCCATGCGAATTCGGAGATTGCCTCCGTATGGCATTGCTTGAATCGCATTGCTGATAAGATTCAAGAACACTTGTCTTAGTTCGACTGGAAAGCCGCGGATCTCTCCATCGGTGAAGTACTTCTTATCGAGTGAGATTCGATTGATTAGTAACTGGCGGGCCTGCAGTTGGAGTACATCGTCGATAATCTCACCAATCCCCACGTTTACGGGGTGTTGCGATTCCCTATAGAAACCTAGCGTCTGCTTGGTAATATGCCCCACTCTTGCAAGTTCCACCTCTCCCAATTGGGCATAGTAGCGAGCCTCCTCATTGAGCGATGGGTGATTCCGCAGAAGATAAAACGCATTCGTAATCGCTTCCAGAGGATTGTTGATCTCGTGGGCGATGATACCGGCAACACGACCCATCGCCGCCAGCCTTTCGGTTTGGCGCAATGCCTCTTCGGCCCGTATTTGTGCCGTAATGTCGCGGTTGATTTCGAGAATAGATCCGACTTCTTTCTTGTATACTTGGCGGCTTGCAACGATAACTTCCCGGCCGTCCCTTGTTTTCTGAACTAGATTTCCATCCCATCTTCCGCGGTTAACGAGCGTCGATTCGCTGCTCGACGACTCCACTGGAAATTCGGTTCCAAGAATTTCATGAACAGGTTTCCCGAGAACCTCGTCGCGATCCCACCCATATAATGCTTCAGCTCCAGCGTTCCAATAAGTAAGCACTCCCGAAAGATCTCTAACGAGAATTGCTTCAGACGCCAGTTCCAACAGATCCGCGCGTTCTCTTAGGAGATTCTCGCTTTCCTGCAATTGCCGTGTTCTTTGCTCGACACGAGTTTCCAGTTCCCGGTTCAGGTTTTCAAGTTCCCTGCTCTTTCGATGTAACTCGACAAACACCGATACCTTTGCCCGTAATACTTCAGGAACCACCGGAACGGAGATATAGTCTACCGCCCCGCTCTGGTAGCCCCTGATTCTATCCAGGTCGCTCATGCGGACAGCTGAGATGAACAGGATCGCTGTCTTCTGAAATCGCGGATGCTCGCGCATCATATCCGCCATTTCGAAACCGTTGATCTCAGGCATACTCACATCGAGCAAAACCACGGCAACATCATGCTTGAGGAGTAACTCCAGCCCCTCTCGACCGGATCGAGCCTTGATCAAATTCGCATCCAGATTGGCGAGAATTGCTTCGTAGCTAAGAAGCTTTGCCGGTTGGTCGTCGACCATCAGTATGTTTACCTTCTGCGCTTCGGTCATGCTTCCCCCAACCTATCTCCATTCCAAATGTAACGCGGGCTCAAGCCACAAAAAGCCAATATAATTTCCCTTATCGGTGTAGCCACATGCGCAACGCTGAAAGGAGCTGCTCTGTGTTGACCGGTTTCGCTAGATACTCGGACGCCCCAGCCTCCAGGCACTTTTCGCGATCGCCTTTCATGGCTTTCGCAGTCAGTGCAATGATGGGCAGTCGTTGGAACCGAGGATTCTGTCGGATGACTTGCATGGTCTCGTAACCATCCATTTCCGGCATCATGATATCCATCAACACGATTCCCAATTCCGGCGTTTTTTCAATGGTTTCGATGGCTTCGCGCCCGGTTCCAGCTGTCAGTACCGTCATCCCGCGTCGTTCAAGGACGCTACTGAGTGCAAAGATGTTGCGAACATCGTCATCGACAATCAGTACTTGCTTCCCTACCAAGGCCTCATCGGATCGATGCAGACGGTCAAGCATATTCTGTTTTTCCGGGGGCAAATCCGCGATCACGCGGTGAAGGAACAGCGCCGTTTCATCCAATAACCGCTCCGGCGATTCGACATCTTTGACAATTACACTTCGGGCAAGCGAATGAAGCCTATTGTCTTCCTCGGGCGAAAGGTCTTTCCCGGTAAAGACTACGACCGGTAACTCACTTAGGGAAGGTGTGTCGCGCAACCGTTCCAGAACTTCGAAGCCACTCATATCGGGCAAGCGCAAATCAAGGACCAGGCAGTCGTATGCTTCGTTAGTGACTGCTGCCAGTGCCTCTGCTCCGGTATCGGCGAAAGTTACGTCGATGTCATCATATCCAAGGAGCGCTTCGATACTAACCTGCTGCGCCTTTTCGTCTTCCACTACAAGGAGTCTTTTCCGGCGCGGAGTAGCGTAGGCTTTGATGCGCGTAATGGCCGCATTGAGGCCTTCCGTTGTTGTCGGCTTGGTTACAAAGGCGAAAGCTCCGCGCGATAGGCCATGGTGCCAGTCTTCGTCAGAAGTGAGCATCTGGACAGGAATGTGACGAGTACTGGGATCCTGCTTTAGATGGTTCAGAACCGTCCAACCCAACATGTCGGGCAAGAAGACATCCAAAGAAATCGCCGTTGGGCGGAACTCCCTGGCAAGCGACAGAGCCTCAGTGCCTGTTGCCGCATGGAGAACCTTGAATCCTTTATCTTTCGATAGATCGCAGATCAGGCGCGCATAGTGCACATCGTCTTCGACGATCAGCAATACTTCGTCGCCTGTCTCTAACTCGCCCCGGTCATCTTCGATCTGTTCTGGATGGTGTTCAGTTACGCTGACACTTGAAGCAGGCAAGAACGAGACGGGCCTGGAATGGACCTCGCCGCGTATAACTGTTGACGCAGTTGCTGGTCCGACATAAGTCTGCGGCAAATACAAAGTAAATGTGCTGCCTTGTCCCGGTGTGCTGTAGAGTCGAATTTCTCCGCCCAGCAAACTCGCCAACTCGCGGCTGATTGCAAGTCCCAGACCTGTGCCTCCGTACTTGCGGCTTGTGCCCGCATCTGCCT
>JBELAI010000314.1:0-5383 GCA_049508975.1 Occallatibacter sp. | reverse complement strand
GAAAGCACGTTTGGAACCATGGTCAGCGACTACAACTCTCTGATCAGCGCCGTCAACACTCAGGAGGGCCTCGACAGTTCGAACAATGCCGAACCGCTATTCGGCTCTCCCACACTTTCTTTGCTCCAGCATCAGCTTTTGAGCGGTCTCAATATACAGAACCCAAACGGAAGTCTGGACCCGATCGCTGACAACACCAATACCACTCTCGCCGGTTCCATGTCGATCACGGTAGCGGGCGGGTTTTCGCTTGGTTCTAACGGCGCGCCGGGCAGCGACACGGTAACCTCGACCGGTACGGTGGGTTCGATCGCCAACGCGGGCGATACGCTCGCCGGATCGATCTCGATCCAAGTGGGCAGCGGCACGGCGCAGACAGTTACCGTTAGCAGCTCCAGCAACACACTCAGTACTCTGTCTAACGCCATCAATTCGGCCGATATCGGGGTCACGGCCTGGGTGACAAAGAACAGCGATGGCTCGTCGAGCTTGTCGCTTTTGTCCGGGACTCTGGGCGCGGCGGGAACCCTTACCGTGAACTCAAGTATTCTCGATACCAGCCCGCAAACTGTCACTCTGAACTCCACAGACAACACAATTTCCGGCCTGGCCAGCGCCATCAACGCCGCCAACATTGGTGTTTCGGCCAATGTTGTAACCAGCAACGGAGAATCCAGCCTGTCGCTGAATTCGCAAACCGCAGGCTCCGCCGGCGCATTGGCAGTGAATTCAAGCATCACAGCCACCAGCGCCACACCGTTGACTTACGGGAATACCAACCCTTATACCAGTACGACTCCCGACGGCGGGTTGATCGGCGGCTTTGCCGGCAATGACGTTCTCTCCGGTTCGGTGATTGTTCAGGTGGGCAGCGGACCGGCGACAACCATTCCGGTACCATCGTCGCCTGCCACGCTTGCGGGCCTGGCAGGCGCCATCAACGCCGCCAAACTGGGAGTGACGGCCACGCCGATCCAAGGCAGCAACGGAGGCTGGTCGATCTCGCTCACTTCCGGCACCAATGGCTCGGCCGGGGCGCTTTCGATCACATCCAGCATTCTCGACACCACCAACACCACCACTTCGACGCTCAAGTATACGAACTCATCGGACATCAACAGCCTGACCAGTCTGGGCATCAGCGTGAATAACGACGGCACGATAGCTCTGGATACCGCCTCGCTCGATTCAGTACTGAATGCCGACTATAGCGGTGTGGTGGGCTTCTTTCAGAATGCCAACGGATGGGGCCAGAATTTCTCCGCCATGCTGACCAACTCCGGCAAAAGTTCGTCGACCGGGATCCTGTCTCTTGCCTCCGCGTCAAACAGCAACGTCGAGTCCACCCTCAACGCGGACATTTCCAAGCAGAACCTGCTGATTTCCGCGCAGCAGACGAGTCTTACCGCGGAGCTGAACAGCGCCAACGAGATCATGCAGCAACTGCCTACGCAATTGGAAGGCGTCAACGAGTTGTACTCGGCCATCACCGGTTACAACCAGCAAACGAACGGCTAAGGAGAAGTATATCCATGGGAAGTTATCAGGAACACGCACTGGAAAGCGCCTCGGCCGTGGAACTGGTCGTGGCCCTCTATGACGGAATTATTCGGTTTCTCTACGCCGCCAGTGCGGCGGCGGAACGCGGAGACCATGCTGCGCGGCGGACGGCGGTGAAACGCGCGCTCGATATCATTATCCATCTCCAGGCCCGGCTGCGCATGGATGTAGGCGGACGCCCCGCGCAGGCGCTGAGCGAGTTTTATGCAACCATCTTCGCGCAGATTTTGCAGGCTTCGCAATCTGCCTCGTTCAGCAAGTTTGAGCACGCAATCGGCTGCGTTCGCAACGTAAGAGATGCTTGGCGAGAGGTTGCCCGGGACCCAGACGTGAATCCGGCTCCAACGCAGGTGAGGGCCATGACCAGAGGCGGCAACACCGGCTTTGAAAGCGATGAGTACGGATCCGAATCCGCGGTGGGTTCAAGTTGGAATGCTTGACATTTGCATACGGTCGCCGGTTCATCCGGCGACGGTGAGTTCTTCTTCCAGTTGCTGCTTCTGGTAGAGCCCGGCATAGTAGCCGTCGAGGGCCAACAACTCGTCGTGCCGTCCAACTTCGACGATCCTGCCGCGATTGAGAACCGCAATCTGGTCGGCATTGCGCACGGTAGAGACGCGATGCGAGATCAGGATCGTGGTGGACGCGGCGGTGTAACTACTGAGGCCGCCGAGGATGCGCTCTTCGGTATAGGTGTCCACGCTGGCCAGAGCGTCGTCGAGAATAAGAATCGCCGGGCGGCGCAGCAGAGCCCGGGCAATTGCCGCGCGCTGCTTTTGACCGCCAGACAGAGTTACGCCGCGCTCGCCTACAACTGTTTCATAGCCTTGCGGAAACTCTTCGAACTCGGCTCGAATATGCGCGGCTTCGGCGGCTTCAAGCATCTCTTGGGCGCTTGCGTCCGGCCGGCCGAAGGTAAGATTCTCGCGGATGGTGCAACTGAACAGGAAGGTTTCCTGGGGAACCATGCCAATGTTGCGGCGCAGGACGGCGAGCGGATAGTCGCGAATCGGGCGGCCATCGATGAGGAGCGAACCCGCGGGCGCTTCATAAAGTCGCGAGAGAAGACTGACCAGGGTAGTCTTTCCGGAGCCTGTCGGGCCCACGATGGCCAAGCTTGAGCCGGCGGGAATTTTCAATGAGATATCGCGCAGCACCGGCGTTTCACCATAGCTGAAATTGAGGTGACGGAACTCGATCTCGCCACTCAGCACAGTATTCAAACCAACAGATGCATCCGCGGCGCGGTCGTCGATGGCTGGCTCGGCCTTGAGCAATTCATCGATCCTCTGTACGGAGGCGGTGCCTCTCTGAAAAAGGTTGATGACCCAGCCCACAGCGATAATGGGCCAGATGAGCAGAATCATAAAGGTGTTGAACTCGATGAACTGGCCCGGCGTAATGCGATTTGCAAGTACCTGGTGGCCACCCACAAGCAGAGTGATGACCATGGAAACGCCGAGGATGAATTCCAGCGATGGCCACAGCATGCCCATCAACTGCACCAGCCGCAGGGAGCGGG
This sequence comes from Occallatibacter sp., assembly GCA_049508975.1. Taxonomy (GTDB): domain Bacteria; phylum Acidobacteriota; class Terriglobia; order Terriglobales; family Acidobacteriaceae; genus Telmatobacter. Next base: position 2,301 of record JBELAI010000314.1, on the reverse strand, counting down.
CAATGTACTGGCGGTTTAATTTCTCGAACAGGCCGATCTGCGATTCCTCGCGGGCAAAAGCGCGGATCAGTCGCGCACCTGAGTAATTCTCCTGGGCCTGCGATGAGATTTCGGAAAAGCTGGCCTGGATGCGTTCGAAGCGGTCGTGAATGCGATGTCCGAGGTACTGTACCAGGATGCTGGCCAGTGGCATGGGAGCGAAGGCTAGCAGGGTGAGCCAGGGGCTCAGGTGCAGCAGAAAGTACAAAGCAAAGATGGTGAAGAAGACAGTATTGGCTGAATACATCAGGGCTGGGCCCAGCAGATTGCGCACGGCATTCAGGTCGTTGGTCATGCGGGCCATCACATCGCCAGTGCGGTACCGTTGATAGAAACCTGAATCCTGTTTTTCCAGATGGGTGAAGAGGTCGTTGCGAACGTCGAACTCGATTTCGCGCGAGATGCCGATCAGGATCCAGCGCTGGGCGTAAAGGAAGATGCCCTTGGTCACCGAGATGCCGACCAGCAGCGAGGCGAACAGCAGAATCATGCGGTGATCGGCCTGGCCCTTTTGAAGTTTGTCGACCGCCCATCCCAGCACCCTGGGAAACTGAACTGCCGCCGCATTGGTGGCAATGCAGGAAAGGGTGCCCCATACGTATCCCCAGCGGTAGCGGCGCATGTAGGCAAAGAGTGGGCGCAAATCCCTCAGCATGGTTTTATTGTAAGGGGCCGGACATCGAGATCGTCTCGGATGGCATGTCAATCGCATGAACGCGGTGGACGATTTCGGTGGCATTCAAGAGCCGCTGCATTTTCGGTGCAAAATGCGTGGTGATGTGGAAGGGCCTCATGGACGTAACTTGTTTAGAATGGAGAACTCCAAAAAGTGGATCGAAACGTAACTTGTTTGTTTGCAACGCTATTTTGGAGCGAAAATGACGTAACATGCTTAGTTTCAGCAATATGCGCGTTTTTCCGGAAAATGGCACGTTTTGTGGATCGGAGCAGGGTGGTTTGAGGTGTTTGTGGGCGAGAAAACTGGGGGATTTGAGGAGCTCTTGGTGGTCATGAATTCATTGTGCGCGTTTACGCGAATTGGACTGCAAACTGCGGGAAAAAACTTTGAAATTGCTTCCTGGGACGGCTGTCCCTTGTCCGAGGGGTTTTCGTCGCCGGCCTGCGAGAGCGTTAATTCCAGTAAATCCCGGCGCCCAATTCAATCGCCACGGAAGTTCTAGCATTTGGAGGGCGGCGAGGAGTGGAGGGAACCCTTTCTGCGGACGCGTTTCTTCATGCGGTTTTACGGGCTTAAGTAGGAGTGCGAAGCAGCAGGTAGCCGCCTACTAATCCGAAGAGGATGTCGGAGGACCAGGCAGCGAGCGCGGCAGGAAGATAGTTCACATTGCCCAGTGCGCCGAACAACTGGTCGACGACAAAGTAAGTGAGCGCAACTCCGATTGCTACGGCGATGCCGGTGAGCGAACCGCGGCGGCCCATTGAAAGTGCAAAGGGAATTGCCAGCACGGCCATAACAACAGCAATCAATGGGTAAGCGAGCTTCTGCCACAACGCGACCTGCAGTTTCATGGTGTCAAAGCCGCTTTGGCGCAGGTCTCCGATGTAACGGTCGAGCTGGCCGAAGTTCATTTGCTGGGCTTGCAGGCTCTCCTTGTTGAAATAGCTGGGATCTTCGTGGATTTCGGAGAAGGAAGTCTGCGTGAATTGCTGGAAATCTTTGGGGTGGTCGCCCTCTATGTCGTTCTCCCAGCCGTTCTGGAAGCGCCACGAGTTGGTTCCCGCGTCCCAGACTGCTTTGGCTGCGAAGATGCGGCGAGTGAGAGCGAATGTGGAGGGATCGAATTCGAATACAGAGATGTTGGCGAATTCGTTGCGGTCGGGATCGAAGAAGCGATAGTAGAAGATGCGGCCCGGCTCACCCTTGTTGGGCGCGCCGAAGATCCAATTCTGTTCCGGGTGGGAGACCGTCTGTGGCGGCTTGCCCTTGATGACGTTACGCAAAGCATCCTGCCGCTTGTTGGCCTGGGGTAGATAGTATTCATCGAAAAGGAAGAGGCTGACGGCCAGGATGGCGGCGATGGAAACAACGGGCACCACCAGCCGGTAAAGGCTGATGCCGGTGGCCTTCATGGCGATGATTTCCGAATTGCGGTTGAGTACGCCGAAAGTGACCAATACCGCGATGAGCACCGCGAGCGGGGCAAGTTTATAAAGCATTAGCGGTGTGAGGTTGATGATGTAGTCGCCGACGATGGTGAGCCGGATATGGTTGCGCAAGATGTCGCCGAGCAGGTCGAAAAC
>JBELAI010000313.1:0-5385 GCA_049508975.1 Occallatibacter sp. | reverse complement strand
CAAGACCCGACGAATGAGGCGGCCGAGTATGGCAACTCGGACTTTGACGTTCGAAATACCTTCACAGGTTATGCCGACTACCATGTGCCCACCTTCAAAGGACCTCAGCGCCTGACCAATGGGTGGGAAATCAATTCTGGCTTCTCCTTCCATGGTGGAACGCCCTTCACCGTGGTATCGGCCAATAACCCCAGCGGCAACGGGGAAGGCGCAGACCGCGCAGTGCAGGTGGTTGCGAACCCGAAGGCCGGCGTCTCGCACGGCATAGGAGCTGTTAACCCAGGTGTGGTCCAGTGGTTCAGTCCCGGATCCTTCGTGGATTGCAACTCCTCTCCAAACGTACAATGCACATACTCGCCCACGCGACGCGGACAAAACTATAACCCGGGGTACAACTCGGTGGACGTGGCGTTCTTCAAGACGACACAGATCGTCGAGCGGGTGGCAGCGCAATTCAGTGTGAATGTGTTCAACATCTTTAACCGCACAAACCTTGCGCCAGTGGGTTTCCCCTTCTCCGGCGAAGGCGGCCAAATTGGATCGACACTTGGACCGTACCTCGGCAATCCCGGAATCGGTCCAGGCGAGCCGCTGAACGCGGAATTTGCGTTGAAGATCATTTTCTAAGTGCAGATGACAGGCTACAGATGACAGTTTGTAGTCGAGAGAATCTACCATCAAGAGAAACTCCGCTGCGAGGCGGGGTTTTTCTTGGGTCGGACGGTTTCTAAATCGGAATTGCAACTAACTTGAACGAGCTGACAAGTTATGCCGGAATTGTTTAATTGATTTTTCTGAGCCAAAGATTCCTAAACGACACTTTGCAGGGCACGCCTTCAATCTGCAAGCCGAAGAGACCGGAGACGTTGTTGGATGAGGTCGGATCGTCGTCTACCAACACGGCCATTAGCTGGCCGTTGAGGATGTGGAAGATTACGTTGCCGCGGGCGATAATGGTGTACTGATTCCACTCGCCGTCTTTGACAAAGGCGCCCAGCTTGCCGCGATCGCCGATGTTGCCCAGTAACTGCGGCGGCTTGCCGGGCAGCGATTGAACCACCTGGCCGCGCCACGCGACGATGCCAAGTCCGGTGTTCTGCGAGTAGAGTTGGCCGCTGTAGTCTTTTGCTTTCTCGTCGACGGGGAACCAGAAGTCGGCTTGAGGGCCAATCATGGCCCAACGCGGATCGCGGCCTTCGCTTCCTTTTCCAGGAGGCTGGCCAGGTTGAGAGCCTACACTGCTGCGGTACTGAATACCGCTGCCTCCGCCCTTTTCAACCTTGATTTCGAGCTTCAGGTCGAAGTCCTTTGCTGTGACTCCACGATAAATGAGATTGGTGTTGGGAAAGGCCCAGGGAGGGTAGTTCGCCTTGATCGTTTCGCCCACAATCGCGCCGTCTTCCACGCGCCATAGACCTGGTTGGCCATCCCAGCCGGTGAGGGTTTTGCCGTCGAAGAGCGATGTGTAGCCCTGGTGGTCGGCGAAGTCCATCGGCGCTTGTTGGATTTGTTGCGAAGGTAAGGGTGCGGTGTTCAGCGCAAAGGCTAGGAAAGCCGCGAGTATCGCAGCGAGGTGGCGCCCATTTGAAGACTGCTCGTTCACGCGAACTCCCGTTTGACGGGGCGCCAGAAGGTGTTCAAGAAGGCCGTATTGATTGGTGGTTTCCCAGGTCTCAAACTCCAGATCCTTCGACAAGCTCAGGACAGGCTCTGGGGCACCCACATTTGGGGTGAGAATGGTCAAATCACCGGTCCTGGTAATTGTCTCGCACAACTTTCCCTATGACTTATGGGTGAATGGATGCTCTGCGAGTCTACCCGGAAGTTGAGGTGGAACCAGGCCTGCGGTGTTGCTGGCCATGACATCTTTGAAGGCTTTGCGGAAGGCTAGCATCTCGTCGTGCGTGCCAACGGTGATGCGAACCTGGGTGGGCCACGCCGGCCAGATGCGGCCGATGTAGATATCCCTCGCTGCCATGGCTGCGAGCACTTCCTTGCCGGGGCGCCCTGTTTCAAGCATGAAGCAGTTGCTTTCAGAGGGCGTGGTCGCATGGCCTTCGCTCTTCAGCCAGGCCATCGTTTCGACGCGCGTATCGCCGATGATCTTTTTGCGCTCGGCGATCAGGTTCGTCTGCAGCAGGCTTGTCTTGGCTGCGGCCACCGCGGTGATGGGCAGCGCGTTGAAGCCTCCATGCACCGAAATCTGCTTCAACAGGTCCGGGCGTCCAACAGCGAAGCCCATACGGACACCTGCCATTCCATAGAGCTTGGAGAAGGTGCGCAACACGATGACATTCTTGCCTTCTTTCACAAAGTCCAGCGAGCGCGGCTGATCGCAAAGATGAATGTAGGCCTCGTCGATCAGCAGGATCGAATCCTTTGGCGCGTTGGCTACGGCGTATTCAATGTCTGAACGCGCAGTGCACGTGCCCGTGGGGTTGTTGGGATTGCAGATGTAGATGACGCCGGGCGTGGTCGAGGCGGCGAGCATGGCCTTGATGTCATGCGAAGCTTCGCCTTTGGGGTCGGCCAGCGGCACCTTGATGACTTGCGCGCCGGCAATCTGCGCAGCCCAAATAGGAGCTTCATAGCCGGGGTCTGCGACCACGAGCGGCTTGCTCTTGTCGGTAAATGTGAGCACGGAATAGTGCAGCGGCTCACTGGAGCCGGCAAACGCCATCACCGATGCGGGATCGAGGCCTTCGATTTTGGCGAAGGTCGACGTAAGGTCCTCTTCCATTCCCATCAGGTAACGGCCGCCCTTGGGAACGATATCGATCATTGCCTGGCGGGCTGCGTCGCAGGGGCCAAGGGGATTCTCATTGGCGTCGATATGAATGCCTTTGTTGGGATCGGCGAAGTGGGGCCGCTGGGCCATGGCCAGGTGGGCTTCAGTGAGGATGGGGACGGTGGCCAACGCAGAGGCGCCAGCGGCAAAGCGGAAGAAGGTGCGGCGTGAAAAGCCACTACAACCAATGGGGTCAACAATAGGCGATGTCATGATTGGCAAGGCTCCTTGATTCGAGGATGGAAGGAACAGAGATTCGGCTATTACGCGGGTGCGCAGCGGAACAAGGGAAGATGCGGAGGTTGAGGCCGGGGAAAGAGGGTCCCATAACTGAGGGTATCTCTGAATCGTGGCGAAGACAAGGGGGAAATCCGCTGAATATGGCTCAAATCGTGATAAGTGGTGGGTTGAGCGGAGTGTGCAATGAAGCTGGCGCAGGCAATTCAATTTCTGGTACGATTTGGTCCAGCGAGAGGGACGCATCCGGTCCGCGGAAAAGGCTTCAAGCCTCCCTGAATCAAACCAATTTGCGTGCACCTTCTTTCGGCCCGAATTGCGGACAGCGGGCGTTGAACTTGAAAGGAGGCTGCCATGCCCATCGATTCCCAGGACGCCCCGCGTCCGCTGCCTGACCGGCCCAATCTCCGCCATCTCAAAGATGAAGCCAAAGCCCTTGTAAAAGCGGGCGAAGCTGCGACGCTCTCCGCCGCGCTATTTCAGATTGCTCGACTGTACGGCTTTGCCAGTTGGCCGAAACTCAAGGCGCATGCGGATTCCCTTGAAGCTTCAATGCGTGAGGCCGCTGAACTCAAGCAGGCCATCGATACCAACGCCCTGGGTCGCGTGAAAGCTCTGATGACTCGCAATCCAGAGCTTCATCGCGCACCGTTGGGCTACGGCAAGAACGGTCCGCTTACGTGGGTTGCCGAGTGCCGCGTTCCTTGGGAAGCGCCTACGGCGACACGACTCGCGATGGCGCAATGGATGATCGACAACGGGTCGGACGTGCATCAGGGCGGGGATGGGCCGCTGATGCGCGCAGCGTTGGTGGACTCGCGGATTCCGATGATGGAGTTGCTGCTACAAAACGGCGCGAATGTGAATGCCGAGTGGAATGGATACTTTCCAATCATTTTCGCACCCTGTGAGACGTTGGAGCCTGGGGCTCTGAAGTGGTTGCTGGATCATGGAGCGAATCCAAACTGCGGCAAGGCGGGGCGCAAGTATCCGGATTCGGCGCTGGATTATGTGATTGGAACTTACTCGCGATCGGCGAACCTGGGAGCGTGCATCGACATTCTTCTCGAAGCAGGATGTGCATCGCGCAGGAATATGCCGGTGGTCGTGGATCTGCTCCGAGGCCGAATGGATCTGCTTGCTCAGCGCCTTGACGAAGATCCTTCTCTTGTCGACATGAGATTTCCGGAACTGGATTTTGGTTCGACGGGCGCACGCCGATTGACACTGCGTGGCGCGACACTGCTACACGTGGCTGTCGAATACGGCAACCTGGAGGCGGCCAAAATGCTCGTAGAACGGGGCGCAGACGTCAATGTCCCAGCGGCTCTGGATGAAGCAGGTGTGGGCGGCCAGACTCCGATCTTCCATGCCGCGACGCAGTTCTATGACTGGGGATTGCCGGTGGTGGAGTTTCTGGTGCGGAAAGGCGCCGACCTGTCAGTGCGCGCAAAGCTGCCTGGGCATTACGAGCGGCCGGATGAGTTTGTGGATTGCAATCCGCTGGGGTACGCGCGTCTGTTTCCGGGAAAAGAAAGCAGGACGGTGGAGTTCTTGAGAGAAGCGGGAGGCGCTGAGTGACAGCATTCTGACTGCCTGAAGATTGCGAGTTAGGGTGGCGTCTCCAAGTTTGTAGCATAAGTTCCTAAGTGCAGAAGCAGATCCTTCGACTCACCACCCCCAAACTGAAAAGCGTTTGGGGCCCCGTTCGCTCAGGATGACTGCAGCGGCTTTGTTGTGAACTTCCGGATCGATTACAAATGTCTAACTACTTTGTCGGGTAAGCGTTTTCCATGCGACGCGGCATGGTTTAGACTTCTCGCTTGCATGCATTTTCCCGGGGGGATGAACCGCAGATTCATTTTTCCCTCAAAACGGCGGCTTGCCGCTTGACAACTACAGCAGTAAAGCCATTTACTTAGGGGCGAACGTCCGCTGGCTCCCAGGACGCTTCGACCCATTTCAGGTGACGTAATGCTCGGATTGGTCCTACCCGCCCTCACCCCCGCCGGTTTGCACTCCGCAGCCGCCGCGGTTCTTGCGTTCAGTGCCCCATCGCTGGCGCACCTGAGCCCACTGGACATCGCCGTGATCGCTATCTATTTCGTGATGGTGATCTGGATCGGTTTCTACCTCAAGTCGAAGGCCAACACCAGCGAAGAGTTTTTTATGGCGGGGCGCGAGATGACGGCCTGGATCGCTGGATTGAGCTTCGTCTCCGCCAATCTGGGTTCGCTCGAGTTGATGGGCTGGGCCGGCTCCTCCTACCAGTACGGCATCCTGGCCGCGCACTGGTACTGGATAGGCGCTATTCCCGCCATGCTGTTTTTGGGCATGGTCATGATGCCGTTCTACTACGT